>CAJBOO010000001.1 GCA_903956845.1 uncultured Burkholderiales bacterium
CGATTGACTCATGAAGGTCAAGGGCTGAACCTGCTCATCGATGGTGATGGTCAATGACTTTTGAATGACTGCTGTGATGGGTTCTTGCAAAGATAGCAATTTTTCTGGGGCTGGGGCAGGCTCGTTGGCTTGCGCAGGGGATTGCAGCAAATTGCCCACATCTCGCGCAATGAAGTCAATTTCCAATTGCAATCGGCCATCGACTTCGCTGAGCGTCACATAGCTGTTGCCAGTTTGATGCGCAAGCGCGGCTGAACTCAAGACCAGGCCCACCAGCCCCAAGAAACATGCAGCTATGCTGCCCCGGAAGAAAGATGCCATTTTTAAAATCATTGGATTTTCATGAGCCTGGGTTCAGGGCTTCGAGCGTGAGCGGTTTGAGACTTTGTGGATAGTCTTTGTGCAACTCGGCCAAGAGCTTTTTGAATTTCCGCTGACCTTCTTCTTTGCCAATCAGCTGCTGTTGCATGGCTTGTAGGTAGTGAATGGCCAATATGAATTTCACCTCTTCGGGGTTGATGTTGGCGTCTTTGGCTTTGAGCAGTTTTTCACCCATCTTGATCAACTCAGTGAGTTCTTTGGTCGTTTGCGAAAAAGGTTTCAAGGGGTTGTCAGAGAAGCTGTCATAAAAATGGTTTTTCAACAGCAAGTACCTGGCGTGATCAGCGTAGGCTGCTTTGTCGTCCAGTTGGAGAGCCTGCCGGTAGTACTGCAGTTGCGACACATACAAACCAATTTTGGGGGACATCTCCATCTTGAAGCCAGCTTTGCTGAGTTCATTCAGCAACACCGTGGACTCCAGTCCATTGACCGCACCGTGGCTGATGATGTCTTCGTTATACAAGTCACGTATCTCATCCAAGGTCAAACCCAACTGAAACAGGGCTTTGGCTTTGATGGGTGCAGCCGGATTGGCCGCTTGAATTTGAAATTGTTCTTGCAGCTTGATCAAATAGTTTTTTCGGGCCTCGGTGGTAATGGATTCGTGGGCAAAGGCATGGAAGCTGCAAACCAAACCGAGTGCTGTCAGGATCAGTTGTTGGCGCAAAGTCATGGTGCGGCTCACTTCTCTGGTGGCGGCTCGGGTGGAGCGAGTTTCTCGCCTTTGTAAACAGCCATAGCGCCACTGTGAACACCCATGCCAAAACGACCTTGTCCTGGATTGACAAGGTGCAGTTTGTCGGACGACTCCATCAGAGCGGTGGTGACCAAATAGCCATGGTAGAGCGGCAAATCAGGGAGGGTCACTAACAGGTATTGGCCGTTGTCAATCAATATCTCCAGGACCAAAGGATAAAACTGTTCATAAGGTGGTTTGCCATTTGATAACAGCTGAGCCTCTTCATAAGACAAAACCGCCATCTTGACTTGGTTGGTTTTCAGCAAACTGGCTGAGCGTCGCAAGTCGAGTGTGCGACTCACCATGGCGCGGCTGAGCGGCAGGTTTTCACGCAGCACGGCCACCCAAGCGTCGCCTGTCTCGTCGCCGGTGTAATCGGCATGAGAGGTGAGGATTTGCATGTTCCGCTTGCGAAACACATCCCAAAAACGGTAGGGCGTGTGGGCCCAGGCCATGGCAGGCAGCCCGCCCAAGGCGGCAGCCAGACTTAAGCTAGATAGGAAGGAGCGTCTTTGCATATCAATTTGTCCAAAAAAAAGAGCGAGAGTGACTCGCTCTTTTTGTACTGCGGAGAAAGTTTATTTCTTACCGAAGATGTCCATCGGGCAGATGGTGGTCACGGCATAGTTGGGCACGTCCACCACGTTGCTGATGCGCAAGTCACAGGCCACGCTGGCAACCACCAGGGCTTGTTCTTTGCTCAAACCTTTTGTCGCCATCAACCAGTCGATCATGGCGATCAAGGAGTTGCGAGCAGCCAAGGTGACGTCGTTGGACAAGTTGGTCAAAGGTTTGATTTTTTCGCTGTCCAAGTAAGCCCACTGGGGAGGAACTTCA
>CAJBOO010000002.1 GCA_903956845.1 uncultured Burkholderiales bacterium
ACCGTGGCCACCACGTGCCCATTCAGCAACACCGGGCGCTCGATCACGGGCCCGGTCGTGGCACGCCACACACTGCCCAGCAAGAGTTCACCGTTGAGACCAAAGATCGCCACCCGGTTTTTGAAAGCGTCCTTGCTGTCGTTGGGGCGTGGCGGTGGGCGAAAGAAACCACCTTGATCGGTGCCGTCGTGCGGCGGTGGTCGGTTCATGTCGTTGGGTGCTGGTCGCTCATGGGGCGGTGCAGGCGGGCGAATGGCAAACCCTTGTTGGGTGCCGCCAAACGCATGGAACAAGTCCGCCATGTTGACGCCTTGCGCGGTCATGGCCTCCATGCCACCCGCTTCTTCGGCGCGTGTCGACACCAGCGCAGTGAATGCTTCCAGTCGTTCCACATCGCGACTGGCCAAGAAATCGGTGAAGCCATTGCGCAGGTTCCACGCGTTCAAGGCGCCCATGCACAACACCGTCAGCAGCACAGCGGACAGCAGCAACAGGGTTTGGGTGTGGGCAAGGCGAATGCGCATGGAAAGAGATTGGGCCAATCAAATGTGTGCAGATTGTGAGGCTGCGCCCACATTGTCACCACATTGGATTTTCAAAATGCTGTCACGGTCAACGTTTGGTTTGACCTTTCGAGAAAGTAGAACCATGAAAAACAAACTCGGCCTGGGTGCCCTGGAGATGCAAGTGCAGCAAAGACATTGGGCAGCGCGGCTGCTGTTGGTCAGCACGATCTGGGCATGCAGTGGGCCTGCTGTGTTGGCACAAGAAGCCATCGGTGCCGACCCCACCTTGCCGTTTTATGCGCGTGAAGGCGGCAGTCTGCGCTTGGGCGCTTCAACCCGGGCAGACACATCGGGCGACAAGCGTCCAGGCCTTGCTTTGATGCCGTCGGTGGAATACCACTGGGCCAACGGCTGGATGATCGGCACCGACCGTGGTGTTGCCTACAACTTCTCCAAAGCACCGGGCGTGCAATATGGCTTGGGACTGGGCGCCGACCTGGGCCGCCGTGCTACCAGCACGGGTGAACTCGCGGGCATGGGCGGTATCGATGCCCAACTCGAATACACCGGCTTTGCCATGGTCGAGTTGCAAAACGATTGGCGTGTGTTGTCGGCACTGCGGTATGGCGCGGGTGACAACCAACAGGGCGCGGTGCTGGAGTTGGGCGTGAACTACAGCTTGGACGTGGCCCCGCGTTGGCGTGCTGGCTTGAACCTGGGTGCCAAGTTGGCCAACCAAAACCACATGCAAACCTATTGGGGAGTCAGCAGCAGCCAGTCGGCTTCAAGCGGCCATGCGGTCTACACACCCTCGGGCGGCTTGAGCGAGTTGAACGCAGGCGTCAACCTCAACCACCAAATCACCCCGCGTGTGTCGGTGTCCACCGGCATCAACGCCATCAGTTTGCAAGGGGATGCACGCAACAGCCCCTTGGTCACCAAGCCCGACAGTTTGATGGGCACCGTGTCCATCGGCTATTCATTTTGAAATTCAAAGGAGAAAACATGTCCAACATTGGCGCCGTCAATTCAAAAGCCGTTCTACCAACCATGCCACAGCCACGCACCACAGCTGGCATTTCAGCCGATCAAAAAGAAAGCATGACCAAGGTGTTGAGTCAATTTGATGCCAACAACCTCAGCAGCGCTGACGCCAAAAAAATCACCACAGCGTTCAAAAAACTTGGCGTTGAACCCGGACGCGCTTTGGAAGAGGTGATGGCCGCCGCTGGCTTCAATGCGCAGCAAGTGGGGCAACTGGCTTTTGGCCAAGGTGCCATGCCCGCCGAAGGCCCGGGTGGCAGCCAGGGCGTGGACACGGTGCGCAGTTCATTGGCGGAACTCAAAGGATCGATGCCGCCTGCGGGGGGGCCACAAGGCGGCCCGCCCCCACCGCCGCCAGCGGGTGGCGGCCAAGACGGCACGGACATTGCCAGTTTTTTGAAAGAGTTGCTGGATGCCTTGTCCACCAGCAGCAGTCAAAGCACGAGCAGCACAACCACGGACACCAGCTTTGACAAAGTGCTGCAAAGCGCTTCCAAATTGTTGAAAACCAATGGCATGGATGCTTCAGAAGAGAACCTGAAAAGTTTCATGCAAATCGTGCAAAAAAACCTGGTGAGCTCCATGGACGACAAAGGCAGCTTGATCGACAACATGACCTGATCTGGTCAACAAGAAGATGGAGAGATTGTGGGGGTCGCGCCATCTTTTCACCACATTGTTTTTTCAAAATCAATTCACAGCCACAACCGTGTTGGCTGATTTCAAGGGAGCTTAGTCATGATTCATTTTTCTCAACAAACCATCCGCGCACTGATCGCGTCCGCGGCGGTTGCCGCACTCACCGCTTGCAGCGCATTGAACGCGCAACAAGCCCCGCGCCACGAGGGCGGCCACAAACCACCCCCTGAAGCCTTCGAGGCTTGCAAGTCCTTGAAAAGTGGCGACGACTGCAGCTTCACGGCGAAACAGGGTGAGGCCAAGGGCAACTGCTGGGCACCTGAAGGCAAGCCCTTGGCGTGCAAGCCCAAGAAGCCCATGAACGAGGCAGCACCTGCCCAGAAATAAACAAGGAGAAAGCACATGAGGACGTCAACATTCATTCACACTGGCATGCTTGCCTTGGGCCTCATGTTGCTCAGCGCCTGCGGCAGTTCAGACACTTCAACAGTGGGCACGGCGTGTTCAGGTGGCGACAGTTCATCGGGTACCACCGCAGGCACCGGCACCAGTGCCAACACCAGTGGCGTGTTGTGCGGCTATGCCACCAAGGTCTACAACAGTTCGCCTTCTGTGAATGCTTGCGCGGTGGTGCAATGGTCGTGCAGCGCTACCCGCCGAACGGTGACGGGCAATGGCCTGCCAGACCACAGTGTGGGCACCTTTCCCAACGCTGACAACCCGGAAACCATGAGCGCACAAACCGTGTCGGCGTCGGGCCCGTTGTCGCCCATTTGGACAAATGCCAAAACAGCAGAAAGCGGCCCCGGTGTGCCGATGGGCTATGCCTTGAATGGCATCAAAATCGATCCGGGCACCGCAGGCAGTTGCAACGATGCGGGCACTTCTTGCCCACTGGGACCAGGCGGTGGCGGCAGTTGGAAGATCGAAGCCATGGGCCCAACCGCTTTCAAATTTGGCACCGACAGCAACAACGCCCATGTGCAACCCGGCGGGTCGTATCACTACCATGGCATGCCTGAAGGCTTGGTGACCAAACTCAACAAAGGGCAGGCCATGACCCTGATTGCTTGGGCGTCCGATGGCTTTCCCATTTATGCGCGTTACGGCTACAGCAGTGCCAACGATGCTTCCTCCGCGATCAAGGTGATGGTGTCCAGTTACACCCTCAAAACCACCCCGGATGCCAACCGACCAGCGACCACTCTTTACGCCATGGGCAGCTTCACGCAAGACTATCAATACGTGCTGGGCGCAGATGGCTTGGACGAATGCAATGGCCGAACCGGCGTGACACCTGAATTCCCGCAAGGCATCTACCACTACTACGCCACCGACACCTACCCGTATTTCCAGCGCTGCGTGAAAGGCCAACTCTGATGACAACGGCCCTTGCAACGCGACTGCTCAAAGGGTGGGTGGCGGCGTGTCTTGGCAGCATGATGTGCATCACATCCGCGCAAGCGCATTGGATGGCTGCACAACAGGGCACGCTCAACATCGTCGGTGAAGCGGCCTTCATGGTGCTGTCGGTGCCCGTGTCGGCTTTCAAGGCGGTTGATGATGATGGCGACGGCGCTTTGTCCAAAGGCGAGCTGGTGACCCACGCAGGCACGGTTCGGCAGCAGCTGAAAGAAGGTGTTCAGTTGTTCCAAGGTGAGCAAGCCTTGCCACTGTCTTTGATGATGGTCGATGTCGTGGCCCATGACAACGCGCCTGAAGCCCCCAGCACACAGTTGATGGTGATGGGTCGGTTTCAGTTGCGCGGTGGTTCTTCGGATGGGGTCTCTGAGCTGGCGCAAACCGACACCATGCGCCTTCACTTCAACTTGTTTGGCCGTGACAGCGATGAACAAGCACAGGAGATCAGCATCTCGCGGCAAGAGGATTTGCAGGCGGCCCACTTCACACCAGAGCGGACCACGCAATCACTGTTTCCAAGTGGTTTGACGCGGGTGCGTGAACGCGTGAGCCACCATCCCGAACAAGCCCTGCTGTTGTTACTCGCGGCGGGCGGGATGGGCTTGCTGATGATCAGGGCTTGGTGGCGCAGGCGGCCACTTGCATGTCACATGCATTCAAACCGCTCTACTGGGAGCAAGTCCTTCGGCCCGTGAACAACACGGATGCCTATTTGTTGGCATTGGCTGTCAAAGAAGGTGGGTGTCTGGCCACGTTCGATCAAAAACGATCACTCACCTGGGTAAGCCCAGCCCAGCCACATCACTGATCGTGTTGGGGCAGTTCAGGTGCCACCCACATAGGGGTTGCTGCGCCGCTCGCGGTCAAGTCACGGGTGGTCAGCGGGGGGTGCAAAGTCTTTGCACAAGGTGAGCAAATCGGCCAAGGTCTCGACCTGCATTTTGGCCAATACCTGGGCGCGGTGTTTTTTCACGGTGTCGGCCATGATGCCCGTGAGAGAGGCAATCGCCTTGTTGCCGTGCCCCGAGCGCATCAGCTCGAAGATCATCACCTCGCGAGGACTCAGGGAGGCAAACCGTTGGCTCACCTGCGCCAGGCGTTTCTCGGTATCGCTGCGAGCCTGGTCAAGGGCCAGGCATTTGTCGATGGCTGCTTTGAGCTGGGTATGGGTAAACGGTTTCCACAAAAAATCCACCGCTCCGCCTTTCATGGCATCGATGATTTCTTGGCTTTGGCTCTCGCCGCTGATGAAAACAATGGGCAATCCCCAGCCCTGGCTTTTCAAGGCCTGTTGCACATCCAAGCCGTTCATCACCGGCATGCGCATGTCCAGCACCAACACGGCGGGCGCGATGGGCGGCGCGCCCATCAAAAACTCAGCTGCATTGCCAAAGGCACTCACGCTGTAATTCAACAGGCGCAGCAAGTCGGTCAAATGAAAGCGGATGTCGTCATCGTCATCGACCAAATAGACCTGAGCGCCTTTGTTCATGCGTTTGCCTCACGCACAGGGGTGCGCATTTCGATGGGCTCAGCCCACACCGCTGGCGGCCTCAGGCGGCGCGCGGTCAACGACGAACGCAACAACAAGAAGAGGTTTGTATGGGCGAGAGGGAACATGGGCCAGCGATTGTGAATCCTGAACAAGCTTTTAGAAACTCAAAACTGAATACTTGCGAACTACTCAGCGAGAAAAAATCATGTGAACATGTGAGCAATTCCCCATTTCGGGGTGTGAAAAAACACCAGCCAATGACACATTCCGGCACATGTTGACCCTCTGCACAGCAACAAGATGACGCCCAACCCCAGCGATCAAACAGCGCAATGGGCAGCATTTGGGCGGGTGTTGAAACACCAGCGCGAATTGCAGCACCTGTCGTGCGCGGCCGTGGGCAAAAAAATCGGCTTGTCGGCCGAGCAAGTCGAGGCGATTGAAGAGGGTCGCCATGAGGTTTTTAAAAAAACCGCACAGCCCTTGTGGTGGTTTGTGCGTTTGTATGCCAAAAAACTCGGCATCGAATTGCCCCTTGAAGTCAACCAGACCGTGCGCTCAAGTGCGCAGGCACCTGTCTCGGCCAAAACCATCCCTGCTTTTTTGCTCAAAAACAGCCCTGACGCCTGCACTGGCCCCTGACCCCCATGGATGACACCCTCCACCACCCCAACGACGTTTACATCCCAGCAGGCGTCCAGTTTGTCGGCTCCATCCAGGTGCCTGGTCTGGCACAAATCAATGGCCAGGTATCCGGTGAAATCACGGCCAATACCCTGGACATCGGTCCGCAAGGCGACATAGCCGGCAAGGTGCGGGCCAAAGCCATCGACGTGCATGGCGTGTTGAAAGATGACGTGGTTTGCCAAGGTTTGCTGCAAATCCGCAAGACCGGCAAGGTGTCGGGCAAGCTCTCTTACGCAGACATCGACATCGAGCGTGGTGGCCAATTTGAAGGCGACATGCAATCGACAGGCTGAGCGCGGCATCATGCGCACCGGCGTGGCGGGCATCTTCACGAGCGACGGAAGCGCAGCACCCCATCGTTTAACCACCCAAAGCGCAAACTCAGCAGATCTCGCAGGTAATTTTGATGGACCCGCCACGGGCCATGGTCACCTTGCTTGGGCAACAACTCGCTGCTGCGGGTCACATAGCCCGAACTGAAGTCCATGAAGGGTTGGGCCGTCATTGGCCGTGCGGGTGTCGGGCGCACTTCACGGTAGGCGTGTTGATCCATGTGCTTGAGCAGGCGACAAACAAAGCCCGCGATCAAATCGGCTTTCAAGGTCCAAGACGCATTCGAGTAACCAAAGGTCAGCACCACGTTGGGCAAGCCCGACAGCATCATGCCTTTGTAGCTGTAGGCGTCGCCTGCCACAAAAGCGTGGCCATCGACCGTGAAAGCGATGTCGGCCAACACATTGAGCTTCAAACCCGTGGCCACCACGATGATGTCAGCGGCGATGTCTTGGCCACTCTGCAGGCTCAAGCCCGTGGCCGTGAAATGCGCGATCTGGTCGGTCACCACGCTGGCACGCCCCGCTTTCAGGGCTTTGAACAAATCGCCATCGGGCAGTGCGCAGACCCGCTGCGTCCAAGGGTTGTAGCGCGGCGTGAAATGGGTCTTCACATCAAAGCCTTTGCCCAAGGCTTGGCCCACCAAGCCCACCAAATAGCGCTTCAAAAAAGCGGGTTGTCGGCGAGCGAGCTGGAAATAAAAAACGCTTTGCACAATATTTTTCCAACGGGCGATGGTGTGGGCCCATGAGGTTGGCAACCACCGCCCAAGGAACAGGGGCAAGGGGTCTTGGCTGGGCAGGCTCACGACATACGAGGGCGAGCGTTGCAACATGGTGACGTGTGCAGCCGTGTTGGCCATGGCAGGCACCAGGGTGATGGCCGTGGCGCCACTGCCAATCACCACCACGCGTTTGTTGGCATGGTCTAAACCTGTCGGCCAAAACTGCGGATACACCAACGCACCTTTGAATGCGCTTTGCTGCGCAAACTCGGGTTGATGGCCGCTTTCATAGCTGTAATAACCGCCGCACAAATGAACAAAGCGGGCACGTTGTTGCACAGTGTCGCCATTGGCCAGCACGGCGGTCAAGGTCCAACAAGCGTCCAGGCTGGACCATTCGGCATGCGTGACTTGGTGGCCGTAGCTGATGTGCTGATCAACACCGGTTTCATGCGCCGCGTCTTGGATGTAGCTCAGGATGGAGGCGCCATCGGCCATGGTTGTCGTGCCCACCCAAGGTTTGAAGGCGTAACCCAGCGTCAGCATGTCCGAGTCGGAGCGCACGCCGGGGTAGCGGAACAGATCCCAGGTGCCACCCATTTGAGAGCGGGCTTCCCAAATGCGCCAGGTTTTCTCAGGGCACTTGCTTTGCAAATGGCGTGCGGCCCCGATGCCGGACAAGCCCGCGCCAATGATCAAGACATCCAACATGGGGAACCTCCCGTGGCAGCAGTGGAATGGCGGGGTGATGGCATGTTCAGGCCATCACCTTGCTACGCGTGGCTTTGGTTTGACCGCGCAACACCTTGCTGTCCACGCGTTTGCGTTGTGAGCTCAGCGTGGGGCGGGTGGCGCGGCGAGGCTTCACCGGTTTGGCGGCAATGGCCACCATGTCGTGCAAACGTTCAATCGCTTCGGCGCGGTTTTTGTCTTGGCTGCGGCTGGTTTGCGCTTTGATGACGATGACGCCCTCAAAGGTGATGCGCTGGTCTGAGGTGGCCAAGAGTTTTTCTTTCACCGCGTCCGGCAACGAAGACGCACGGATGTCAAACCGCAGGTGCACCGCGCTGGAGACTTTGTTGACGTGTTGCCCGCCCGCACCTTGGGCGCGGATCGCGGTGAACTCGATCTCGTGTTCAGGAATGAGGATGGGCGGGGTCGACATGCTCGTAGATTACTGCAGGATCGTCCATAGGGGTTTTCAGTTGTCAGTTGGCCCACATAATGGCCGCTCATTCAACTTCTGGAAAGAATCAAATGACGCCACTCATGACTATCGTGCTCTACATGACCATCCTCACCTGGGTCACCATCATTGCCGCCAGCACCATTCGCGCGAAAGGCTGGACCTTGCACGGCTTGAATTACTCATTGAGCAACCGGGAAGAGCCCTTGGACACCAACCCCTTGGCGCACCGCGCGGACCGCACGGCCAGCAACACGCAAGAAAACTTCGTTTTGTTTTTGGGATTGGCTTCGGTGGCCATGGCCAGCGCAGCCACGTCTCCCTTGATTTTGCAAGGTGCCGAGCTGTTCTTGCTGGCCCGCTTGGTGTTTGTGCCGGTGTATTACGTTGGCATCAAATATGTACGGACCTTGGTCTGGCTGGCAGGTGTCGTGGGCTTGATCATGATGCTGATGGGCTTGATGGCCTGAAGCTTGATGTCACAAACGCCCGGTCACCACAGGCTGTCATAGCTGACCGTGACCGGCGCGTGGTCTGAAAACTTCTCGTCCTTGTAAACAGACACCTGCTTGGCCAGCGCCGCCAAAGCAGGTGTCGCCAAGTGGTAGTCCAGCCGCCAACCCACGTTGTTGGCATAGGCCTGACCCCGGTTGCTCCACCAGGTGTAGCAAGCGTCGGTGGTCTCGGGGTGCAGTTGCCGGTACACATCCACCATGCCGCCTTCGGTGGTGAAGCGTGTCATCCAAGCCCGCTCCTCAGGCAAGAAGCCCGAGTTTTTCTGGTTGCTGCGCCAGTTCTTCAAGTCTTTTGCCTGGTGCGCGATGTTCACGTCGCCAC
>CAJBOO010000003.1 GCA_903956845.1 uncultured Burkholderiales bacterium
CTTCGGTAGGGCTCGACCAACTTGCGCCAGCGATCCATGGTGCGTGCCAATCGCGCGGCTACTTGAGGATTGAAGCTGTCCAACTCCAAGACACGCTCGCTCCAGAAGACATAGCCTGCCGCATCACTGCGGTGAAATGCAGCGGCATTGTCACAGAAGGTCGCCACCAAGCTTCGAGCGCGGTTGGGGTTGTGGATATGAAAGTCAGGGTGCTGCATCAAATGACGCACTTTGCTCAGAACATCTGTTTGGCTGCCACTCGCAGATGCTTGCAATGCAAACCACTTGTCCAACACCAATTCCTCGTTCTTGAACAAAGCGTGAAAACGCAAGAGCGCGGGCGCGGCCAGGGGGTGGTCAATGTGCACCAGGGCTGAAAGCGCATGCATGCGCTCTGTCATGTTGCTGGCCTGTTCGAAGTTGTTGAACGCTGTTTTTGCCCAGGTGTCATCGGCTTGGCTGTGTGCGGCCACATTCAAATACGCCAGGGCCATGCCGCGCAACGCACGCTGGCCGCAAGCTGCAGCAGCGGTTTGATAGCTGCCTTGGGTGGTGTAGTGGTGGTAGGCCCATTCCCAATCGGCTTGCAGGGCCTGCGCCAGTTGCAAGCGCATGGCTTCGCGCACTGCGTGGATGCGTTGGGGATCGACAGTGGTGCATTGCTCGGCAATGTAGCTTTCACTGGGCAAGGTCAACACCAACTCTTTGAATGCAGGGTCCAAATCCGCTTGTCGCAAAACCAACCGCAAGCCTTCCATCAGGTTGGCGGGTAAGGGCGATTCCACCGGTCCGGATTTGTCCAATGCGAGCAACGCTGCCTTTAGGCAAAGACGTTGCGCGGCTTCCCAACGGTTGAATGCATCGGGGTCATGGGCCAACAGGGTCAGCAAGTCATCGTCGCTTTGCTGGAAGCTCAATTGAACAGGTGCACTGAAGCCGCGCAACAAAGACGGTACTGGGGCTTGCTCGATGTCTTCAAACACCAAGGTTTGATGTTCTTGGGTCAACACCAGCAATTGAGGTTCGGTCAGTGAGACGCCATCGGCGCTCAGCAAGCCCAGGCTGATGGGAATGACAAACGGCAGCTTGATCAATTGACCCGGGGTGGGAGCGCAGCTTTGTTGAAAGTGCAATGTGTAACGCTTGTTCTGCGCATCGTAATCACTGGTCACAGCCACTTGTGGTGTGCCGGCTTGGGCATACCAGCGTTTGAAAGCTTCGAGGTGTTGCGCCAAGGCGGATGTGGGGCTGGCGTCAGCAATCGCTTGTGCAAAGTCATCGCAAGTGACTGCCTGGCCATCATGGCGATCAAAATACAAAGCCATGCCTTTGGCAAAACCCTCTCGTCCCACCAAGGTTTGCATCATGCGCACCACTTCCGCACCTTTTTCATAAATGGTGACGGTGTAGAAGTTGTTGATCTCTAAATAACTGTCTGGTCTGACTGGATGTGCCAAGGGGCCTGCATCCTCAGCGAATTGAATCGTTCTCAGCAGGCGCACATCTTCAATCCGTTTGACCGCCCGGGCGGATGCCGAACCTGCCAAATCTTGACTGAATTCTTGGTCTCGGAAAACAGTCAATCCCTCTTTTAGCGAGAGCTGGAACCAGTCCCGGCAAGTGATGCGGTTGCCTGTCCAATTGTGGAAATACTCATGACCGATCACGCTTTCGATGTTGGCGTAATCGCTGTCAGTGGCCGTGGCTGGGCTGGCCAACACATATTTCGTGTTGAAGATGTTGAGCCCCTTGTTTTCCATGGCACCCATGTTGAAGTCAGAGGTGGCCACGACCATGAATCGTTCCAAATCCAGGCTCAAACCAAACCGTGCTTCATCCCAGGCCACACTGGCCATGAGCGATTGCATGGCGTGTTCAGTCTTGTCCAGGTCCCCCGAGCGCACATAAATTTGAAGCAAATGTTCTTTGCCACTGCGCGCCACGATGCGCTGTTCTCGGCAAACCAATTTGCCTGCTACCAAAGCAAACAAATAACTGGGTTTCAAGTGCGGGTCAAACCACTTGGCGTAATGACGGCCTTCGTCCAAGTCACCTTGTTCCAGCAAATTGCCGTTGGACAACAAGACAGGGTATTTGGCTTTGTCGGCCCGCAAGGTGACGGTGAAGCTGCTCATCACGTCAGGGCGGTCCAAGAAATACGTGATGCGTCTGAAACCTTGCGCCTCACATTGCGTGAAAAACGAGTCTTGGCTGACATACAAACCGGAGAGTTGCGTGTTTTTCTGTGGAAAGCAAGTGGTGAAGATTTCGAGGGTGAAAGGGTCGTTGCCTTCGGGCAGGTTTTCCAGCACCAACACATCGCCGTCCATCTTGAATGAGGAACCCTGTCCGTTCACCAACACACGCGACAAATTGAGTTCTTCGCCATCGAGTCGCAGCGCTTGTGCCGGCACGTCAGGGTTTCGCCGCACTTGCATGGTGTTGAGGACGCGGGTTTTGGCTGGATCGAGATCAAACACCAAATCCACTTTGTCTATCCAAAAGGCTGGCACTTGGTAGTCTTCGCGCCGTGTCAACACGGCTTGGCCTTCACGAAACATGGTTTGTCTCCAAAAGGAAAGGGGGAAGGGCGTTAAACGCCATGCTTGAGGGAAGCTTCGATGAAGGGATCGAGGTCGCCATCGAGTACTTTTTGGGTGTTGCTGATTTCCACGTTGGTACGCAAGTCTTTGATGCGACTTTGGTCCAACACATAGCTGCGGATCTGATGGCCCCAACCCACGTCGGTTTTAGTGTCTTCGAGCTTTTGCTGGGCTTCCATGCGTTTGCGCATTTCAAAGTCGTACAGACGTGACCGCAACCGTTTCCAGGCCACGTCACGGTTGCTGTGCTGGCTTCGACCATCTTGACACTGCACCACGATGCCTGTGGGTATGTGGGTTAAACGAACGGCAGAGTCGGTTTTGTTGTTGTGCTGCCCGCCTGCGCCGCTGGCACGAAAGGTGTCTGTTCGCACATCGGCAGGGTTGATGTCAATTTCAATCGAGTCATCGACTTCGGGATAGACAAACACGCTGGCAAAACTGGTGTGCCTTCCGCCTGCGGAATCGAAGGGCGACTTGCGTACCAAGCGGTGAACACCGGTTTCGGTGCGCAGCAGTCCAAATGCGTATTCACCTTCGATCTTCAAGGTGGCCCCTTTGATACCGGCCACATCGCCTGCCGATTCGTCTTCCAAGGTGGCTTTGAAGCCTTTGCGTTCAGCGTATTTCAGGTATTGACGCAACAGCATGCTGGCCCAGTCGCAAGCTTCGGTGCCACCTGCGCCTGCTTGAATGTCCAAAAACGCGTTGCATGGGTCAGCTGGGTTGTTGAACATACGGCGGAATTCGAGCTTTTCGATTTCACCCAGGATGCGGTCTGTGTCGTCGGAGATGGTGATCAAGCCAGCTTCATCGTTTTCGGCTTTGCTCATCTCAAACAACTCTGTGTTGTCTTCGATTTCTTGGCCCAAGCGGGACAAGGTCAGCACGATGTCGTCGAGGGATTTTTTTTCTTTGCCCAGTTCTTGGGCTTTTTTGGGGTCATTCCAGACCGTAGGGTCTTCCAGGGATGCGTTGACGGTTCTCAGCCGTTCTGATTTGGCATCGTAGTCAAAGATACCCCCGTAGATCGAGGGTGCGGGCACCCAAGTCGACCAACAAGTTGCCAATGGTATTGATGCGTTCTGCGTCCATGTCGTGTTTCCGTTGCAAGCAAAAACGCGATTATCCCCCGAGCCGCCCGTCAGGGGTTTGGCTCAGGCCTGCTTGGTCTCAGGTGCAGTTTGAACCGCCGCCATCGCACGCAGCACATCTCCCACGATGATGATGGCAGGACTGCTGATCTGGGATTGGGTCAACAGGTTTTGCAATTGGTGAAGTGTGCCATGCGCCTGCCTGCTTTGGGCATGGCTGGCATTTTCCACCAGGGCGACCGGTGTGTGAGGCGGTAAGCCCATCAGCAAGCCTTGTTGAATCGTGGCCACATTTTGAACACCCATGTAAATCACAAGTGTTAGATGAGAGGCATGGGCGGCATGGGCCAAACCGGCCCAATCAACGGGTGGCAAGAGGCCTTTGTCTGTGGCGTGGCCAGTGACCATGACAACCCCATGGGCATGTGCACGGTGGGTGAGGGCGGCGCCCAGGTCTTGCACTGCAGCGACGCCGGCTGTGATGCCGTTGACCATGCGCACTTCAATGCCTTGAGCCAGCAGGTGGGCGCGTTCTTCACCGCCTCGTCCAAAAATCAGGGGATCGCCACCTTTGAGGCGCACCACATTTTCACCAGCCAAAGCCTCTTGCACCATGAGTTTTTCAATGAAGGCTTGCGGGGTAGATTGACATCCGCCGCGTTTGCCCACATGCACAATTCGGGCATGGGGTGAGACATGTGCCAGCACATCGGGATGCACCAAATCATCCACCAACACCACGCTGGCTTGTTGCAAAGCTTTGACGGCTTTCAATGTCAGCAACTCAGGGTCACCGGGACCCGCGCCTACCAAGGTGACAAAGGGTTGAGGGGTTCTCATGGTTCGGTGCAATCCTTGGCCAGGGCGCACAAGTGGTCAGCTTGCCACTGCAAAGGCAAGGGCATGGCCAGCTTGCCTTGGTGAATGTCGTTGATCAACTCGGCTGTGTTTGCTGCATCCAGTCCCATCGGCAAATTCGACCACTCGACGCTGTTGGGGTGCTCAGTGTCTTGGGGCTGCACTTGGCCTTGACGCACAGTCAGCCATTGGGGTGAGCGCCGATGGTCGGCAACCGGTTCGCCTTCTGTTCCGCGCAACAGCATGGCATCGGCATGCAGCATTTCCAAGGTTTCACGCATGGAGAGGGCGTATTCTGGGTGTGTGTAACTCGACACACGGATGCTGGGGCCATGAACAGGATTCATCAGCTTGACCAAACTGTGGCCCGGGTTGCGTAAACCCACTTGGCGTCTGACTTGAAGCAGTTGCCACAAACCAGCATGCAATAACTCTGTAGGCACATAGACCACTTCACCCGCTTGGATGGGCGAAACCGTTGACCACACAGGCAAGCCCAGATGCCGAACCACATCAGCGGTTGCAACACGTTCGTCTTCGGTGTTGCCGCCATGGATCACCACCCCCAAACCTTGCTTGGCCAGCATCATTGCCAGCAAGGGGGTCAGCAGTGGCAGACGACGGGAACCGTTATAGCTGGGCAAAACAATCACGGGTTGTTTGTTTGGGTTCGGAATCAACTGCAAACGCTCATGGGTCGCGTCCAAAAAGCCAGCCATTTCTTCGGATGTTTCGCCCTTGATTCGCATGGCCACACAAAAGGCGCCCAATTCCACATCAGAGACTTGGGCATCCAAAACCTGACCCATCAAGGCATGGGCTTGGGCACGCGTCAAGTGACGGGCACCTTCTTTGCCGCGACCGATTTCTTTGATGAAGTGACTGATGCCCATGTCCAGATTGTGAAACATGTTTGATGACTTTCAGTTATGAGCCGATTCACGGGTCGCTAAACTCAGGCGCATGTGGTTATTGGGCATCGAATCTTCATGTGACGAAACAGGCGTGGCTTTGGTGCAAACCCAGGCCGGTGACCCCTTGCCCCGCTTGGTTTCGCAGGCTTTGTACACCCAAGCAGCCATGCACGAGGCCTATGGCGGGGTGGTGCCAGAGTTGGCCAGCAGAGACCATGTTCGCCGTGTGTTGCCGCTGATTCACCAGGTCATGCAACAGGCCAAACAGCCGCTGAGCGCCATTGATGTCGTGGCCTTCACCCGCGGCCCAGGCTTGGCGGGTGCATTGTTGGTCGGCGCCGGCACCGCGTGTGCTTTGGCTGCCAGTTTGGGCAAACCGGTGATCGGCATACACCACCTGGAAGGCCACTTGCTGTCGCCCTTTTTGAGCGCAGACCCGCCTGAGTTTCCTTTTGTCGCTTTGCTGGTGTCTGGTGGGCACACGCAATTGATGCAGGTCGATCAGGTGGGGCAATACACCTTGTTGGGTGAAACCATTGACGATGCTGCCGGCGAAGCCTTCGACAAAAGTGCCAAGCTCATGGGTTTGGGTTATCCAGGCGGCCCTGCTTTGGCGGCTTTGGCCCTTGATGGTCGTGCGGATGCATTCCCGCTACCCAGGCCATTGATGCACCAAGCGAATTTGGACTTTTCATTCGCTGGCTTGAAAACGGCTGTTCTCACGCAATGTCAAAAGCTAGGGGATGAACTGCCTGCGCGCAAAGCGGATCTGGCTGCTTCTACCCAGGCAGCCATCGTGGAAGTCTTGGTCAAAAAATCCATGCGGGCATTGAGTCAAACAGGACTGAAACGCTTGGTCGTGGCGGGTGGTGTGGGAGCGAACCGCACATTGAGGGCGCAATTGGAAACGGCTTGCTTGAAACAAGGCGCCCGAGTGCATTACCCAGAAGCTGATTTGTGCACCGACAACGGGGCCATGATCGCCATGGCCGCAGCCATGCGTTTGGGCGCCGGTGTGGAACAAGCAGATCACCACTATGCCTTTGATGTGTTGCCTCGTTGGCCCTTGGCGCAACACACTTCTGTTGTGTAAAGCCCTGTCCATGAAACATCCTTTATTCGCTTGCTTGGCAGCTGTTGTCTTTGGTTTCACCGCCCGAGCGGTTCAAGCCGAGGAAGGCCCCCTGCCTGGCAATGCGCCGGTGATCAAGCTCGCCTTGATTGAAGGCTTGAGTGGTCCGTTTGGCAACACTGGCGAAGTGGTGTATCGCAACGTCTTGTTGGCCACCGAGCGGGTCAACCAACGCGGAGGCGTTCGCCTCAAGCTGGGCGCACATGCATTGGCGTTGGTCCGCTATGACAGCAAGGGGCAGGCTGATGAGGCATTGGCCATGCTGGGTGCGGCCACACAAGAGGGCGCCAGGTTTGTCTTGCAAGGTAACAGTTCTGCCGTGGCCTCGGCCTTGCTCTCAGGGCTGCAAAAGCACAATGAACGCCATCCACAGCAAGCAGCCTTGCTGCTGAATTACGCTGCGGTAGACCCTGCGCTGACCAATGAGCGCTGCAGTTTTTGGCACTTCAGGTTTGATGCGCATGCTGACATGCGCATGCAGGCTTTGATGGGCGTTTTGAAAAACGACAAGGCCTTGAAGAAAATCTATTTGATCGGGCAGGACTACAGTTTTGGCCAAGCCGTGCTGAAAGAAGCGCGCAAACAATTGACTCTGCAGCGCCCTGAGATTGACATTGTGGGCGACGAGTTGCATCCCATGGGTCGGGTGAAAGACTTTTTGCCCTACATGCAAAAAATCAAGGCAAGCGGCGCACAAGCGGTCATCACAGGCAACTTTGGCAATGACCTGACTTTGCTGGTCAAAGCGGCACAAGACACGGGCTTCACGGGCAAGTTCTACACGTTTTATGGCAACGCGCTGGGCGCACCAGCTGCCATGGGTGAAGCGGGAGTAGGCAATGTGTATGCCGTGGCTGATTGGATGCCCAATGTGCCTGGTGAGGGTTCCTTGCAGTTCTACCAGGGGTTCAAAAAGCGTTTCCCACTCCCCGCAGATGACTACGCGCATTTGCGCATGCATGTGATGGTGGAGGCCCTGGTTCTGGCCCTTGAAAAAGCGGGTTCTGTCGATGCGGTGGCTGTGGCATACGCCCTCGAGCAGGTGCAACTGCAGCGGTATGGTCAGGCGGTGAGCATGCGTGCGGCAGATCACCAACTCCATCAGCCATTGGTGGTGGGTGTGATGGACCGCCAAGGCCAACCAGGCGTGCCTTTTGATATTGAAGGCTCTGGGTTTGGCTTTCGCATTGTTCAGCAATTCACGGCGTCTCAGGTGGCGCAACCCACCACGTGTCAAATGAGTCGACCCGCACGATGACCCTGCGCCAAAGCATCTTGGATTTGTCCGCCTCCAAAATCCGCGAAGTGGCCAATGCGGGCATTGGCCGCAGTGATGTGTTGGCATTTTGGTTTGGTGAAAGCGACGAGGCCACGCCTGATTTCATTCGACAAGCGGCCATCGATGCATTGGCTCAGGGTGATACTTTTTATGCGCACAACCTGGGGTTGCCCGAGTTGCGACTGGCTGTTGCCTCTGAGATGACACGACGACATGGCGCGAACATGGAGCTTGACCGCATCGCAGTGACCTCTGGCGGCGTGAGTGGCTTGATGTTGGCCATGCAAGCTTTGATCGATGCCGGTGATCAAGTGGTGGTCGTGACCCCTGTGTGGCCCAACCTCACTGCTCAACCTGTGATTTTGGGTGCTCAGTTGCACACGGTTTCTCTGGTGCCGAGGCAGGGTCGTTGGACGTTGCCCTTGGCGCAATTGTTGTTGCAGATCACGCCCGAGACCAAATTGCTGGTGCTGAATTCACCAAACAACCCCACCGGGTGGACCCTCACTCGCGAAGAACAACTCGCTTTATTGGCCCATTGCCGCCAAACGGGTACCTGGATATTGGCCGACGAGGTCTATGAAAACCTCTACTACTTGCCCAGCCACAACCATTGTGCGCCCAGCTTTTTGGACATCAGCACGGCAGAAGACCGTTTGGTCGTGGCCCACAGCTTTTCCAAAAGCTTTTTGATGACGGGTTGGCGCTTAGGCTGGTTGGTCATGCCCCAGGCCATGACCGAGCACATCGGCAAACTGATTGAGTTCAATACCTCCTGCGCCAGTACCTTTGTGCAAAAAGCCGGCTTGACCGCTCTCCATCGGGCTGATGAAGTCACCCCCAGGCTGGTGGATCACCTGCATCAATGCCGAGACAGCCTGTTTGAGGCGCTGGGTCAGGTGCCGGGTTTGGAATTGAGCCTGCCCGATGGCGGGATGTACCTGTTTTTCAAGCTGCCAGGACACCCAGACGACTTGCACACCGCAAAGCGGCTGGTGGCTGAGGCTGGGTTGGGGCTGGCGCCCGGCAGCGCTTTCGCGCCTGAAGCCCAGGGGTGGTTGCGCTGGTGTTTTGCCTCCAAAGACCTGTCCAGATTGGGGTTGGGCGCCGAGCGCCTGCAGGCCTGGCTTGCCAAGCTATAATCTTTTGGCTTAAGGCTTTTGGCTTTAGGTTCACGCCATCTGGCATTTCCGGCTGTTGGCGCATGTCTAATTTTTTGGAAAACACCATGACAACATTAAACAAAGCTGAGGTCGTCAAGGCCAATGCACGTTCCGCCAACGACACAGGCAGTCCCGAAGTGCAAGTCGCCATTTTGACTGCACGCATCAATGAACTGACCCCTCACTTCAAAACCCACGCCAAAGACCACCATGGTCGCCGTGGCTTGTTGCGCATGGTCAGCCGTCGTCGCAAATTGCTCGACTACCTCAAATCCAAAGACGCAGAGCGCTACACCGCGCTGATCGCCAAATTGGGTTTGCGCAAGTAATACCCCGAATCCATGCCAAACGCC
>CAJBOO010000004.1 GCA_903956845.1 uncultured Burkholderiales bacterium
CCGATTGACTTGGACACCATGGCAGCGCGCTACAACTGAAAACCGAGCGCTCAGTCCTCGCCCGACGCCTGTGCGTCGGGTTTTTTTTGCAATGCCAATGCATACAGCGCATTGCGGGGAGCCCCTGAAATCTGTGCGGCCAAGCGAACCGCGCTCTTGGTGGGTAACTCGGCCAGCAACAAATCGAGTACCCGCTCGGCCTCACCCAAGCCAGCTTCGGCCGCAGCCAAGGGATGCAAGACCAAGGCATATTCCCCTTTGCTGCGCTGAGCCGAGGCGGACAGCCACGCGCTGAACGCATCGGCACGCATGACGGCCACCTCTTCAAACTGCTTGGTGAGTTCGCGGCCAACGCTCAATGCCCGCTCGCCCAACGCTGCCAGGTCGTTGGCAACCGCCTCAATGCGGTGCGGTGCTTCTAAAAAAACCTGGGCCCGTGCTTCTTGCGCCATGGCCTGGATGGCGGTTTGTCGCTCTAGGGCTTTGCTGGGCAAGAAGCCCGCAAACACAAACGACGCGTCGCCTGTGCAGCCGCTCACGCTGAGCAAGGCGGTGATGCTGCTCGCGCCAGGAATGGGGGAGACCTTCAGGCCGGCGGCTTGCACCAAGGCCACCAAACGCGCACCGGGATCGCTGATCGCCGGTGTACCTGCATCACTTAAATAGACCACCCGTTGGCCTTGTTGCAAACGCACAATCACTTGCTCGGCTGCGCTGGCTTCGTTGTGTTGGTGCACTGCCAGCCACGCATTGGCAGGTTTGTCGATGCCGTAGTTGCGCAACAGGCTCTGGCTGTGGCGCGTGTCTTCACAGGCCAGCAGGTCGGCGGTGTGCAGCAGGTGCAGCGCCCGCAAGCCCATGTCGGCCAGGTTGCCAATCGGCGTGGCCAGCACATACAGGCAGCCGCCAGGGTGGTCCTGAGCGGCACAGGCCGCTTGGGCCGCAGCCAACACACTTTCATAGCGAGGATTCAATGAACACCTTTCGGGCAACAAGTGACAAAACCACCAAACAACTCGGCGACGCCGCCGAGGACATGGCTTTGTCACATTTGCAAAACCAAGGCTATCGCCTGTTGGTCCGCAATTACCGCACACCAGGGCGTGGCGGCGGAGAGATAGACCTGATTGTGCGCGACCCCGAAGGGACGGTGGTGTTTGTCGAAGTGCGGCGCAGGCAAAGCGCTCGGCATGGGGGCGCTCTGGCGAGCATCGGCGCGGTCAAACGCCAGCGCATCGTTTACGCCGCGCAGCACTACCTGCGGGCTTGGGGCCAGTGGCCGCCCTGCCGCTTTGATGTGGTGGTGGTGCAAGCGGGGGAGTTGCACTGGCTCAAAGCGGCATTCACCGCCTAGGTCGCTTGTCCTCGTTCAGACAAATGTCCATCTGCAAAGGTATGATGATGGCATGTTAGAGCAACGCATTGAACAGCAGTTCATCGACAGCGCAGACTTGAAATACCAAGCTGCGCAAACCCTTAGCAAACCTTTGGCCGCCGCCGTTCAGGCTTTGTTGGCCTGCGTCACCAGCGGTGGCAAGGTATTGGCCTGTGGCAACGGCGGTTCGGCCGCAGACGCGCAGCACTTCGCTGCCGAGTTTGTGGGTCGGTTTGAGCGCGAGCGACCCGAGTTGGGCGCCATCGCCTTGACCACCGATTCCTCCATCATCACCGCCATCGCCAACGACTACGACTTTGACCAGATATTTTCCAAGCAAGTCAGAGCGCTGGGGCAACCTGGCGATGTGTTGCTGGCGATTTCCACCAGTGGCAACTCAAGCAATGTGCTCACCGCGATCGCGGCCGCACATGAGCGCGAGCTGACCGTGATTGCCCTCACCGGCAAAGGCGGCGGCAAGATGGGCCAGACCCTGCGTGAAACCGATGTGCATATTTGTGTGCCGCACGACCGCACGGCACGCATTCAAGAAGTCCATTTGCTGGCGTTGCATTGCATGTGCGACGGCGTGGACAGTCAGTTGTTGGGCGAACAGGAGACCCCAGAATGAAATCGAAAACCTTGGCCACCTTGGGTGGTGTGGTGTTGATGTGTTTGAGCTTGAATGCTTGCGCGCCCCTGATGGTGGCGGGCTTTGCCGGTACCGCCATCGTCGCCAGCGATCGCCGCACCTCGGGCGCACAACTCGAAGACGAGACCATCGAGCTGCGTGGCTCGGCCCGCATCCGCGACGCCTTGGGCGAGAAAGCCCATGTCAACGTCACCAGCTTCAACCGCCAAGTCTTGCTGACCGGTGAAGTCGCCAGCGATCGCGATCGCCAAACGATTGTTCAGCTGGTGGAAAAAATCGAAAACGTGCGCAGCGTCGTCAGTGAAATGGCCATCACCCCCATTTCCACCTTGGGCGAGCGCTCCAATGACCTGTTGATCACCGCCAAGGTCAAAGGCAGCTTGGTCGACAGCCGAGACTTGTTTGCCAATGCCTTCAAAGTGGTCACCGAGCGTGGCACGGTCTACCTGATGGGCCGCGTCACCCAGCGTGAGGCCAACAGCGCCACCAACGTGATCCGCAACGTCAACGGCGTCAACAAAGTCGTTCGCCTGTTTGAAATCATCACCGAAGAGGAGTTGCGCAACCTGTTGCCACCCCCTCCCCCGGCTGACAAGCCCGCAGACAAGAAACCCAAAAGCTGATTCGCCCTGGCATTGAGTGCTGACAAAGCCACCCTTCGCGGTGGCTTTGTGCTTTCAGCATGGGCGAACGCCAGGGTGCTTTAACGCAAGCGTTTGACCAAACTCGAGGTGTCCAGGCGGTTGCCACCCATGGCTTGGACATCGGCGTAAAACTGATCGACCAGGGCGGTGACCGGGACCCGCGCACCGTTGCGCTTGGCCTCGTCGATCACCAACCCCAGGTCTTTGCGCATCCAGTCGACGGCAAAACCAAAGTCGAACTTGTCGGCCACCATGGTTTTCCCACGGTTGTCCATTTGCCAGCTTTGCGCTGCGCCTTTGCCAATCACGTCCAGCACCTGCTCCATCTGAAGACCGGCTTTCATGCCAAACGCAATGCCTTCGGCCAAGCCTTGCACCAAGCCTGCGATGCACACCTGGTTGACCATTTTGGTGAGTTGCCCGGCGCCACTCGCACCCATCAACGTGACGGCTTTGGAGAAAGCCATGGCCACGGGTTTCATGCGCTCAAACGCTGCCGCCTCGCCACCGCACATGACGGTGAGCTGTCCGTTGATCGCGCCTGCTTCGCCACCCGAGACGGGCGCATCGACAAAATGCACGCCCTGGGTGTGGGCCAGGGCGAACAATTCGCGCGCCACATTGGCCGAAGCGGTGGTGTGGTCGACCAAGACCGCGCCTTTTTTCAAGCCGCTCAAGGCACCATCGGCACCCAGCATGACGGCGCGCAAATCGTCGTCATTGCCGACGCAGCAAAACACCATGTCCGCGCCCATGGCGGCTTCGCGGGGTGTGGGGGCGCTGGCATGACCAGGGAATTCGGCACACCACGCGTTGGCTTTGCTGGGGTTGCGGTTGTAGACCGTGACAGCGTGACCAGCCTGTGCCAAGTGGCCAGCCATGGGGTAGCCCATGACACCCAGGCCAATGAAAGCGACCTGGGTGGGGGTGGAGGTTTCGTAAGTTTTGGGATGGATGCGTGCCATGAACTGCTTTCAAAATGAGATGCGGTGGATCTTAGGGGCATTGCCCAACCCGCTGGTGCAGCGGGTCAGGTGGCAAGTGCAGGGGCATGGTGCAAGGCTTCTTCGGGTGTGATGCGGCCTTGTGCCACCAAGCCAGCCAAAGACTGCGCCAAGGTTTGCATGCCAAATTGCGCGCCGGTTTGCTGCACCGTGGGCAGTTGCGCGGTTTTGCTTTCGCGAATCAGGTTGCGCACCGCAGGGGTGGCATACAGCAACTCATGCGCTGCGACCCGGCCCGCGCCATCGGCCCGGCGGCACAAGGTTTGGGTCACCACCCCCAGGAGAGACAAACTCAGTTGCTGGCGGACCAAGGCCTTGTCGCTGCTGGGGAACACATCAACCAATCGCTCAACCGCTTGGGTGGCGCTGCGGGTGTGCAAACTGCCCAAGACCATATGCCCTGTCTCGGCTGCACTCAAGGCCAAGCGCACCGTGGGCAAGTCGCGCATCTCGCCCACCAAGACCACGTCGGGGTCTTGCCTGAGCGCGGCGCGCAAAGCGGTATCGAAACCGGCGCTGTGCCCAGGCACGCTGCGTTGCTGCACCAGGCTGCGTTGGCTGGTGTGGACAAACTCGATCGGGTCTTCCAAGGTGAGGATGTGCAGCGCTTGCGTGGTGTTGAGGTGGTGCACCAAAGCGGCCAAGGTGGTGGACTTGCCAGACCCCGTGGCACCGGTGACCAGCAACAGACCATGCGGTTGGCGTGCCCACTCTGTCAAACAAGCAGGCGCACCGATGGCTTCCAAGCTCGGCACTTGTTGTGGGATGACCCGCCACACCGACGACCAACCCCGCGCTTGGGCAAACACGTTCACCCGAAAGCGTCCCAAGCCCGGCCAATCGATGGCGGTGTCATGGTCCTGCGGGTTGGGTGGCGTGGATGCCCCGGCAGCAGGCGAGTCCTGCCGGTGGGCCACGACACGCCAATCGGGCAAGGCCGCGTGCAACAAGGCCTCGAGTTGGTGGGCACAAACCGGTGGTGTGGGCAAGGTTTGCAATGCCCCATGCACACGCACCATGGGGGCAAGGCCGGCGCTCAGGTGCAGGTCCGAACCGCTCAAGGCGAGGGTTTGGGCGAGCCAAGTGTGCAGTGGGTTGGTCATGGGTGATGGCTTGTTACAGTCTGATCATGGATGAACTGAGCAAGCGATATCAAGCGGTGCGTGAACGCATCACACAAGCAGCGTTGCGCGCCGGGCGCACCCCCGAGAGCGTGCAATTGCTGGTGGTCTCTAAAACGTTTGGCTCAGAACAGGTCGCGCATGTGGCGGCTTTGGGACAGCGCAACTTTGGCGAAAACTATGTGCAAGAGGGCGTCGACAAAATCGTCGCACTCACAGGCGTGCCAGGCCTGGTGTGGCATTGCATCGGCCCATTGCAAAGCAACAAAACCCGTTTGGTCGCTGAGCATGTCGATTGGGTGCACAGCGTGGACCGCCTCAAGATTGCCCAGCGCCTGAGCGAGCAACGCCCCGCACACCTGCCACCTTTGCAAGTGTGTTTGCAAGTCAACATCGATGGCGGCCCCACCAAAGCCGGTGTGCCACCTGCTGATGCATTGGCTTTGGCGCAAGCGGTGGCGGCTTTGCCACGGCTGCAGTTGCGCGGCCTCATGACCATCCCCGAGCCAGCAGACACTTTTGATGCGCAGTTGGCGGTGCATCAACAAGCCAAACACTTGTTTGATGAATTGAAAGCCGCCTTGGCCTTGCCGCACGTTGACACCTTGTCCATGGGCATGAGTGCCGACTTGGAGGCTGCGGTGCAAGCAGGGAGCACTCTGGTGCGGGTAGGGACGGCGGTGTTTGGGGCGCGCTGAGCGCGCAACTCAAAACCGGGGTAAATCCGGGTGGCTGATTTGTCCACCCCTCACCAACATCTTGCCGTACTCGGCGCAGCGTTGCAGGGTGGGGATCACCTTGCCGGGGTTGAGCAAGCCTTGCGGGTCGAAGGCGCGTTTGACGCCAAACATTTGCTCGTTTTCAGCGGCTGAAAACTGCACGCACATGGAGTTGAGTTTTTCCACGCCCACGCCGTGCTCGCCAGTGACCGTGCCGCCCATGGCCACGCTGGTTTCCAAAATGTCCGCCCCAAATAGCTCGCAGCGGTGCAGTTGGTCGGGGTCGTTGGCATCAAACAAGATGAGCGGGTGCAAATTGCCGTCACCCGCGTGGAACACATTGGCGCAGCGCAGACCGTATTTCTTTTCCATCTCGGCAATCGCGAGCAGGATGTCAGCCAAGCGTTTGCGTGGGATGGTCGAGTCCATGCACATGTAGTCTGGGCTGATGCGGCCCGACGCGGGAAACGCGTTTTTGCGGCCGCTCCAAAACCTCAGTCGCTCGGCTTCATCGCGGCTGACCGCGATCGCGGTGGCGCCACAGCCTTGCAGTACCGCGCTCATGCGGCCAATTTCTTCTTCCACTTCTTCGGGCGTGCCGTCGCTCTCGCACAGCAGAATGGCCTCGGCATTCAAGTCGTAACCCGCGTGGACAAAGTCTTCCACCGCAGCGGTCATGGGCTTGTCCATCATCTCCAAGCCGGCGGGGATGATGCCCGCTGCAATGACGGCTGCCACCGCGTCACCGGCTTTGCGCAGGTCGTCAAAGCTGGCCATGATGCAGCGTGCCAGTTGAGGTTTGGGTGTGAGCTTGACCGTGACCTCGGTGGTCACGGCCAGCATGCCCTCCGAGCCCACCACCAAGGGCAGCAGGTCCAGGCCGGGCGCATCCAAGGCATCGCCGCCGAACTCAATGGGCTCACCGTCCATGGTGAAGCCCTTGACCTTGAGCACGTTGTGCAAGGTCAGGCCGTATTTCAAGCAATGCACGCCGCCGGAGTTTTCCGCCACGTTGCCGCCGATGGTGCAAGCGATTTGGCTGGAAGGATCGGGCGCGTAATACAAACCCAAAGGCGCAGCCGCTTCGCTGATGGCGAGGTTGCGCACGCCGCATTGCACCAGGGCGGTACGGCTGTGCAAATCCATCTTCAGGATCTTGTTGAACTTGGCCAGGGACAGGGTGACGCCTTGCGGGTGGGGCATGGCGCCGCCCGACAAGCCGGTGCCCGCGCCGCGAGCGACCACTGGCACACCCAAGCGATGGCAGGTGCGCAGCACGGCTTGCACTTGGGCCTCGGTTTCGGGCAAGACCACGCACATGGGGCGTTGGCGGTAAGCCGTCAGGCCATCGCATTCATAAGGCGTGGTGTTTTCAGCAGAAGACAACACCGCGTGGGCGGGCAACACACTGCGCAACGCGCTCAAAACGGCTGCGTTGTCGGCGCTGTGTATCAGCGCCTGGTGTTCGGTCGACAGGGGAGCGTTCATGGGCAAAACAATGACTGGAAACCGATACTGTAAGCCTTGTCTGCAACTCAGGCGGCCGCAAGGGATTTGAGCTGCACCAGGCGGTTGATTTCCTCTTGGAGGGCCGGGGGTGAAATCGGTTTGGACACATAGCCATTGGCCCCTGCGTCCATGAAACGCTGGCGGTCATGGTTCAGCGCATAAGCGGTCACCATGATGACCGGGGTGTGGGGGTGGGAGGCGCCGCGGCTTTCGCGCATGCGACGCAAGGCCCCCATGCCGTCCATCACCGGCATCATCACGTCCAACAGCACCAGGTCAAAGCGTTGCTGGGTAAACAGCTCCAGGGTTTCTTGACCGTCATGGGCCTGGGCATAGGTGTGGCCCATGTGGGACAACATCATGCACAGCAGTTGCCTGTTGATCGGGTGGTCCTCGGCCACCAAAATATGCAGCGGAGTTTCTGCGCGGCTCAGCGGTTCGGGTGTGTGGAACTGAACCGAGGTGGCGGGGGTGGCTTGTGCGCACGGCAAGGTCAGGCTGAACTTGGCACCTTGGTTGGGTGCTGACTCGATTTGAATGTGGCCGCCCATCAGTTGCACCAGCTCGCGGGTGATCGCCAGGCCCAAGCCTGTGCCGCTCATGGCCGGGTTGTGGTGGAGACCTTGGGTGAATGGTTGAAACAAACTGTCGGCTTTGCTGGCTTGGAAGCCCACGCCTGAATCTTGCACCGTGAAATGGAGCAACCAGGTGCTGGCTTGAGCGGTGGGTGTCAAGCGCAGGCTGGTGTGTACATAGCCTTTGTGGGTGAATTTGATCGCGTTGCTGATCAGGTTGCTCATGACCTGGCGCAAGCGCAACGGGTCGAGCAGCACCGGCGGCGTGTCGGCCGGGATGTCTTCGTAGCCCAAGCTCAACCCCTTGGCATGGGCTTGCGGGTAAAAGCCACGCAAGGTTTGGTGCAACAAGTCCATCGGATGGCATGGGCGTGGGTCTAGGTTCAGGTGACCTGCTTGCAATTTGGAATAGTCGAGCACGGTGTTGATCACGTTCATCAGGTGCAGCGCTGAGTCGTGCGCCAAGCTGATCTGTTCACGCTGTTGCGGCGTCAAGTCGGTTTGCAAGACCATTTGGGTCATGCCCACCAAGCCGTTCATCGGGGTGCGTATTTCGTGGCTCAGGGTAGACAAGAAATGGCTCTTCAAGCTGTGTTCTGCCGTGGCGGCGTCGGGCACAGGCGCGGCTTCGGCCAAGGTTTTCAGTTGCGCTTGGTACTGCTGTGCCAATGCCTGAGCCGCTTTGAGTTGGGTCTCGAGTTGCTGGCGCTGGGCTTGCCAATGGTCGAATTTGGCTTTGCTGGTTTTGACCGGGGCTTGCCGTTCGATGGAATCCAAGGCCACCCAGCCCATCGCTGTGCCCAGCAAGGCCATGGTCAGCACCAACAGCGGTTGGTTGAACACCGTGGCGATCACCATGGCCAAACTCAGGCCCAGGCTGGTGCTGCGCCAGGCATAGGCCCAGAGCTTGGCGGGAGGGGCGAGTTTCACGCGGTAGGTTTTGACAGGGGTCATGGTGGTTCCGGTGGGTTGAACGAACGGTATCACTACAAAAGGACTCAAATCACATGCAATGCAATGATATAGGTTGAATTTTAGAACGCAAAATCGACAGATCAAGTAAAAATTAATAATATTTAAGTATTTGTTGTATTTGCCAAACTTTCGGCAGGATGGACCCCTGTGTGGCCGTGCGATCTACACTCGAAGCCAGCCCCTAGCCCCAACCCAAGAGGTTCCCATGTCTGCTGCCGCGCCCTCCCTGGACCCTTTGTGGTTGCCCTTCACCCCCAACCGGCATTTCCACCAACAGCCACGTGTGATGGTCAAGGCCGATGGCATGCACTTCACCACCCAAGACGGGCAACAGGTGCTCGACGGCATCTCCAGCCTGTGGTGCGTGGTGGCTGGGCACAACCAAGCGCCAATCAATGAAGCCATTACGCGGCAGTTGCAAACCCTGGACTACGCCACGGCGTTTCAATTTGGCAGCGACCGCGCGTTTGAAGCCGCGCAGCGCATTGCCGCGTTCGCGCCTGGCGACCTGAACAAAGTGCTGCTGTGCAGTTCGGGCTCTGAAGCCGCCGATACCGCGATCAAGCTGGCGCTGGCCTACCACCGAGCGCGGGGCCAAGGTCACCGGCAAGTCTTCATTGGTCGAGAGCGGGGTTACCACGGCGTGGGCTTGGGCGGCATGAGCGTGGGGGGCATCCCAGGCAACCGCAAGGTGTTTGGCGCGGCCATGTTGCCCCGCGTGGACCACATGCGTTTCATCCACGACCCGCTCAACCATGCCTACATCCATGGCGAGATGCCCGAGTGGGCTGAAGACCCTTTGCTGGAGTTGGAGCAGCGCATCTTGCCGTTGCACGACCCAAGCAACGTGGCTGCGATTTTTGTCGAACCGATCGCTGGCAGCGCGGGGTGGTACATCCCACCCAAGGGCTATTTGCAGCGCTTGCGCGAGATCTGCGACAAGCACGGTATCTTGCTGGTGTTTGACGAAGTGATCACCGGCTTTGGCCGCTTGGGCACACCGTTTGCCGCCGATTACGTGGGTGTGGTGCCCGACATGCTCACCTTTGCCAAAGGCGTGACCAATGGGGTGATCCCCTTGGGTGGCGTGGTGTGCCGCGAGCACATCCATGCCGCCATCATGCACACCGATGCCCCCCTGCATGCGATTGAATTTGCCCACGGCTACACCTATTCAGGGCACCCCGTGGCGTGCGCCGCTGCGGTGGCCACCATGGATCTGTTTGTGCAAGAAGACCTGCTGGCGCGTGCTGCTGCTGCGGGCCCCCTGTTGGGGGACGCGGTACATGCCGCGATCAAAGGCTTGCCCAACGTGGTGGGCATCCGCAGCCTGGGGTTGGCCGCCGCGGTGGAATTGGCTCCCAACCCTTCAGCTCCAGGCAAAAAAGCCTACGAGGTGTTTTTGGATTGCTTGGCCCACGGCGTGTTGGTTCGCTCAGCAGGCGACAACCTGGTGCTCGCGCCCGCCTATGTGGTCACCCCCGCGCAGATCGCGCAAATGGTCGACACCTTGGCTGCCGCCATCAAGCGCCAAGCTTGAGTGGCGTGTTCAAGGCGTCTCCACCTTGCGCAAAAACTGCTCGAGCACGTCGCCATTGCTTTGGGCAATGCGCACCCGAACCGGCATGTAGCCGTGGGCGGGTGACAACCACATGTCGATGGTTTGGTCGTATTGCTGCAAGGGCAGGCGGCTGACTTTGAGCGCAGGCAAGCTGCCAATGGGCAATGCCAATGTCTCTTGCTTGGCCACTGCAAAAGCCCACACCTCGGCTGAGCGCGCAGACACCACTTGCAGTTGAATCTGCTGCCCCAGCTGGCGCATGTCAGGGTTGCCTTGCATCAGCGAAGCCAATTGCACAAACAAACTCAAGCGGTCTTGCGCACCGTCTTGCAGGGTTTGCGAGGGCGTGTTGGCACTGAAACTCACGATGCCCTTGCTGCGCTCGAAATGCGCGGCCACTTCTTGCTTGAACTTGTCGCCAAACCGCTCGGGTTGCAGGCCCAGTTCGTTCAAGTGGCCACTGCTTGACTGCGACCGTGCACCCAGCAACAGGTGCCTCACCTCTTGTCGCAATTGGTATTGTTGTCCGTCGTGTTTCCACACCATGTCGCCGTCGGCGCTGTAGCGAATGCCCTTGCTCTCGCCGACAAAGTCGAACACCCATTTGGCAGAGGCAGGCCAACGGTAAATCCGTGGAGGGACAGCTGCAGGACTGGGTGGTGGCGAAGGGGTGCTGGGCGAGGGGGGCGCAGCGGGTGGCGTGGCTTCAGCCGCGACAGGCGCGGGTGCTGGATTGGCAAGCGCGTCGGACAGGGGCGTGGGGACGGTGTCGGGAATGGCTGCTTCTTTGCTTGCGGGTGGGTCGGCCGTCAGTGAGGATGTGCTGGCCGCCATGTCGCTGGGCGCTGCGGGTTGAGCTGCTTGGAGGGATGGCGTGGAACGTCCCTTGGACGCCTGCGATGTGCCGGACTCGCTCGCCATGGATGGCATGGGCAAGCTGGACGCGCGAGCAGGCAGTTGCACTTGCCAGGCGCGCATGGCGGCGTCTGTGGTCGGCCAAGTCACTTGCAAGCCTTGCAAAGCCATGCCGTGCAACAGCAGCACCAGCCCCGCCAAGAGCGCGAGCATCAAACGGTGCCGAGGGGGCGATGGATAGAATGACTGCATGAAATTAGCCACTTACAAAGACGGTTCTCGCGATGGACAGCTGGTGGTGGTGTCGCACGATTTGGCGACAGCACATTATGCGAGCGGCATCGCTTCACACATGCAGCAGCTGCTCGACGATTGGAACTTCATCTCACCCCAACTCCAAGACCTGTCGCAAACCCTCAACCAAGGCCGCGCCCGACACGCCTTCGCCTTTGACCCCAAGATGTGCATGGCCCCCTTGCCCCGCGCTTACCAATGGGCAGACGGCTCGGCTTACATGAACCATGTGGAATTGGTGCGCGCTTCTCGCAACAGCCAAGTGCCTGACAACTACTACACCGACCCGCTGATGTACCAAGGCGGCAGCGATGACTTTCTGGGCCCTTGCGACCCGGTGGTGTGCGTGTCAGAAGACCACGGCATCGACTTCGAGGCCGAGGTGGCGGTCATCACGGGCGACGTGCCGATGCAAGCCAACCCGGACGAAGCCTTGGAAGGCATTCGCTTGGTCATGCTCGCCAATGACGTGTCTTTGCGCCGCTTGATCCCAGATGAACTCGCCAAAAACTTTGGCTTCTTGCAAGGCAAACCCGCCACCGCCTTTAGCCCCGTCGCGGTCACGCCTGACGAACTGGGTGACGCTTGGGACCACGGGCGTTTGCACCTGACCATGCGGGTGGACTGGAACGGCAAGCGCGTGGGCATGTGCGAGGCAGGCCCTGAGATGACGTTTCACTTTGGCCAGCTCATCGCCCACCTGTGCAAAACCCGCAATGTGCGCGCAGGCAGCATCATCGGCAGCGGCACGGTCAGCAACAAAGCTGTGGAAACCAAGGGCCAAAAAGACTGGCCCAAAGGCTACAGCTGCATCGCAGAAAAGCGTGCCATCGAAACCATCTTGGATGGCAAAGCCAGCACCGACTTCATGCAATTTGGCGACACCGTGCGCATCGAGATGAAGGGCAAAGACGGCCACAGCGTGTTCGGTGCGATTGACCAAAGCATCGCGCCCCTGGTTCGTTGACCACTGGACTTTCCCCAACCACTGCCAGCCCAGAGACGCATGAAAACCATCGACTACAGCATTTACAGCAGCCTGAACATCACCCGCCGTGGGCCCAACGACAGCGTGCTCGACATCCAAATGAAGGCCTTGAACGGCAAGCTGCCCACGGCTGGGCACCAAGGCCATGAAGACCTGTGCGAGGTGTGGCGCGATGTGGGCCGAGATGACAGCGTGCGTTGCGCGGTGCTGCGCGGCGAGGGCATGGGTTTCTCGGGCGGTGGCGACATGCAGTTGGTGCAAGACATGGCCAACGACTTTGAGGTGCGCAGCCGGGTGTGGAAAGAAGCCCGGGACTTGGTCTACAACGTCATTAACTGCGACAAACCCATTGTGAGCGCCATGCACGGCCCGGCGGTGGGCGCGGGCTTGGTGGCGGGCTTGTTGGCCGATATTTCGATTGCCGCCAAGAGCGCCAAGATTGTGGATGGCCACACCCGCTTGGGCGTGGCCGCGGGCGACCACGCCGCCATCATCTGGCCGCTGTTGTGCGGCATGGCCAAAGCCAAGTACTACCTGATGCTGTGCGAAGCGGTCAGCGGTGAAGAAGCCGAGCGCATTGGGCTGGTGTCTTTGTGTGTCGAAGAAGACCAGTTGTTGCCCAAGGCCTACGAAGTGGCCGACCGACTGGCCACGGGCAGCCAAAGCGCGATCCGCTGGACCAAATACGCCTTGAACAACTGGCTGCGCCAAGCAGGCCCCACGTTTGACGCATCGCTGGCTTTGGAGTTCATGGGTTTTGGTGGCCCCGATGTGCGCGAAGGCGTGGCTTCTCTCAAAGGCAAACGCCCGCCCCAGTTCGGCTGAACGGCTGTTTAGAATGTCAGCTATGCAAACCCTGCGTCACGCCCGCCAACTCACCCGCTTCGTGCTGGTGTGGTTTGCTTTGGCGCTGGGCGTGGCCATGGCCTCGCCACTGGTGTCGCCCCAGTCCATCGACATGGTCTGTGCCAGTGGTGGCGTCATGAAACTGGTGGTGACTGACGAGGGCGACCAAGCCCAGCCCGCCAGCCAAAGCATGGACTGTCCCTTGTGCATGTCCTTGGCGTTTCCGCCAGCCCCCGCTAATGCGCAAGCGGTGAAACCATCTCCCCTGTCCCACGCCCTGCACCCGATTGCAGCCGCGCACATCGCCTCGGCCACCGCGCCGCCCCTGCCCTCTCGCGGCCCGCCCGCACTCTGACCACCCTTGAACCGTCTGCCAACCCAGGTGTTGGTGGTTTTGTTTTTGTTTGTCAGAGGTTGTTATGCGCTCCATCATCGCTTGCTTTCCCCCCCATTCATCCCAGTTGTTCGCTCGTTTGCTGTCGGTTCTGCTGATTGCTTTCAGCGCTCAGTCCTGGTCCAACGAATCGAAACACCATGCACACGGCGACGCTCAGCAGATCACCCATGTCATGAAAGCGCAATTTGACCGCCCCGATGCGCCGCTGAAGGTGCATCCCGTGGTGGTCGATGGCCACCATGCCGTGGCGGGATGGATACAGGCCAACAAAGGCGGCCGCGCACTGTTGGTCAAGGAAAAAGACAAGTGGACCATCACGGTTTGCGGAGGTGACGGCTTGCGTGACGCCAAAGTGCTGGCGCAAACCGGCATGGGTGAGGCTGCTGCACAACGTTTGGCATCCAAGGTGCAAGCCGCTGAAGCCAAACTGAGCAAAGCCCAGCTCAAGCAACTCGCCTTGTTCCAGGGCGAGTTGAAGATCGAACCCAACACCGCGCATGGCCAAGGACATGGCAATGCTTCGCAACATGGACAACATTGACTTAAATAGAGAAAAAAATGAAACTAATTAAATTTGCTCGCACCCCGTTGGCAGCATCCATCTTCATCGCCTGGACTGGTTTGGTCATGGCACAAAGCCAAGTACCCAATAACTTGGAC
>CAJBOO010000005.1 GCA_903956845.1 uncultured Burkholderiales bacterium
CATCCAGGATGCGCTGGAATGGCAGCGGCTCCATGATCACACCCGTTGAGAAGGGCAACACTTGCTCGGGTGCCAGGTGGAGCAAACTGGCCAAACCAGTACACACCGCATGTGCGTGTTGCAAGCCTGACTCACCAGTGCCTGCATTGGCCACGCCGGTATTGATCACCAAGGCTCGAATGCCGTGTGCAGACGCCATGTGAGAGCGGCAAATTTGAACGGGTGCAGCGCAAAAGCGGTTTTGCGTGAACACAGCACCCACACTTGTGCCTGCGGCCAATTCAAACACGGTCAGGTCTTTGCGGTTGGCTTTGCGCACCCCTGCCTCGGCGATACCGATGCGCACTCCCTTGACCGCATGCAATTCATGCGCTTGGGCAACATGCAAATGGACAGCCATGGTTTACGCCAACTTTCCGTGGCAGTGCTTGTATTTCTTACCGCTGCCGCAAGGGCATGGTTCATTGCGTCCGACGGCTGGCACATCGACAGCCAAGCGTTGATCGTCTGACACCACCTGCGCTTGCCCTGTTTCATCAGGCGAGGTGTAGGTCAGGTTGGTCACTGCATCCGCACGGGCTTCAATCGCCTGCGCAGCCGCGGTCACTTGGGAAGTGGTATCGATTTGCACCGTCATCAAGATGCGGGTGACTTCGTTTTTCACCATGTCCAACAACTGTCCAAACAACTCGAAGGCTTCGCGCTTGTACTCTTGCTTGGGTTGTTTTTGGGCATAGCCTCGCAAGTGAATGCCTTGACGCAAATAATCGAGTGAAGACAAATGTTCTCGCCAATGGCTGTCGATATTTTGCAGCAAGACTGCACGCATGAAGGGCGTGAATTCGTCCACGCCAACCAGCGCCAATTTGTCTTCAAAGTGCTTGTGGGCCGCTTGGATCACAGCGTCTTCAATGTCTTGGTCGGTGATGGCCTGGGCCTGCTGCACCATGCTGGCCAAAGGCACATCTAAATGCCATTCGCTGTGCAACACATTTTGCAAACCAGCAATGTCCCACTGCTCCTCCACTGACTCGTGCGGCACAAATTGCCTCACCAAGTCAGCGAAACAACCTTCACGCAAATGGGCAATTTGCACGGTCAACTGGGCTGCATCCAAAATGTCGTTGCGCTGTTGGTAAATCACTTTGCGCTGGTCATTAGACACATCGTCGTATTCCAACAATTGTTTGCGGATGTCGAAATTGCGTGATTCGACTTTGCGTTGCGCGCTTTCAATGCTGCGGGTCACCATGCCAGCTTCGATGGCTTCACCTTCTGGCATTTTCAGGCGGTCCATGATCGCCTTCACACGCTCGCCTGCAAAGATGCGCATGAGCGAATCATCCAAGCTCAGGTAAAAACGCGATGAGCCTGGGTCACCTTGTCGCCCAGAGCGGCCACGCAACTGGTTGTCGATGCGGCGCGACTCGTGGCGTTCAGTCGCAATGATGCGCAGACCACCAACCGACTTCACAAACTCGTGGTCTTGGGTCCATTGGGCACGCAAGGCGGCGATGTTGGCCTGCTTGTCTGCTTCGCCCAGTTGCTCATCTGCTTCAACGGCTGCGACGCTTTTTTCGATGTTGCCACCCAACACAATGTCAGTCCCCCGTCCAGCCATGTTGGTGGCGATGGTGATGGCTTTGGGTGCGCCTGCTTGGGCCACGATGTCGGCTTCACGGGCATGTTGCTTGGCATTGAGGACTTCGTAAGGCAACTTGGCTTTGCTCAACATCTCTGCGAGCAGTTCAGACAACTCGATGGAGGTGGTGCCTACCAAGACGGGTTGACCGCGTTCATGGCATTCACGGATGTCGTCAATAGCGGCTTTGTATTTTTCGTCAGAAGTTTTGTAAACGCGGTCGAGTTGGTCTTCGCGTTTGCTGGGCTTATTGGGTGGAATCAGCACGGTTTCCAAGCCATAGATTTCTTGGAACTCGTAGGCTTCGGTGTCGGCTGTGCCGGTCATGCCCCCCAGCTTTTCATACAAGCGAAAGTAGTTTTGAAACGTGATTGACGCCATGGTTTGGTTTTCAGCCTGGATCGCCACGCCTTCCTTGGCTTCGACGGCTTGGTGCAATCCATCGCTCCAACGGCGGCCAGACATCAAACGTCCGGTGAATTCGTCAACGATCACGATTTCGCCACCCTGGTTCACGTAGTGCTGGTCACGGTGATACAGGTGGTGTGCGCGCAATGCGGCATAGAGGTGGTGAACCAAGCTGATGTGCAATGGGTCATACAAGGATGCGCCAGCAGGCAAGAGTCCCAAGTCGGCCAGGATTTTTTCGGCTTTCTCATGCCCCAATTCGGTCAAGAACACTTGATGCGACTTTTCATCCAAGGTGAAGTCGCCGGGGGTGATGACGCCCTCTCCTGTTCGCAGGTCCATTTCGCCTTCTTGGCGGGTCAGGTTTGGCACCACCTTGTTCATGGCCAAGTAGGTTTCTGTGTGGTCTTCGGCTTGCCCGCTGATGATCAAGGGCGTGCGAGCCTCATCGATCAAGATGGAGTCCACCTCGTCAACGATGGCGTAGTTCAAAACCCGCTGCACACGCTCTGCGGATTCGTAAACCATGTTGTCGCGCAGATAGTCAAAGCCATATTCGTTGTTGGTGCCGTAAGTGATGTCAGCCTGGTATGCAGCTTGTTTTTCTTCACGTGACAGTTGGGACAAATTGACACCGACACTCAAGCCGAGGTAGTTGTAGAGGCGGCCCATCCACTGCGCATCACGGTTGGCC
>CAJBOO010000006.1 GCA_903956845.1 uncultured Burkholderiales bacterium
CAGAAATGTGGCACAGCACCGGGCAGGCATTGCACTCGACCTTGCCCTCGCGCACCGGTCCGTGCTTGGGTTCGACCCGCTGCAGGCCCAGCGGCAGGGCCGCCTCGCTGCTGGGCAGGCCGTCGCTGTGGGTGTGGCTGGGGTTGGTCATGCGTTTGATGGGTCGGGGTGACATCTGCCAAGGGCTTGACGCATTATGCTGTGACCTCAAGCGACCCGACAGTTCACCAAAAAGCATTCAGGAGAAACCCCCATGGCCACCGCCCTTGCAGAAGAAGCCTCCGGCAAAGTTGTCATCCAAAACATCGGCTTGTTGCTCTCGGGTGACATCGACCAACCGATCTTGAACGCCGACACCCTCGTCATCCACGACGGGATCATCACCGCCGTGGGGCGCTTCAAGGATGTCGACACGGAGGGCGCGAAAACCACCATCGATGCGCGCCACACCTGCGTGGCACCCGGCTTGATCGACAGCCATGTGCACCCGGTGTTTGGCGACTGGACACCGCGCCAAAACCAAATCGGCTGGATCGACTCGACCATGCACGGCGGCGTGACCACCATGATTTCTGCCGGTGAAGTGCACTTGCCTGGCCGCCCCAAAGACATCGTGGGCCTCAAGGCCTTGGCCATCACGGCACAACGCGCGTTCAGCAACTTCCGCCCCGGTGGCGTCAAGGTGATCGCGGGCGCGCCCATCATCGAAAAAGGCATGACCGAGCACGACTTTGCCGAACTCGCCTCGGCCGGCGTGACCTTGTTGGGCGAGGTCGGCTTGGGTTCGGTCAAGGCGGGTTATGAAGCCAAAGAGATGGTGGCCTGGGCGCGCAAGCATGGCATCCAAAGCACCATCCACACCGGCGGGCCCTCCATCCCGGGCTCGGGGCTGATCGACAAAGACGTGGTGCTCGAGGCCGATGCCGACGTGATCGGCCACATCAACGGTGGCCACACTTCGCTGCCCGAGGCGCATGTGTGCGAGCTGTGCGAGAAGTCCAGCCGCGCGATCGAAATCGTGCACAACGGCAACGAGCGCGTGGCCATTGCCGCAGCCAAAGCAGCGCTCGAACTCAAGTGCCCGCACCGGGTGATCTTGGGCACCGACGGGCCCGCGGGCTCGGGCGTGCAGCCCTTGGGCATGTTGCGCATGGTGGCGCTGCTCTCAAGCCTGGCCAACATCCCGGCTGAACTGGTGTTTTGCTTTGCCACTGGCAACACCGCGCGTATCCGCAACCTGAATTGCGGTCTGATTGAAGTGGGTCGCGCAGCCGACTTCGTGTTCATGGACCGTGCCCAAGAAACCGCCGGACGCACCTTGCTCGAAAGCGTGCAACTCGGTGACATTCCCGGCATTGGCATGGTGATGATCGACGGTCTGGTGCGCTGCACCCGCAGCCGCAACACACCGCCCGCCACGCAGGTGCCGGTGGTGTTGTGACACCACTGACCGCCCGCCATTTACAAAACCTCAACCGCGATTGACCCCGTCCATGACTTCCAGCCACAGCAGTCCCCCCCGGCTGCACATCCACGAGGGCGTGGCCACCGTCACCCTCAACCGCCCTGTGCAACGCAACCGCCTGGAAAACGACGATCTGTCCTTGCTGCTGCAACATTTCGCGCAAGTGCACGACGACCACCGCGTTCGGGTCTTGGTGTTGACTGCCAACACCACAGGTCAACCCAAGCCCGTGTTTTGCGCGGGCTATGACATCAGCGGGTTCAAGGAAGACGCGCAAGGTTCGAGCACCTTCGAAAAAATCCCTGAGGCCTTGGCCCAGTTGCGACCGATCACCGTGTGCGGCTTGAATGGCAGTGTGTATGGCGGTGCCACCGACCTGGTCTTGGCCTGTGATGTGCGATTGTGTTTGGAGGGCATCGAGTGGCGCATGCCTGCGGCTACCCTGGGCTTGCACTTTTACCCCAGCGGCTTGCAACGCTATGTCAGCCACTTTGGCCTGGCTGCGGCCAAACGCGCTTTTCTCACCGCACGCGTGTTCAGCAGCGCGGAATTGCAGGCCCTGGGTTTGTTCGACGCGGTGGTGCCTGCTCACCTGTTTGAGGCGCAATTGCAAGCCTTGGTGTCCGATGTGTCGGCCTTGGCACCTTTGGCCGCTCAAGCCATGAAGCAGTCTTTGAACGACATCGCCGCAGGGACTCACAACGCCAGCTTGCTGCGTGAGCGGGAAATCCAGAGCACCCGCACACAGGATTTCGCTGAAGGGCTGCAAGCGTTTGCCGAGAAACGAAAGCCCGACTTTCAAGGTCAGTGATCAAGCCCGCCGAGGCATGCGAAACGGCAACATGGTTTGCACGATGGGCGAGCGCAAACGAGGCACCAACAGGCTTTCGTGGAAACTCAATACCTGCTCGCCCAGCAACTCGCTGTGGAGCAAAGCCCGTTGGTAAAAAGGCGTGTCTTCGAGCTGTTCGGTCACCCTGACGGGCCCGCTGCTGCGCATGCGCCTGGGGATGCGCCACAGCGTGAGAGGCAGGGTTTGGCGCGGTGGCGGCTCGAACGGCAACACCTCCCCTTGCGGTGTGAAGCGCAGGGCGATCAACTGGTCAGCCTGTCCCGCCCTTCCTTGCAGGTCGTAAATCACCGCGGTGCTGCCGTCTCGCAGGGGGCTGCGCGACCAGTCCCATTCATGGCATGACTCGGTCACCGGTTCGTCGCCCTCGTTCGAGTCCAAATAACCCCAACCCTGCCATTGCTGCTGAGGATGCTGCATGTTCACCTCCACACGCGCCCTGGGTGCCAGCGGGCCCCAGCGGTGCTTGCCACCTTGATCAATGGCGGTGCTGAAGTTGAACAGGCGTTCGGGATGCACGCGCACCTGGCCCTTGACGCGAAATGGCCAAGGCATGCCCACCTCATCGATGTCGATCACCAGGCTGTGTCCGTCCCATCGCACCTGGCTCGGTCCGATGGTGAACTGTTGGCTGTCGCGGTGGCAATGCGCTGCGCCCCGCTCGGTCATGGCCCAGCGCTTGGCGTCTCGGGAATACAGCGCGACATTGAGCGCACAAAAATCGTCTGGCTGGGTGTCGCGACCGCCTCGCCTGGCCCAAGCGTAATAGGGCGAAAACACGCTGCCCACAAAAGCAATGATGGTGAGGCCGTGCAGGCCGTCGTCGCTCAGTGCGTCAAGGTACCACCAGAGGTAGCCGCCCGAGGGGACAATTTGGTCAAACCGAGGTTGTCCATCAGGGCCGCGGCCGCCAGTCGCCCGGACATGGCCGCCATCGGCACCCCCGGTCCCGGGTGCACGCTGCCCCCCGCCAGGTAGAGCCCCGGCACTTGGGCTTGGGCGTTCGAGCGGGCGAACGCCGCCATCCATCCATGTGTGGCTTGGCCATACAAGGCCCCGCCCGTCGCTGGAAAGAGTTGGTGAAAGTCCTGGGGTGTGGTGCGAACGCATGATGAAGAGGGCTCCAACTGTACAGGCAGACCGCAACCGGCCAGCAACGCTTGGCTGCTGGCGGTGCACGCCTCGAGTTCGGCGGGGGTGAAGGCTCGCTTGTCGCCAATGGCGGGGGCGTTGACCAAGCACAGCATGCGCTCGGTGTTGCCCACTGTCTCTGTGCCGCCGCGGTCTTGTGCGCAGACATACACCGTCGGTTGGGCAGGCAATCGCCCTTGCTGAAAGATCGCCTCGAACTCTTGCGAGTAGTTTGATCGGAAAAACACATTGTGTCTGTCCAGGGGCATGGCTGCCGTCGGCACATGCATGGACCAGGTGATGGCCGACAAAGAACGCGGTTGCACCCGGCCGGTCACCGCTTGCTTGACGCCAGGCCCGAGCAAGCCTTGGCGCAAGGCGGCCACATCGCCATTGAAAATCACGCTGTCGGCGTGCAAGCTGTCGCCGCTGCTCAAACGCACGCCCGAGACCCGGCCTTGCGTGAGTTCGATGCGTTCGCATTCGGTGTTGAGCAGGTATTGCACGCCACGCGCTGCGCCCAAACGCATGAGGCATTGCGCCAAGGCATGCATGCCCCCTTTGACCGACCACACGCCGTCCATCTCGACTTGGGCAATCAACATCAAGGTGGCGGGTGCTTCCCAAGGCGACGAGCCACAGTAAGTGGCGTAGCGGGCAAACAGTTGTTGCAACCGCGGATCGGTGAATTGCCGCCCCAGGCTTTGCCAGAGACTGCGCATCGGGCCGACCGATGCCAACGTGGCCAACCCACGCGGCCCCAATTGGGTCATCATCTGCGCCATGGTGGGTGACGGGGAACGGATGAACGGGCCTTCCAAGGCGTCATACACCGACATGGTGGTTTTACAAAACTGCACGAAGCGCTCGGCCTCGGCGGGTCCGGCGAATTCACGGACCGCTTGGTACGAGGCGTGTGGGTCGGCATGCAAATCGAGTTGCGAGCCGTCTTCCCAAAAATGACGCGCCAATACCTTCAGAGGCTGGATGGTCAACTCGGCTTCCAAATGGGTTCCGATCGCGTCCATGAGTTGGTCAAACACCCAACGCATGGTGAAAACCGTTGGGCCGCTGTCCACCGCTGCACCATCGACCAGGAGTTGGCGCATCTTTCCGCCGACTTGTCCACCCTTGTCAATGACAGTCACCGACAGACCATGGTGAGCGAGTTGCAAGGCGCTGACCAAACCGGCCATGCCTGCCCCCACCACGACCACGCGGTGCTCAGCCATGGGCCGCTTCCCCACTGTGCTGAGGCAACCACTCACCTTGGGTGCGAAGCACCCGCATGCGCACAAACATGGACTCGGAGAAGAAGTCGTTTTTGTAGGCAGCGGCAATCGCTTGCTGGTGCGCACCGGTGTGCGCGTAATTCACCATGGATGGCGTATCCCGCCACACACTGAAGGTGCATTGGCGCACCAAGGGCGCTTCGCCCAAACCCATGGCCACTTGGCAACCAGGTGCGTTTTGCAAATCGGTTTGGGCCGCGGGTGCGTAACGCCAAAATGCCACTGCTTTGGCTGGGCGGATGCTGGCGCGGGTGATGGCCGCGATGGCTGAGGATGCAGCCGGTTGTTGGGCATAGTGGCCCAAACTGTTTTCGCTGGTGGTTTGCCAGGTCTTGCCATCCCATTCACCACGCACAGAAGTCACGGCCAAGACACTGGTGAAACAACTGCGCGCCCTGTCTTGGTAGCCGCGCACCACCGGGCCGTTGACAAAAGCATCGGCTTGGTCTGCATGCTGGAACACACAAATCAGGCCTTGGTGGGTGGCGCTGGGGCGCAAACTGAAACCACCTTCGTGGCCGCTGCCCATGACCTTGGTGAACAACAACCCTGGTGTGTCTTTCAAGGCGGCAGAGCCTTGCACCAAACGCATCCAACCCCAGCCTTGGTGGGCCCTTAGGAAATCCACCAACAACACCACCACCACCCCTGAGACGGCCATGGACACAGGATCTTGGTTGACCATGGGTGCCTCATGTGCTCAGGTTAGGTGATGGACTGCTGACATTTACTTGCTGGCGACTTGGGCTTGTTTGCCCACAGGTTGCTGTAACTCAGGGAAATCTTTGGCCATTTGTGCGCCGTTGAGTGGTTTGTAGGCCCCTTGGTGGCAAGTCGCGCAATGGAGTTTGGGTGAGTCGCCCAATTCGCCTTTGCGCTGGTCTGGGAACACGGTTGCCAAGGGCTCCATGTAATTCAGGTTGAGGTCACGCGCCATGCGGATGCCATGCCAAGCCGTCGCCCGCTGAGGTGGACTGCCCTCCCAGCTTTGGAAAGAACGGCTGTTGTGGCAGTAGGTGCAGTTCACCCCCAAGGATGTCGACATGTGCGTCATCAAGCCATAGGTGAACTCGGTTTGCTTGGTCGAGTGCAGGTTGCCTGAGGGAAGCGGTGTGGGTCCGTTGACTCGGATGTCCTTGGCTTGCAACAAAAAGGGTGTGAACGGATCGTTGGGCAAGGACGACAGGTTGACCACGGGCGAGGGTTCGTTTTGACCGGCTTTGTCGCCGATGAAATTCGACCCTTCGGGTTGGTGGTTTTTCGTGAACCAAATTTCGCTGGGCACGGGTTGTCCTCGGTGACAGGTGTAACAAGTCACGCCCGTCTGCGCCACGTGTGGCTGCCATTCGCTGTTGATGTGCTGCGTCATCTCGAGCATGCGGCGCGCCACCACCTTGGTGTACTTCTCGTCATCAGCGAAATTGGCGGGGTTGTGGCAGTAGACACAGCCACCATCGTTGGGTGACACCCATGTGGACATGGAGACCATCAATCGGTTGAACTGGGCCACGCTCAGGTTGCCCAAGACTTTGACGTTCTTGTACACCTGCGCGGCCTTGGGGCCTTCGCCTGGCGCTTGCGGTATCGCCACAGGCGGTTGGTTGGCATCGGTCTTGATCGCCAACAAACGCGGGTTGTAGACCTGCACCATGCCCGTGCCACGGTAGCCGCTTTGCACGCTGTCTTGGAAGGGGCGTTCACAACCACTCAACAAGAACACGGTGCCCAAAGCTGCTGCGGTTTGCAGCAGTCGTTTCAAGAGAGGGGAAACAGTCATGGTTTGACTCCCAGGCTGAGCGCTGGATCAACCACCGCAGGGAACACATTGGGGTAAGGAGGCGCCACGCCATGCTTGATGGCCCACAGGTACCAGTTGTCCACCACGGTGCCTGTCAGCAAAATGCCGATGCCACCGGTCAGGGGACACAAGACCGCGAACCACCATGCCCAGCGGTGAATCGATTCCATCGTGGCGTTAAAGCCCATGGTCCAACGCCAAAACAAAGCAGCGCGCTCGGAAGCGGTGCCACGGTCAACGATTTGCTCGATTTCGCGCTCACCGCCGAAACGGGTCACCGCCAAAATCGTCGCGCCGTGCATGCCGAACAACAAGACCGAGCCATACAAAAACACGATCGACCAGGCATGGAAGGGGTTGTAGAACAGGTTGCCGTATCGGATCGACAAGGCCGCAGTCCAGTCCAGGTGCGGGAAGATGCCGTAAGGCACGGCTTCTGACCAAGAACCCATCAGGATGGGGCGGATGAAGCCCAACACAAACATCAACCACAAGGCGGCCGCGAAAGCCCAAGCGACATGGGTGCCCAAGCCGAGTTGGGTGGCGCGGCGGTACATGCGCACCCACCACAACAGCACGGAGGCACTCAAGAAAATACCGGTGATCAAAAACCAACCGCCTTGGTTCAGGGGCGGCCATGACAAACCGTATTCAGGGGGTGGCGGCTCCAGTGCCAGCCAAAACAATTGACGCACGAACTGCACCGGGTCGTAATGCACCGAGGCCAGCATGTTCATGCCGATGATGTTGAAGGCGATCATGCCGCAAATCAGCGAGGCCAAGCCCAAGCCACCGAGGTAAATCGGGCCCAGTTGTGCATTGCCAATCTTGCCCAAGATCCACCACAAGGCGGGGTGTCCTGTGCGGGGGCTGTTGCCATGGGGCAGTTCGTTGCCCATGTGCACAGGCCCACGGGCTTGTACGGTGGTGAAGAGATTGAGGTAGTCCATGTGTGTTCGCTCCGATCAATCGTTCAAGGCCATTGCGACCAAATAGGCAGGTTCAACCACCAACCCCACCACTCTGGCCAACCACGGCTCCAGAAGGGCCCGCTGATAACGATGCACAAGGCACTGAACATCACTGCAGCCACGGCCAAGAACACGCCCAAACGGTGGATGCCCAAGGTACCAATCGAGTAACCGATGGTGTCGCGGAAAAAGGTGTCTTCGTGCTCCGGCGTTTTGACCACTTGGCCCATACCTGGGTTGGTGGCAGACAAAATCAGCGCGCCGTGCAATGACAGCGCAAAGACCGTGGCAAAGAAGAAACTCACGGCCAGCATGTGGGCCGGGTTGTAGTGAAAGTGAAGGTACTGGTAGCCGACGTTAGACACCCAATCGAGGTGGCTGTAAATACCGTAAGGGAAGCCATGTCCCCAAGCGCCCATCAACACTGGGCGAATCACTTCGAGGGTGAAGTAAGCAAAGATCGCCACGCTGAACACGGCAGGGACGTGGTAGCCCATGCCCAATTTGCGGCAGATCTCCACCTCTCGCAAGGCCCAGGAGACAAACGCGCCGAGCGCACAGATCGTGATGAGTTGCCACAAGCCGCCTTTGAGCAGCGGGGCAAAGCGAAGTCCGTAAGACAAATCAGGCGGTGCAATGCTGATTTGCCATAAATTCCAGGTAGGTCCTTGTGAGGCGCCCCACAAAATCATGGCGGTACCCAAGAACGAGAAAAAGATGGTGGTGATACCAAAGAAGCCCACATAGAAAGGGCCGACCCAAAAGTCAAACAAATCACCAGCGAGCAGCGTGCCGCCGCGAACTCGGTATTTTTTTTCAAAGCTGAGCATGGCCATTGTTAGCCCTCCTGCCGCATGGGATGTGAAATGAATGATGAAAAAAGCAGATGCTGAAACCCGTCAAGCGGGCGGCAGCACCTGCGGTACTGCCAAGACTCAGGACTTCTCGGAAGACACTGCGGCAGGCATGGGCGCGTTTTGCGCGGATGCTGCTGCGGGTTTCTTTGCGCCGTCGAGCCAATTGAACTTGTTGGTGCTGAGCAAAATGAGGTGAATCATCGCTGCCAGGCCAAACAGGAAAATGCCCTGCACGACCATTGCACGCAATGGGTCGTAAAGTCGCCAAATTCTCCACATGGTGATTTCTCCTAGATGATGTAAGACATGAACGTGTAAACCGAGGCTTTGACACCCGAAATCATGTTCGTCATTTTTTCTGCACCTGGCAGCCAGCTTTTCCAACGCACGCCGACCAGTTGGCCAAGCAAAGCGAAAGAAAAAAGCAGCACGAAACAAGGCACAAAAATCAAGACAAACGCAATCTGGTCATCCCAGCTGGATGGTTTGGATGCGACGTCGAAAGTGCTTTCAGTCATGGTTTAACTCCGTTCGTTAATGAACTTGACTCAGACGAACCAGGGCCGCCATGCCCAGACCAGGATGTGGGCCAACACAGCAACAGCTGTGAAGCCAACGGTCCCCTGAATCCAGTAATGGTGGAACTCCTGAGCCTCTTCGTCAGTCAGCCCGGAAATGGAAGTCCGATGGTTTGACATGCGATGCTCCTTCAACAAAATGGCCGTGAGGCCAACGCTGCGCCCAACCCGCGCAACCTGGGCAGCCGCAGCAAGAGCCACGACATCGGGGAGATTTCATGCGCTGCAGCACATGAAAAGAAATGGAACGTGGTCATGCGGTTTCTCCCAAGCCCAGCTCAGCGCCAGCTTGTTGCACATGGTCCAGGGTGACCAAGTCTTCGCCTTTGGCGCGGGCCTTGCCCTCGGCCAAATCACGCAAACGCTTGGCCGCAGAAATTTGCACCAACACTGGCTGACCCGCAACGAGGGCGTGCAAACGGGTTTGCGCGGCATCGTCCCAAGGGGTGTTTTCTTGCGCACCGCTGATGCCGCGAGCCAAGGTGGCGTCCACCTTGTCCATCTCAGTGCCCAAGGGCAGGATGTGGAACAACGCATCAAACAAAGCGTTGCACACCTCTTGAATCAAGTAGGTGGCGCCGCTGTAACCCATGAAGGGCGTGCCGGTATGGCGACGGATGATGGCGCCCGGAAAGGAAGCGGGAACAAAGGACGCTTTCATGGGGCCGGTGCTGCCTGCTTCGGCCAGGTACATGCGTTCGTTGTAGCTGCCAAACATGATGAGGGGCATTTGCTTGTGGACCAACTCACGCACCTGCGCGTTGTCTGTTTTTTGGCCTGGGATGCGCGACACCGCGAACTTGCAAGGCATGCCCATCTCGGTTTCCAAGAACTTGCGTATGCCGCGTGCATAGGTGTCGGTGGCGACCACCGCGAAACTCGCGGTGGCAAAGAAGTCTTGGGTGACCGAGCGCCACAAATCCCACACGGGTTTGATGGTGGTGTGGCGTTCGCGCTGAATGAAGGGTTCAGGGTCCAAGCCCAGCAACTCGCCCAATTTGCGCAAAAACTTGGTGGTGCTGTGCAAGCCGATCGGGGCTTGCAAATAAGGACGGTCAAGTGCTTCGCACAACATGCGGCCAAACTCGCGGTACATGCAAATGTTGACATCGGCTTCGACCAGTTGCGACACCTCGGCCAAGTGGCTGCCCAGCGGGAACACCATGTTGATGTCTGCGCCAATGCCTTGCACCAAACGGCGGATCTCGGCCAAATCGCTGGGGCTGTTGAAGGTGCCATAGCAAGGGCCGATGATGTTCACGCGAGGCTTCTCGCCCTCTTTGCGTACCCGTTTGGGCACTTTTTTCATGCCGTACTCGGTCCACAACCAAAACATGGCGCGGTTGGCACATTGCCATTGGTCTTCGTCGATGGTGCGCGGCAAAAAGCGCATCAGGTTGGTGCCTTCAGGCGTGACACCACCGCCGATCATTTCAGCAATGGACCCTGTGACCACCACGGCGGGCAAATCGGGGTCGAGCACTTGGTGGGCTCGCTTCATCGCGCCCTCGGTGCCTTCTCGGCCAAGTTGTTCCTCGGCCAAACCGGTCACAACAATCGGCAGCTCATGCGGTGGCAAGGCATCGGTGTAGTGCAGCACTGAGGTGACTGGCAGGTTTTCACAACCGACCGGGCCGTCGATGACAACTTGCAAGCCTTTGATGGCGGTGAACACATACACCGCACCCCAATAGCCGCCTGCACGATCGTGGTCAAGTACCAGCATCAGCCCATCTCCTCGGCTTTGCGTTTCTTTTGCTTTTTCTCAAACTGGCGTCGCACTTCTTTTTTGAAGTCAGGGTGCATCACCGGCACACCTTCCCAAACACCGGCTTCATCACCTTGGCCGACGGAGCCAAAGAAGGCTTTCATTTCGTCAAAGCGGGCTTGGTTGCCGATGGCGGCATTGACCACCTGGATGAGTGACCCGGCACCCGCCACACCCATGAGGGGACGGGCAGAAATCAGGTTGGTGAAATACAAGGATGGAATGCACAACTCTTTAGCTGCTTGCACCACAGGTGTGGTGCCAATGGCCAATTGCGGCTTGAATTCGTGCATGGCCGCGAGGTCTTGCTCGAGCGAGGCACGGAACTGCACATGCACCCCTTTGGCCTTGAGCCAATCGGC
>CAJBOO010000007.1 GCA_903956845.1 uncultured Burkholderiales bacterium
ATCAGCCTGACGCCTGCGGGCTCGTTCACCAGTGCCAATGCAGGTGTGAACATCCCGGTGAATTTGTCCTACAGCTTGAGTGGCACAGCCGCGGGCAATTACGTCATCAGCCAGCCGACAGGACTCACCGCCAACATCACTCCCAAAACCATCAGCATCACGGGTCAAGCGGGTGCCAGCAAGGTGTATGACGCCAACACCACGGCCAGCATGACCGGCGGTATCTTGTCGGGCGTGGTCAACAGCGATGACGTGGCCTTGACGCAAGCAGGCACCTTCGCCAGCGCCAACGTGGGCACGGCTATCGCCATCACACCGAACAATGTCTTGACCGGCAGCAAAGCCGCCAACTACCAACTCACGCAGCCCACTGGTTTGAGTGGCAACATCACACCCGCCATCTTGACGGTGGAAGGTTTGTCGGCTTCGTCCAAGGTGTATGACGGCACCACCGTGGCCACGCTCACGGGTGTGGCCGTGGCCCGACCCTTGGGTGGGGGTCAGGTCAACTTCAATGGCACACCCACAGGTTTCTTTGCCGACAAAAACGTGGGCACCAACAAGTACATCGATGTGACCGGATTCACTTTGTCAGGCGCAGATGCAGGCAACTACTTGGTGACGGGATTGCATGGGGTGTATGGCGACATCACCAAAGCCAATTTGTCGGTCACGGGTCTGGTGGCTGGCCACAAGGTGTATGACGGCACCACCGCCGCTACCTTCACCGGCGGCACGTTCACTGGACTGCTGGGCAGTGACGTGGTGACGGCATCAACGGGGGTGTTCAACAACAAAAACGCGGGCACAGGCAAAGCCGTGACGGCTGTTCTGAGTGGTGCGGATGCAGGCAACTATGCAGCCACCGGGCTCACCGGCTACACCGCCGACATCACGCCTTTGGGTTTGAACGTGACGGGCCAAGTGGCCGCGAACAAGGTGTATGACACCAGCACCAGTGCGGTGCTCAGCAACGGTGCTTTGCAAGGTGTGTTGTTGGGCGACACGGTGAGCTTGAGCCAGTCCGGTCACTTCGTGGACAAGCACGCCGGCTTGAACAAAGCCGTGGTGGCCACCAACAGTCTGTCGGGCGCGGATGCAGCCAACTATGCGGTCAATCAACCTTCCTATGTGACGGCCACCATCAGCCGCGCAACCTTGGGCCTGTCGGGCTTGACGGCGGCTGACAAGGTGTACAACGCCGACACCGATGCGGTCGTGACAGGTGCACCGGTGGTCACCGCTTTGGGTGCGGACAGCGTGACGCTGACTGGCACAGCCGTCGGCCAGTTCAATGACAAAAACGTGGGTGTGGGCAAGGCGGTGTTGCTGAGCGGATTGAGCATCGACACCACCACAGGCGATGGTGCCAACTATGTGCTGCCCACCAACATCGGCATGACGGCCAGCATCAACCAACGCGACCTCACGGTCAGCAACACCATCGTGGCCAGCAAGGTGTATGACGCCACCACCACGGCCAGTGTCAGCGGTGGCAGTTTGGTGGGTGTGCAAGGGGCCGATGTTTTGGTGCTGTCGCAAAGCGGCAGCTTCGCTGACAAAGATGCAGGCACCGGCAAAGCCGTCACCATCGCCGACAGCATCGCAGGTGCCGCCAAAGACAACTACCACTTGATACAACCCAGCAACGTCACCGGCAACATCATGCCTGCCTCTTTGACCCTCAGCGGGTTGACTGCGAATGACAAAACCTATGACGGCACCACCACCGCCAGTTTGACGGGCAGCGCCATCGCCGAACCTTTGGGTGCAGATCAGGTCACGGTGTCTGGTGTGCCGACAGCGGTGTTTGCATCAGCCAACGCAGGCACAGCGGTGCCGGTGACGATTGCCCATTTGAGTTTGTCAGGCGCGGATGCAGGCAACTACACCGTGGCTGCCATCACGGGTGTGTCAGCCAACATCGACCCCGCGCCTTTGACGGCTAGCGTGAATACCTTCACCAAGGTGTACGACGGCAACACACAAGCTGCACCCACCTTGGTGTTGACCGGTTGGGTGGGCAGCGACAGCCATTTGGCGGTGCAAGCCGCCGCCACCTTGAACAGCAAGGACGTGTTGACCGCGACCCAATTGGTGGTGGACAGCGTGGTGTTGTCGAATGGCAGCCACGGTGAATTGGCCAGCAATTACAGCTTGAGTGCGGGTCAAACAGGTGCAGCCACAGTCACCCCCGCACCCTTGACCGCTACTGTGTCGGCACCCAACAAGGTGTACGACGGCAACACCACAGCAACCCCTTCTTTGAGCATCAGCGCAGGTTTGGTGAATGGCGAACAAGTGGGTGTGAGTGGCACGGCCAGCTTCAACGCCAACAATGTGTTGACAGCCAACCTGGTGACGGTGGACAGCGTGACACTGAGCGATGGCGTGAACGGTGAATTGGCCAGCAACTACAGCCTGAGCGCAGGCCAAACCACGTCGGCGCAAATAACGCCTGCAGTTTTGACAGCCAGCGTGACAGCACCGAACAAGGTGTACGACGGCAACACCACCGCTTCACCCACCCTGGCCATCACGGCAGGCTTGGTGGGCCTCGAACAACTCAGCGTTACGGGCACGGCTTCATTCAACAGCAAGGACGTGGCCACGGCCCATGTGGTGCGGGTGGATGCGGTCAGCTTGAGCGATAGCGCGAACGGCGGCATGGCCAGCAACTACCGCCTGGCAGCAGGTCAAACCACAACAGCTCAGATCACGCCCGCCCTGTTGACCGTGACAGACATTGCTGCATCCAGCGCCGTGTCAGGGGAATTCAAACCCGGAACTGCCTTGTTGCTCGGAGTGCTGGGGGCGGACCAAGTCAGTGCGGCGGTCAGCGTGGATCAGCCTGTCTACACCTCACCCGGTTTCCTCACGGTGGGCAGTTACAAGCAAGCCGTGTCGGCATTGGCAGGTGCGCAGGCCAGCAACTATGCCGTCACACCCTTCACCACGAGCTCATTGAATTACACGGTGACTGCCATTCCCGTGAAGACCTTGACATCCGTGTCAGCAGGATCGTTTGCAGCGGCCGCCATGAACAGTGTGTCAGCGCGCAATGCCACGACCATGAACAACCAAGCAAAGCTGGCAACGATGCCCTTGGCCGTCAAGCAGGCTGCGACCAGTGATTCATCCAACGCCAACGCCACTGTCAGTTCTACAACCCCCAGCGCCGCCGCCACCCGTACGCCGGCATCCGCCAGCACTTCATCGACGGTGACCCAAGCCGCAGGTGTGGGTTCGGTTGAACTGACCTACACCGCAACAGACAAGACGATCAATCAGCCCATGCCGTTGGCTCGATCTGCCGCCGCTGTCTCAACACTGTCAGGGTCAGCCAAGCTGGCACCCCATCCCATGGTCATCAACGAACCTGCGCTGGTGTCTGGCTTCACGACACAAGACATGGACTTTGCCCCATTGGGCATGAACAGTGACGTGACTCAGGGCGCCGTGAATGCGCCATTACCTTCGGTCACAGAGGCATCACAAGCCTTGTTAGAAGCAGAGGAAACCACCTTGGAAGACCAAGTCTATGCAGTGGTTCGAGAGGTGTTGCAAAGCCCAACCACCTATCAAGTCTTGACGGGTGCATCATCGGTCGCGTTCTTGGTCAAGACATTGGCGCCCAGCCTGTTGTCTGGATTCCAATGGCCAGGCCCATTGCCAGGTCATGCGCCTGTGCGTTTGCCTGTGCCATCTGGACCAGTCACGACTGGCAGAACCGCTGTCAGGTGGTTGGGGCGGGCTTAGCGAAACCCGGTCTCGGCCAAGGCCCAATCACTCACCGATGATTGGTAAGCCAAACCCAAAATGGCATGTATGTGTTGCAGTTGCTTTTTCACGGTCGGTAATTGCAAGTCCATGGGCTGTTGGGCGTAAGCATCACTGTCGATGAACACACTGGGCCCTTGGTAGGTGGTCAAGTCACTTCGCATGGCCAAGTCAACGTGGCTGATGTCGCTGGGCAATTCCATACCTGAATGGGCATGTGCCTTGACCCGGTGCACCAAATGGATGTCATTGAATTGGTGGGCGATTTCGGTTTGGCTGTGGCCGCTCAAGCCACCAAATTGATCCATGCGCTTGGCATCACCTGCTTGCAAATAGGCCCGCAGTGGGTGACCACGTGAAGGGATGATGCGTTTCAACAAACGCATGCCCACGCGGTTGGCCTGCGTGATGTTGAGTATTTTGTGCAGGATGTATATGCCTTCTTGGAAAAAGGCAGTGAACGAATCCATGTCAGTGAACTCGGTGGTTCTCAGCACCAAGCATTGCTCGTTGAGGATGAATTGCCGCATGCGGTCTGCATGCGTGAACGCAAAGGTTTTGGCAATGCCTGGGACCAGCATCTGCTGCTGACCAAACTGCTCGACTTGCAAGGTTTGGTTCTTCAGCACAACCGCCTGGGTGTACTGGGCGTGGTGCAAATGCAGCTGAAGCGCGTGGATGGCATCAGGCAAGTTGGCAATGGCTTGAAACCTCACCTCGGCCATGGCCAAATGGGTGCACGTTGAAAGAGAGGCGTTCATGCCTCGATTCTAAAAAGCAGGCAGTTGAAAGCTTGCATTGGCCTGAAAGCTTTTGGTGGGGATGACCTCACATGGCCCAAATGCGCGGTGCCACAGCGGGCATGCCCCACACACGGCTGCGCCACTGCAACCAAATGCGCTTGAACAGGTCGACCGCAGGCTCGAGCTGATCGGACAAGACCCGGGCCACCACCACCTGCGGGTGGGGTGAACTCACACCGGCTTGCAAGCGCAAGCCATGGTTGTCACAAACCTCGCGGGCCATGTTCACCACGTTTTCTCGTGTGACGTCCTCCATCGCCGTGCCTTGTGCAAACACCAAACTGCCCTGACCACTGTGGCCGTTCAAGCCCAATGGACTGTGAAGCAGTCGGGTGTCGTCCGCACGGATCAAAGCACGCTCCAACCACAGGCCAGCGATTTCCAGGTGCTGTTGAAACTGGCCTTGCACAAACGCTTGGTTGGCATGGGGCAAACCCAAAGCCAGGACGTCCCAGGCCATCAATTGGCTGTCGGGTGCGAGATCAAACACGGCTTGGTTGTGCGCTTGGCAGCCGCTGTAGGCCAGGGCTTCCATCGGCAGCCATTCAAGCCGCGCTCCAGCATCGAGTTGGGCTTTGACGTGTTGCGACGCGGTGAGTCCGTCTGAGCCGTAAAAGCGGGTTGCCCCTGGGGTGGTGATCAAGGCGTGGGCTTGGGTTTGCAGGTGCAGGTCGATATGCAAGGCATCCCCACCCACCAAGCCAGCAGGCGGGTGCACCAAGATGTGGTGGCATACCGCATCGCCTTCGGGGTAAAGGCTTTTGAGGATGCGCAGTGGCCCTTGGTGCTGGTGGCGCGCCACGCAGCGCTGGTTTTCAACCTGGTATTGAACCGCCAGCGTGGCCTGCCATCCCATACTTGCCTTTATTCAAAGAGCTTGAATCCTACCGCAGCCACGAATCCAATCAGGGTAGAAAAGCCCGCCATGTTGGGGCTGGAGAGGTGGGCGGCTTCAGGCAGCATGGCCGAACCGATCATGGTCAACATGGCGCCTGCCGCAATGCCTTCCACCACGATCATGGCGCTGTGCGGAATCGATTCACCGACATACGCACCAAAGGCCGCCCCAACCGCACAAATCACGGTGAGCACGGTCCAGAGCGTGATGATTTTGAAGGTGCTGAAACCTTGTTGTTTCATGTTCACGCTGGCTGACAAGGCCTCGGGGAAATTGGCCAAGAACAAGGCTCCCACCAACGTCAGTGGCATGACTTCAAAAAAGGTGACAGGTGCGCCGGTGGCGACTTTGGCAGCCACGATCGAGAGCATCACGGTGCCAATCACAAAACTCTCAGGGATCACATCCAGCAGGTTGCCAAGCCAGATGGCCATGCCTGCGTTGTTGTGCTCTTCCTTCATGCTGGTCAGGTCCGAGGCGGTGGGTATTTCATTGCCGCTGCTGCGTAACGCGCTGATCGCCAACGTGGCCCATTCTTGTTTGGCCAGGGTGGCCTCGTCAACTTGGCGTTGGTTTTCTTGGATGCGTTGACCAGCCAACTCGCGCACAGCGGTGGCAAATTCAGGGTGATCGCGACAGAAACTTTCATACTGTGATTTGTGCAAGACCAGCAACTCAGCTGGTCCATGCTCGGCCACCGCGGTGGTGCTGTGGGGATGGTGAGCCAAAAACGACACCTCGCCAATCAAGTCGCCTCGGTCAGCGTCATGTCCGGTGCCATCGCTGTGGGATAAGCGCATGCTGCCATTGCGCACGATGTACAACTCGTTGGAAGGGTCCCCGATGTTGAAAAGCGCTTCGCCTTCCACCAAAAACTTGGGATGCAACAACTTGATCAAGTCTTGCATCATGGTGGGAGACATGCTGTTGAAAAAAGAAGAGTTGCCGATCGACTGGATCAAATCGGATTGGCGTTTGTTTTTGTTCTTGGTGTGCTGTGCAATCACATAGGCACCTTTGCGCAAGTAACCGCCGTGAGCGCTGAGCATTTGGTCTAAGAACAAGAAGATCAAGCCGCCACCGACCATGGCAGCCAAGAGCGTCACAAAGTGGCTGATTTCAGTGCTTCGCTCGGCCAAACCGGCATGGGCCAAAGCCTCAACGGTGGGGGAAACCAATTCCAGGGCAAGGGCAGAAATCAGTGCACCTGCGCCAAAACCGCACATGGCACCGACGGTGGAATTGGACATGGGCGTGGTGATGCCCACAATGGCACCCAGCACCATGGAGCCCGCAGCGATCGCGCCCAAGATGGCGGCCCACACAATCAATGTTGTACCCATGTCTTGCATGACAGTCTCCTTGTCGGTCAGTGACCTTTTTCAGCACGAACTTGTGCAGCTATCGCTTCAACTTGTTCATCGGACATGCCGTATTTGGCTTGCATGTTTTTCAGGTGCGCCGCTTCTTCTTCGGTGACGACGCCATCGGCCAATACTTCACGGATTTCCATTTCGTACAAGGCTTCTCGGCGCGCCACTTGCGCGGTGTAAGCGGTTGAGACGACGCCGGTCAAGATGGCTGCCAGCGCAATCGCCAAAATTTGCGTCACCACCACCAGCACCACACCCAAATACGTCACAGGGTCGACATTGCCCCAACCAGAAATGATGGTCAGCATGAACCAATGCATGGCCGCTGGGATGGATGGGAACACCTCGGGTTGATCGTGGCCTTCAATGATGTAGATCAGCGAAGAGAACAACAGACCACTGATGAGCAGCAAAAACAGGGCAGAAGAAAAAGAATCACGTTCGGACTTGATGGCCTCGAACATGTCGTCCATGGCACTGTTGTAACGCGACAGCTTGAAGATCCGCAACAAGCGGAACATCCGCAGCACACGCAAGTCGGTGCCTGGCATCAGCAACTGCAAATAAAAGGGCACGGTACTGAAAAAATCGACCAGGCCATAAAAGCTGAAAAGATAAGATTTGCGTCCTTCCCAGCTGCTGCCGCCACTTGCGCGGAATTTTTCCGCATAAGACCAGACGCGCAACACATATTCCACACTGAAGACAGCAACGCTGAACAGGTCAAAGTAATGGAAAAAAGTACCATAGGCCTCATGGATTTCGTGAACCGACTCCAAGATGATGGCCAAGACATTGAGCACCACCAAGGAAGCCACGAATATTTCACAAAAGCGACTGGCTTTGTCGGCGACCTCGCCTTCGAGGATTTCAAAAGTGCGCTGTCTGAGTGTGGTGTGGGATGCACTCATGGGTTGTCACCTTTGGCCATGGCCGCTTGGTCCATCATGGTTTGGACCTCGGTGTCACTCAGTCGGAATTGCTTTTGCAAGCGTTTGAGTGTTTCTCTCTCTGCATCTGATACCACGCCATCGGCGAGCACCTGTCGCAGTTGGGTCATGTACGAGGCCTTTTTGCGCGACATTTGGTTGGCAAAAGCCGAGGCCACGATACCGGTCATGATGGCTGCCATGCAGACCCCCAAGAACCCGGTCAGCAAGGCGATGACTTCACCGCCTTTGGTGACCGGCTCGACATTGCCAAAGCCAGAGGTGATGGTGACGATAGACCAGTAGATGGCGTGGGGAATGGAGCCAAAGTGCTGGGGTTGGGCGTGACCTTCCGCAAAGTGCATCAAGGAGGCAGACACGATGGTGGCAATCAGCAGTAAAAATGCGGCCGAACCAAAGGCTCGGCGCTCCGAATAGACGGCTGTGAACAAGTCTTGCAGGGCGGAGTTGTATTTGGAGAGTTTCAAAATCCGCAGCAATCGCAAGACACGCAAGATGCGCAAATCCAGCAATGGGAAAAACACGTGCAAGTAATAAGGCATGGTGGCAAAGAAATCCACCAAACCAAAGGCGCTGAACATGTATTCGCGTCGGCCTTGCCAAGGTTGTTGGGGGTTCTTGGCACCCAAGGCCCAAACCCGAATCAGGTATTCGAAGGTGAAAAACATCACGCTCCAAAATTCCAATTCATGGAAAAAGTCTTTGTACTGGGCGTGTACCTCTGGGACGGAATCCAGGATCACTGCCGAGCAGTTGATCAAGACCACGCTGGAAATCAACCATTCTGCATAACGAGACAGAGGTTGGGCAGGAGACCCGTCCAGGATCTCCATGGTGGTTTTTTGTGAGAGTGCAAACATGCTCGACGATTCAGGACACTTCAGCGGAAACAGGGCGAGCAAGGCCCCCGCACACAACCGTCAAACATAAGCGGCCGGGGGGTCTTGCTCTGAAAGGGTCAATGTTGTGACTTGATTTGTTGCCACAGCGCCATTTCTTTGGGACTCAAGTTCTCCGCCGATTTGGCCGCTTCATCAAACTTGGCAGCATCCGTCATCAATGCCAACTGGTTGATTTGTGACAGCAGCATTTTGTAATGCTCCACCGCTTGAGCGGGACGCTCAGCGATCACATGCAAGGGCAACACAGACCGTTGTTGCGCTTGCAGTCGCTCATCGTGCACATGCTCAAGCAAAGCGTTGAGCTCCTCGATGGTGATGTGCAAGCGTTTGGCTTCTGTGCGCAACAAAGTGATCTCGTTTTCATCGAGGTGGCCATCTTTCATCATGTCGCGCAAATTTTTCTTGAGTAGTTCACGCTCTTTGTGAAGTTGGTCACCAAAGGCTGACGCCAACAAAGCTGCAGGGATGGCAAAGATACCGATACCCAACAAGGCCATGACCACGGTCATGAACCTGCCCACCGGCGTGATGGGCGAAATGTCGCCATAGCCCACCGAAGCCAAGGTGATCACCGCCCAATAAACCGAGTTGGGGATGTTGTCAAACTTCTCGGGTTGGGCTTCGTGTTCAAACACATAGCCCAAGCTGGCGGTCATGATCACCATCAAAATCATGATGAAGGCAGACGCGCTGATCACAGGCCATTCGCGCGCAATCACCGTGGTCAAAATTTTGGTGGAGTCGTTGTAGCGTGTGAGTTTGAGCAAACGCGCCAAACGGAAGGTCCGCAAGAACCGCAAGTCGAGTACCGAGCCAAGCAGCACTTCCAAGAAGAAGGGCAGGATGGCCAACAGATCAATCACGGTAGCGGTATTGCGGGCTTGTTTGAAGCGACCCAAGAAAGCACCGTGGTAACGCGGCTCTTCCACGCAGGCGTACAAGCGCATCAGGTATTCCACCGTGAAAATCGCCACAGCCATGGTGTCTAGGATGACGAATTCGACGTTGATCAAGTAGCTCACACTGTGGATCGATTCAAGCACCACGGCCAGCACAGAAATGATCACCCAGACACCAATGAAGGTGTCAAAGATGCCTTGCAGCTTGCCGCCATAGGCGCTTTCAAATACCAAAGCGTGGACTTTTTGGCGGAAAGTGCGGCCTTTGTTGAGCGCTGCAAACTCTTTGAGCGCAGGTATGACGATGCGAAAGAGTTTCAAAATACGCAGCAGTCGCAAGAACCGCAAGGCGCGCAAATCGATGGGGATGAAGGCCTGCAAAAAGAAGGGTGCAATGGCCAAGAAATCGATGATGGCAAACGGGCTGAAGATGTAAGCGGTGCGTGGGCTTTTCTTCTTTTGAAACTCTTCGTCTTCTGGGGCCAGGTAAAAGCGCAAGGCATATTCCGTCACAAAGACGATGATGGAGAACACATCAAAGTAATGGAACCATTGCTTGTAGGGTTCAAACAGCGCGGGCACATGCTCGAGTACCAAGGCAAACAGGTTGGCAACGATCAAAATACCGACCCAACTGTCGATGCTTTTTTGGAAATTGCCGGGGATGTTGGGGTTCAGGGTCCAGTCGTACAACCATTTGCGCAGTGGTTGGTCGTGTGAAATTTGCGGGCCAGCTTCTTCCAAGCCAAGGAGTTCCTTGGCATGCACTGAGTCAATGTCGATCAGCTTTTGGGGTGCGGCGGTATTAGTGGAGTTGGTGGTAGCCATGGTGTGCCTCAGAATTCAAAGTCAGCGATCTTGACCAGGTAAGAACCTTTGTCGCAAATGCCAATGCTCAGTTGAAGTTTTTGATCGATGCTGTCTTCAGCAACCAATTGGGAGTTGATGCTTGCCACCGCAGAGCCAGGAGGCGTGGGTGTCATTTTCAGCAACACGATTTCGCCGGTCAGGCTTTTGTCGGCAGGGTTGCATTGCTCGATGAATTGGGGTGCGACGCCTTTGAACGGGTTGCGCATGTCTTTGAAGTCGTTGGCCAACAGGTGCTCCAAACAAGCCCCCCACAGGCTGGTCTTGGCGTCGCCGCCACCTGCACAGGCGGGGATGTTGTAGTTGGCTTCAAAGCGCTTGGCACTGGCTTCGGTCAGCCAAGTGACCATGGCTTCGCCGTTGCGTTTGCTCTTTTCGGTTTGCTGGGCATGCTCGTAAGCAATTTCTCCCAAGTAGGCAACCAAGCACAAGGCTGCGATCACGATCGAAATGAAGATCCAGTCAGCGAAGGTGGGCGCCGTGCCTGGATGCGCGGAGGGTGTGGGACTGTTCATGGGCATCAAACCTGTTTGAAAATGGATGGGGCGTGCAATACCCTTGGGTAAAGTGGGCAAATGATATTCGCAAAAATAGCGAATTTCATGAATCAGTTAAAAAACTGAAAATATCAAAAAAATATCAGTATCGAGGGTAATTACCGATCAAGTCCGTCGCATCAGACGTGTCGCATGCAAGCCTCAAACGCATCAATGGCCAATTGCATGTCGTCAGCCGTGGTGCTTTCCAGTGGGTTGTGGCTGATGCCCTGGTTTTCACCCCGCACAAACAGCATGGCTTGCGGCATCAGTTGCTGCATCTTCATGGCATCGTGACCTGCACCGCTGGGCATGTGGTGCAAGGGCAAGCCCAAGTGGGTGACCGCGTGTTCCCAACGCTGTTGCAAAGCCGGGTCGCTGGGGGCTGCGGCGGCACGCACGGTTTCTTCCAGTTGCAAATGGATGCCGCGCTCCTGACAAACACGGTGCAACTTGTCCAAGATGTCTTGGGCCAGGGCGTCGCGTTGGGCATCGCTGGGCGCACGCATGTCTAAACTGAATTGCACTTTCCCGGGCACCACGTTGATCGAGCCTTGCGGCGCGTGCAACATGCCCACCGTCGCCACCGAGTCGCCGTCTTGTCGGGCGCGTTGCTCCACATACACCGCCCATTCGGCGAAGGCCGCCACCGCGTCGTGCCGCTGGTCCATTGGGCTGGTGCCGGCATGACTGGCCGTGCCGGTGAGCACGCCCAGGTAGCGCACGCTGCCATTGATCGAGGTGACGATGCCCAACGGGAGGTTCAAGCCATACAAGACCGGGCCTTGTTCAATGTGCACCTCGACAAAGCCCACATAGTTGCTGCGCTTGCGCTGGATGTGAGGAATCTGGGCCGGATCGTGACCGGCTGTGCGCATCGCATTGCGCATGGAGATGCCGTCAGCGTCTTGCTGGTCCAGCCATGCCGGGTCAAAGTCGCCCACCAAGGCCGATGAGGCCAAGAAAGTGGCTTTGTAGCGTTGGCCTTCTTCTTCGGCAAAGGCCACCACCTCCAAGCCCAGGGGCCAGCGCTTGCCCTGGCTGGCCCATTCGCGCACACAGGCCATGGGGACGAACACACCCAAGCGGCCGTCGTATTTGCCGCCGTTGCGCACGGTGTCGTAATGGCTGCCTGTGAGCAGGTATGGGCCGCCGGGTTCTGCGGGGTGGTAGCGCCCGACCACGTTGCCCACCGCATCTATCTGCACATCGTCAAAGCCGCAGGCTTGCATGCCCAAAGCGATGGTTTGGGCGCACGCTTGGTGCGCTGGAGTGAGGTAGCCGACACTGAGCTGACCGTGCTCGGCAAAGCCAGGGTCGCTGAACTGCGCGAGCCATTCATGCCAGTCCCAAACCTCACCCCCCAGGACCGGGTGGTGTTGGCATTTCTCATTCAGGCGCAACTCGGCGATGCGGTGGATTTGCCGCAAACAAGCTTGGAACTCGACGGCGGGGCTTTGTTGCAGGCGCCACTGCAGGGTGTCCAAGATGGCCTGGGGTGTCAGGCCGTTGCCACGCGGTCCGCGCACGGCCACGATGAACGGCCAGCCAAACCGCTCGAGGTATTGTTGGTTGAGTTCACTCAGGCGGGTGGCCTGCTCGGGTGTGCTTTGCCAAAGGCCAGCGACTTGTTGTTCCAGCTGGGACTCGCTGGTGAGGTGAGGGTTGGGCTTGGCGGCCAACAAGGGGTGGGCTTTGACCAAGGCCAATTGCTGAACCGGCCCAGCCTGCGCCACGCTGTCGGCCAAGGCCCACTTCAGGTGCGCCAGGCTGCGAAAGGGGCGGTAAGCCAAAGCTTGTTGGCCGACCCAAGGGGAATGCTCGTAAATGCCGTGGAGCCAAGACAAAGCGTCTTCGGTGCTGGTTTGGTTCAACCAATCGATCACCGCTTGCGAGGGCTGTGGGGGCGACATCTGGGGCATGGTGTGGGGGGCTGAGCGATACACTGAGGAGAACAACTATACCTTTGCACCCACCGCCAATGGCAGGAGACGCCCCATGGGATTGAGCACACATGTTTTGGACACGATGCACGGCTGTCCCGCGGCTGGCATGGGTGTGGCGCTTTACAGCACCTCGGGCGGCGAACCCCGTTTGCTGCAGCAACTGGTGTTGAATGCCGACGGTCGCAACGAAGGCGGTCCCTTGTTGGACAACCAGCAATTGCAAGTGGGCACCTACCGTTTGGTGTTTTCAGTCAAGGCTTATTTCCAAACCAAAGGGGTGGCCTTGCCAGAACCTGCGTTCTTAGACCAGGTCACACTGGACTTTGGGGTGGCCGACGTGAGCCAGCATTACCACGTGCCTTTGCTGGTCAGCCCTTGGAGTTACTCGACCTACCGAGGTTCTTAGTCAGCAGCCAGGGCGCTGATGACCTGTATGTCAGTACTGGCCTTCGGTCAGGGTGTCGAGTTGGAATTGACCGCTGGCATGCCACAGCCAGGTATCGGTGTACTTCACCTGCTTCATCCGCACCGGCGCAGGGTAGGGCGCGGCGGCACGCACTTGTTGTTCGATCTCGCGCATCACCTCGGGCACATGCCGCGGAGCCCGCAACCACACGATGTCATCGACGCCGCCACGGCTGTTGACCGCCACCTCGATCACCCCCACGGCTTTGAGCATGGGGGGCATCTTGCCTTTGTATATCCGTCGCTGGTAGGTGTTGTAGAGATGGCGGGCGGCATCCGCACGGTATTCTTTGGCCGTGTTGGCTTGTGACACCGCCGCGTCTTTGGGCAAGGCTTGTTCGGCAGGCTGGATGTGGGGCGCGTCAGGTGCAGGCAAGGCTGGCGGGGGCAATGTCAATGCGATCGGGGGTTGGGCAGGCGCTTGAGGGGCTGTCGCCACGGGGGCTTGTGCACATGACGCCAACAAGACAAGCAGCATCAGGCAGCCCAATCGCTGTGCACGGGTCGTGTCCATGGTGGCCTCCTGTGTGCTGGTTGACGACTGCATACTGTGCGCTGTATGAACAAATTTGGCAATCCTGCTAATTAGAGGTAATTGGGTGAATTTACTGGACGACTTTTTGCTTCAATTGCGCCAATCGCCGGCTGTGTTGGTGACTGTGTTGAAGGGTCAAGGCTCGGTGCCGCGTGAGGCGGGCACCTGGATGGCGGTGTTTGCCGACACGCAGGTGGGCACCATCGGTGGTGGGCATTTGGAATTCGAGGCGATCGCCCAGGCGCGAACGCTGTTGGACTCGGCGGCGGTGTTGCCTGCCCCGCAACGCGTGGCATTGGGGCCGAGCTTGGGGCAATGTTGCGGTGGTGTGGTGGAGGTGGGCTACGAGCGGGTCAGCAGTGGTGATGTCCACCGTTTGCAGCATTCCCTCCAACCCCAACGCCAGCCCTTGGCCTTGTTTGGTGGCGGCCATGTAGGGCGTGCCTTGGTCAAATTGTTGTCTGAATTGCCTTTCGATCTGCATTGGATAGACAGCCGTGATGAGGTGTTTCCCCAGGGTTTGCCCAGTCAAGTGATGTGTGAGCATTCTGAACCGGTACACCAGGCGGTGGCATCGCTGACACCCGGCAGCGCGGTGCTGATCATGAGTTTCAGCCATGCCGAAGATTTGGACGTGTTGGCCGCTTGCTTGCAACGCGCCCGCGCGCAACAAGACCTGCCCTTCATTGGCTTGATTGGCAGCGCGACCAAATGGGCCACGTTCCAGCACCGTCTCGAGGCCAAGGGCTTCACCGAGGCTGACCTGGCGCGGGTCACCTGTCCGATTGGCCTGCCAGGCGTGGGAGGCAAGTCGCCTGCCGAAATCGCGGTCGCCGTGGCCGCCCAGTTGCTCAGCACGCCAGCCCTCATGGCTCCATCGGTATAGTCCGAGCCCATGGAAACCTATTTGCTTGAATGGGCGCAACTGCTGCTTCGCTGGTTGCACGTCATCGTGGCCATCGCATGGATTGGCTCCTCTTTTTATTTTGTGTTCCTCGACGCCAATTTGGTGCCGCCGCAAGACGACGCGCTCAGGGCTAAAGGGGTGGGTGGTGAGATGTGGGCGGTGCACGGTGGAGGCTTTTACAACCCCCAAAAATACGCCGGCGCTCCGGGCAACATCAATTCAACGCTGCATTGGTTTTACTGGGAAAGCTACGCCACTTGGTTGAGCGGGTTTGCCCTGTTTTCTTTGCTGTATTTGTACCAAGCCCCCACCTTCTTGATCGACAACCAAGTGTTGGCTTGGTCACCGCTTGCCGCGGGCCTGACCGCCATCGCTTTCTTGGTTGGGTTTTGGCTTTTCTACCACCAGCTGTGCAAAGCCGTGTTCCATCATCCAAAGGGTCAGGCCTGGGTGGCTGGCACCCTGTTGGTGGTGATCGCCGCATTGTGCTGGTTGGCTTGTCATTTGTTTGCCGGTCGCGCGGCGTTTGTCTTGATGGGCGCGACGATCGCCACGACCATGAGTGCGAACGTCTTTTTCTGCATCATCCCGGGCCAACGGGTGGTGGTCAAAGCCTTGACCTCGGGTGAACCCATCGATGAAAAAGCCTTGGCGTTTTACGGCTTGCGCGGCAAAACCCGCAGCGTGCACAACACCTATTTCACCTTGCCGGTGTTGTTTGCCATGTTGGCCAACCACGAAGGCCTGTTGGTCAGCCACCCTCAGCGTTGGTTGATATTGTTTTTGATGATGTTTGCGGGCGCCGCCATCCGCCAGTTTTTTGTGCAAATGCACGCCTGGCGTTTGGGCAAAAGCGCCCATCCCTGGCCGTTCGCCTTGGCGGGCGTGGTGGTGATCCTGGGTTTGGTGGTGGCCCTTCGTCCTGAGCCTGTGTCCGCCAGTGCCGACACCTCACCCGTGGGTTTGACCCAGGTGCAAGCCATCTTGGATCAGCGTTGCGTCAGCTGTCACGGTGCCCAGGTACAGATGAAAAACGTGCGCCTAGACAGCGCAGAAGCGGTGTTGGCGAACGCGCAAAACATCTACCAACAAGCCGTGGTCTTGCGTCAAATGCCCATGAACAACGCCACCGCGATCACTGAGCAGGAGCGTCTGGCACTGGGGCGCTGGTTTCTGGCGGGGCCAAAGCCTTGACCTTCTTTTCATAAGCCTGCAGGCGTTTTTCGCGTTGGGCCATGTAGGCCTTGTATTCCTGTTGCATCTTCAACTGCTGCTGATCTTGCAACTCTTTGAGTTGGTTGTCGTAGATGAACTGCTGTCGGCTGTTGCTGATGGATTGGGCCAACATGCTGCTGGCGCCCTTGTTCAGCATGCGCATCAACAGCATCGCCAAAGCCACAGGAAAAAACACCAGCATGGCCACGTACAGCCACATTTCCTCTGGGTTGGAGGCGGTGGCTTTGAGTTGTTTGGCAAATTCATCGGCGGTCATGGCAGTCCTGGTGTGGTTTGACCTGTTGGGAATCGACCTGAGCAAGGACAACTTGAGCGCATGCGCTATGCTCGCGCGCCATGTCCACTTTGCACCCTACCCAAACCTCGCCCGAAGCCTTGCTCAGACAGTTGTATGACGCGGCGGTGGCCCGCGCACAACCCCTCTTGAACATGCCTGCCTGCTTGCCAACACCGCCCGCAGGACGCACCGTGGTGGTGGGGGCGGGCAAGGCGGCCGGTGCCATGGCCCATGCCTTGGAGCGCTTGTGGCCAGCCGACGCACCTTTGTCTGGGGTGGTGGTCACGCGTTACCACCACACACCACCGCGCCCGGCGGATTTGACGCAGCGCATCGAGATCCTCGAAGCTGCCCACCCTGTGCCCGACCAAGCGGGTGTGGACGCAGCCCAGCGGATGATGGCCTTGGTGCAGGGTTTGACGCCTCATGATCTGGTCATGTGTTTGGTGTCTGGCGGCGGCTCCGCCTTGCTGACCTGGCCTGCCGAAGGCTTGACCTTGGCAGACAAACAACAGCTCAACCGCGCCTTGCTCGAGAGCGGGGCCTCCATTGGTGAAATGAACACGGTGCGCAAACACCTGTCGCGCATCAAAGGCGGTCGTTTGGCGGCGGCTTGCCACCCGGCTCAAGTGGTGACACTCACCATCAGCGATGTGCCCGGCGACGACCCGGCGGTGATTGCCAGTGGCCCGACCGTGCCCGACAGCAGCACCTGCGCCCAGGCCTTGGCCATCTTGGCGCGTTACCGCATTGAACTGCCGCCTGCCGTGCAACAAGCTTTGGCGCAAGGCCATCTGGAAACCCCCAAGCCCCATGACCCGGTGTTTCATGGGCACACCTTGCACATGCTCGCCACACCACAGCAGTCCTTGGAGGCCGCCGCCGACTTGGCCCGCGCAGCTGGCCTGAATGCCTACATCTTGTCCGACGAGATCGAGGGCGAGTCCCGCGAAGTGGCCAAGGTGCATGCCGCCTTGGCCCGAGCGGCTGCCAAAGGCATGGGGCCCTTTCGCAAACCCTGTGTGATTTTGAGCGGGGGTGAAACCACGGTGACCGTTCGCCCGCCCCTGCCCAACACCCCGCGCGGCAAAGGCGGTCGAGCCGGAGAGTTTTGTTTGGGTTTGGCCATGGCTTTGCAGGGCCAGCCTGGCGTATGGGGCTTGGCCGCGGACACCGACGGCATCGACGGCGTGGAGGACAACGCGGGGGCATGGGTCACGCCCGACAGCTTGGCACGTGCCGACGCTTTGCACTTGAAGCCCTCTGTGTATTTGGACCGCAATGACAGTTATCGGTTTTTTGAAGCCTTGGAGGACTTGGTGGTGACGGGGCCTACCCACACCAATGTGAACGACTTCAGGGCTTTGTTGGTGCTTTAAAGCATTTTCACCAGGGTGGCCATCACGCCGATGGCCAACACCATCAGGCTGCCCAGCTTGATGACCATGCGTTGTTCTAGCAGCATGAGGTTGTGGTTGGTGGTGATTTCCAGATGCTGGATGTCTTTGCGAAGACTGGTTTCCATGAGCTGCATCTCTTGGCGAAGACTGGTTTCCATCAGTTGCATGTCTTTGCGGATACCGACTTCCATTTGCTGCATTTCGTTGCGCACGTTTTGGAATTCTTGCGCCATTTCATTGCGCACATTTTGGAATTCTTGCTGTACGCCTTCTTGCATGACCTGAAACCCTTGCTTGGTGGCCAGATCGCTTTGCGTGACATCTTGTTTGGTGGCCAAGTCTTGCATGTTCACATGCAGCACATCAGCCATGGCGAAAGCTTGAACCTCGGCCAACTGCGGCTCCATGCCTGCGGCTTTGAGCCGATTGGCATAGGACAGGGAGTCGAAGTGCAGGGCGTTCATGGTGGCGAAAGTTTAAAACCAAGTCCAGGCCCTTGCAATGTGATCTAAGCACCGGGTCGGCCATTCACCACGGTGCGCTCCACCAAGCGGTCGTCACCCAACACGATCATGGCGAAGAGTTGCTCGTCCAAAGAATCGGCAGCGGCGGTGCGCCGCGCCAACAGGGGCGTGGCTTGCGGGTTCAGCACCACGAAATCGGCTTCGCAACCGACGGCCAAATTG
>CAJBOO010000008.1 GCA_903956845.1 uncultured Burkholderiales bacterium
CTGTCGCAAAGCCTGGGCGCGGAGCAAGTGATTTGCTGGGCTTTGCTGATGTCCACACCGATCACGCTGCCCTTGGCCTGGCTCAGCCAACCGACAGCATCCGTGCCTTGGACGGCCTGGGGCGGGTTTGCGTATGTGTGTGTGTTTTCGATGTGGCTGGGGTTTTTTGCCTGGTACCGAGGCCTGGCGGTGGTGGCCACGGTCTTCATCAGCCGACGCATGTCAGTGGTCACGCCCGCGAGAAGCCAGGCGACATAGGCTAAGCGCATGACGACGTCTTACGGCCGCAGGAGAAATTCATTTTTCCAAGCCTAGCTACTTCAAGCTTCTTTTTTGGCAACAATGTCGTTTTGTCGCCCAAAATAAGCAGATGCGCTTTCCAGCATTTACCCAGCCAGCAGCCCTTGCTGGCAAATGGCTCAAACCCTTGATGCGCCAATGCTGTCTGGTGTGGGGGTTGTGGTGGATGGTCGCGGCGTTGGCGCAAACCAACGCCCAAGCCCTGACCCACACACTGACCACCGCCGAATTGGTGAGCTTGAGCGGCATACGCGAAGTCAAATTACCCCACAAACTCAACGCCACTGACTTTCCCGCCCAAGGCGGCCTGGTGCGTTACACCTTGCGGGTCGACTTGCCTCAAGCGCCCGCTGAGCCATTGGCCATCTATGTCAACAAGCTGAGCAAGTCTGGGCGGGTCAAGCTCAATGGCTTGGAAGTCAATGCCTGTGCCTTGGGGCGCTTGGAAGAGATTCGCTGCTTGAACCAGCCTTTGCTGTTCTTGCCACCGCTGGCTTATTGGCGCGAGGGCATCAACGAGGTGGAGATCGAGGTCCATGCCAACCGCTTGCAGCCTAACGGCGTGTCAGCGGTGTTGGTGGGTGAGGCGGAAGCACTGGACACACAGGTGTACCAACCCGCCCAGTTTTGGCGGGTAGACACCCTGAACATGCTGGCCTGGGTGTCGTTGATCTTGGGGCTGTTTTCTTTCGCCATCGCTTGGTTGATCCCGGGGCAGCGACTCTTTTTGTGGGTGGGCTTGAACGGCATCACGGGTGCCTTGGCCAAAGCCACTTTGCTGCAAACCCATCCTTGGGTCAGCGTGGACTTTTTTGTCTGGCTGGCATATGCCTCACGGTTGGTGGGCATTCCGTTCATGCTCTTGGCGATTTTGGGTTTCTTTGACCAGCAAGGCTGGATGCGCAAACTGCAAAGGCCCTTGTTGATCTACACGCTGGTGGCGATGCTGGTCATGTGGTTCACGCAGCTGAACGCCACGGCCGTGAGCCTGGTCTATTTGCCTGTCGTGGCCTTGTCCGTGGGCCTGTTGTTGGCCATCAGCCTGTGGACATGGCAAGACCCCAAGCCCAGACACCTGCTGATCACGGCGGTGGTCATGGTGTTGGTGGTGATTGGCATCGCTGATTGGCTGCGTTTCAATGGCGCGGCGGGTTTTGATGTGTTGCTGTTGATGCCCTATGCGCACAGTGGGCTGAGCCTGGTGTTTTATGGTGTGCTGCTCAGCATGGTGGGTGACGCGCTGAAGGCCTCGCAAATGCAAGAGCAACTGTTGCAAGACAAAGTCGCTGAGCGCACGCAAGCATTGCAGGCGGTCCACCAACAGCTGACCGCGATTGAGGTCGAGCGGTCTGCGCAAGCCGAGCGTGAGCGCTTGTTGCAAGACATGCACGACGGCTTTGGTTCGCAACTGAGCAGTGCCCGCTTGATGGTGGCGCAAGGCGGGTTGGGCACAACCGAGATCCACACTTTGTTGAGCGAATGCATGTCCGACCTGCACCTGGTGGCTGACACCTTGGGCAGTCAGCACAAAACCTTGGCGCTGGCGCTGGCCGACTTGCGCTTTCGCACCGACAGGCGCACCGCCGAGTTGCCACTCCAATGGCATTGGAACGTGTCGCTGGAAACATTGCCCGCGCTGCCTGAACGCAGCCTGTTGCAGATTTTGCGGATAGTGCAAGAGGCCATCAACAACGCCTTGAAACACGCGCAAGCCACACACATCACTATGGAAGCCCACTTTGACAGGGTGCAGCAGCAGTTGCGCATCAGCATCACCGACGATGGCGTGGGCATACCCGAGGGCGTGGCCGCTGGCCGTGGCCTGCACAACATGCGTCAACGGGCGCGTGAATTGGGTGCCCAACTGCATTGGCTTGCTCAGCCCCAGGGAACCCAGGTGTTGCTGGTGTGGACGCCAGCGACGGTTTAAATCAAGCCGGCGGCACGGGCCTTGGACACCGCCTGCCCTTGGGAGTGGGCGTCCAGCTTGCGGTACAAGCTGCGGATATTGGACTGCACCGTGGTCAGTGCCACGCCCATTTTGCGGCCCACTTCTTCATAAGACAGGCCTTGAGCGATGAACTGCAGGGTTTCGAGTTCACGCGGTGAGAGCTTGAAGTTCAGGTCTCCCAAGTCGGCGGCAGCAGGAGAGCCCGCGAGCTTGAACAGGGCGTGTGCCAAGGACGGGGTGATCGGGTAGTGGCCCATCAGCACTTGCGAGATGGCATGGGCGATGACGTACTCGGAATCGTCTTTGAGGATGTAGCCCCGCGCACCGGCGCGGATGGCGGACAACACGCTGCGTTCGGTGCTGATCGAAGAAATCACCATGATCGGCAGTTCGGGGATCCCACGACGCAGGCGCTTGATCACTTCAATGCCAGAGATATCGGGCAAACCCAAATCGATGAGGGCCAAATCGAGGCCAAATTTGGGGGTTTCCAGCAGTTTGAACACATCCTCACCGGTGGGGCACAGGTGCAAAGTACCCACCACGCCCCATTTTTCCACCGCGTTTTGGATTTGTCGGCTGTGTGTTGGGTTGTCCTCGACGATCATGATGCGCCGCGGATACATGGGGGGCAATGACGGAACCTGATGAAAGCTCATGTTGGTCTCCGGTTTTTCAATCGGCAGATGGCGATCAAATTGATGCATTGTCTCAGTAATACTCATAGCGTCACCCTATATTTATGTGATGTTTTGGCCCATCTGAAGCTGTTTCAGGTCAGTTCACGGTCACCCGGAACAGCACGCTGCCGCTGACCTGTGGCTGCAACGACCCGCTGAATTTCCAGGTCAGGTTGCCCGTGCCCGAGCCCGTGACCGTTGGGCTGCAAGCGCGGGCGGCTTGCGGCACCGGGTTGGCCGGGGTGTTCATGGTGCAGGTCATGTTGGCGGGCACGGTGCCCGAGGACGCTTGGGTCCAGGTGGTCCAGGCAGGCGAACCGTCTTGGATCACCAGGTCGGTGACTGCTGCGCTGCTGGTGTTGGTGAAGGTGATTTGGTACTCCAGCACGTCGCCTGACTGGGCTGCGTTTTCGGTTTTCCACACCGCGTTCGCGCCACCCGTGGTGATGTTGCGAACCTGCTTTTTCAATGTCACCACGTTGCCCGACACCGTGGTGATGTCGGTCACGGTGTAGCTGGCACTCAAGCTGGGCGAGGCGTTGCTGAAATTCAACTGCGCTTTGACCTGCATGCTGTAACTGTTGCCGTTTTGCGCGTTGGCAGGCACGAATTCGCGTACCACGAAACACACCGACTGCCCTTGGGTCACGCTCATGGTGTTGTTGGGCGGGCTCCAGTTGGCCGCGCTGGACACATAACTGCCGCTGCAAGTCGCGTCCTGGTAAATCGCTTCGCTCCAGCCAGTGAGTGCAGCAGGAACAGACACGCCGTTTTGGGTGGTCAGGATGAGTGTGCCGCTGGTGCCTGCGGTGAAGCGGTGGCTGTGGGTCGCGATTCCCCCCGGGGCGGCGGTCAAGTCGTTGGCGACGATCAATTGGCTCTCAGGCACCATGCCAAAGTTCAGCACAAACGCCCCGCTGCTGCTGGCAGTGAAGCTGACCTGGTGGCTGCTGCGGGTGTAGGTGTAGGCCGTGCCAGCCACGGTGGTGGCGATGCCACTGGGCAAGGCCGTGGTGGCTGCGCTGGCGCCGGTGGCCAAGTGCTTGCTGGGCAAGGTGATGGCGACGCACACGGTTTGGCCGGATTGGGCGGGAGCCAAGTTCAAGGCATACGCACCCGCGTTGTCGGTGACCGTGCTGCTAAAGACCGTGCTGGCACAGTTGGTCAAGCTGACCACCACGCCAGCTTGGCCGCTCTCACCGCCATTGGGCAAACCGTCGTTGGGCGTGCCACTGTTGACGCCCGCGCTGGGTGCGCCGCCGTCGTTGAACACCACACCACTGAGGTTGTTGCGGGTGTTGGCAAACGCACAGGTGATGTCAGACCCGGCCTTCATGGCGCTGGCGAGCACCACCACCTTCGAACCGGCCAGGGTGCCGATGTTGTTGCTGCCGTTGCCATTGTTGGCGCCGTTGGCGTCGATACAGCTCACGCTGGTGGGCATGGGTGACCAAGCACTGGGGGGGGTTTGCACCACCTCCAAGGCGGTGTTGATCCCGCCATTGAGGTAACTGCTGGTCACGGTCACGCCGGCGGTGACCGTGGTCAAGCTCAGTTGCTTGGACGCCAAGCCACTCAAGCTGAATTGGAACGTGCCCACGCCACCGGTCGTTGTTTGGGCAATGCGCACCCGGGGTAGCGACACCAGGTTCACCTGCTTGTTGGTGTCGTCATATTCGATGACGCCCAGATACCCTTGGGCAGCCAGGTTGCTGCTGCTGAACGTGCCGGTGCGTGTGCCGGTGTAAGTGATCAAGGTGTATTTGCCCGTGGCGCTGAAGTTAGCGAGTTTGTTGATGGCCAATGCGCCGTCCAAGCTGATGTCACCGGTGACCACGAGCAAGTCGTTGACCGCACCGCCCGTGGTGCCCGGGGCATTGAGGTCCATGGCCAGCGTGGCCCCGCTGTTGAAGGTGACCGAGCCGGTGTTGAACGTGCCCTCACCGGTGGTGCCAGGGGACAAGCTGCCATTGACAGTGACCGAGCCAGGGGCCGTGCCCGTGCCAGCCAAAGTGGCAGCTGAAGCCACTGTGGTTGCGCCGTTACTGTCAAGGCTGCCCGTCAGCATCAAAGTGCCTGCACTGACGGTGGTGTTGCCGCCATAGGTACTCGCCCCCGAGAGGGTCAAGGTGCCCGTGCCCAGCTTGGTCAAGGTGCCCGCGCTGCTGCTCAAACCGGTGGCCAGCGTCACGCTTTGGCCGTTGGTGTCAAGCTTGAATTGCTGGTTGGACAGGGTGCTGAAACGGGCCGAGTAGTCGCTGGTGTTGCTGGCCGTGAACTGCAACGTACCGCCAGTGAATTGCAATGAACCACTGGTGCCAATGGCACCTGTCGAACCCAAACTTAAAATACCGCCTCGAAACTCCGTGCCACCGGTATAGGTGTTGTTGCCAGTCAAAGTGACCTTGCCTGCACCGATATTGCGCAACATGCCTGCGCCAGAAAGCACGAAATTGTCGGAAAAGCCATCCTCTCCCCGGTTCAAAATCAAAGAGGCTCCCGAGCTGATATTGACGGTCATGCCTCGATTGCTGAAGTGGCCACCCCCTGCAACGGTTGTTGTGCCTATGACTTTGGTGTAAGTCAACGATGGCGGTGTGGTGGTTGAGCCATTGCCTATTTGAATGGCGCCTTGGGTGATGGCAATTCCCCCTCCAAAGGACAAAATACCAGAGAAAGTCTGTGTGCCAGTGCCCACCTTGGTCAAGGACAGTCCGGCTTCATCATCAAAAACCGCGCCTGAAAATTCACCACTTGAGTTTCCTACCCCCAAGGTGAGTTCACCCACACTGCTTGTGCCGGCATAGCGGCGATAAGAACCACCACCCTCCAACACATCCCACCTGAGGTTGGTGTTACCGTAGTGCCAAAACAACGCGCCCGTGGCCACATTCAAGCTGGCTTTGTTGTTGACAAAGCTGCCCCAATAGTTGGTCAAGGTGCCTTGCAAGACTTTGATCTTTGCCCCTTGGCCCATGGCAACATCACCCAAACCACTGTAGTTAGATAAAGCAGCCAAGCCCAGGCCTGTTTTTTCCAAGGTGCCGTTACCGGTGTAGGTCACTTGGGCGGTGGAGATCGACTCCTCCAGACCGGACCCCACATTCACCTCCAACGTAGCCCCCGTGGCGATCGCGATAGAAGGTGTGTCAAAGCGGGCATAGTTGATGGTGGTGTTTTTGAAGGTCAATCGACCTGCATTGACCCATGTGCCGCCGGTGTAGGTGTTTGTCGAATCGAGAACGGTGGTGCCTATACCGTCTTGCACCACGGCACCAGCTCCGCTGATGGGACTCGTGAGCGTGTAGAGGTCGTTACGGTTGAAGACCAGGCTGGTTCCCGCTGACAAGGCTATCGAAGAGGTGCTGGAAATGCTGCCAGCGTTGGCACCTTGTCCGATTTGCAGCACACCGCCGGTGACCGACGTCGCGCCGGTGTATGTATTGTTGCCTGTCAACTTCAATCGACCCGGACCAGCCAATGTCAGTGCGCTGGCTCCGCTGACAGGCGCTTCGATGGTGACCAAATCAGAGCCCGATGAACCCACCGTGACCGTGGCCGATGACCCCAAGCTCAAACCACCGGTCCCTGTCGCATTGACCGTGTACCCAGACGCATTGAAAGTCAAACCACTGACGCTTGCGGTGTAGCCGTCCGCCAATGTGGCTGTGCCGGCGGCGCTTGGAAATACGGCTGTGGCACCTTGTTGCCAAACGCCGTTGGTACCGGCTGTGCTGTCCAGCCAATTGGTGTTGGTGCCATTCCAAACGCCTGAGCCACCGTCTGCTGTGCTGTTGGAAGAGGTGTTGTCCCAATGCGTTCCTGTCTGCACCACGCTGGATGTGCTGTTTTGAATGTAAGGCGAGCCGCCCCAGTCTGACCACCGCGAAAAGTTACCGTTGGCATCCAAATAGGAAAGGCTTAACCAACTGAAAGACGCGCCTGGGAAAACGCTGGTTTGGATAGGCAAAGCATTGCGGTAAAGGGTGTGACGGTTGGTCAACACCACCCGGCATGAAGCACCACCGTTGCTGGTGATCCACGTGCCTTTGCCGCCCGCATAACCCAAGGATGCATTGCCTGAGCAGGTCATGCTGTGACTGAGGAATTGACTGCGAATGCTCAAACCGGTGGACTGGTTGTTGCTGTCGTAAATGGCAGCGCCTGTGGACGTGCCTGGCAAGCGTGTGTCATCGTTGAAAAACTGCACTCCCATGATCGTGCCATTCGTACCCGCGTAATGCGGAATTTGGCAATTGGTGAAGGTGTAGGTGACATCAATGGTTCGAACCACTTGGTTGGTGGTTGCGCCCGATGGGATTTGGATGTTGGAGACAAAATTGTTCAACTCGGTCACTGGGAAGGTGTTGCTGGTGACGTAGTTGGTACCCGTTGGAAAGTCTGTGCATTCCGCCCACACCCCATGGCTGCACAAGCCCAAGCAAGCGATCAGGCCGCGCAACAGGTTCCAGCCGCAAGCGGTGACATGGGATTTCATGGTCTTATCCATTGCTTTCATGGGTGATCAACCAACCGGCGTCAAATTTGCGCCAGCGCAGTTGTTTGAGCACGGCGGTGCGGCGTCCCTTGCTTTGGGCGCGTTGCTTGAAGCGGGTGACGACGCTGCCATCGGACTGCGGCATGAGCGCCAGGTCGTCGATTTGCACATCGACGCCCTGGCGCATCTGTATGCGCGGGCGCTGCATGTCGCGGCGCAGGGTTTTGTTCGTGCCTGCCAGGGGTGCGTAAAACGCGGTGTACTGCTCCAGGTTTTTCGCCGACAAGGCCAGCGCCCACATCATGACCCGCTCGGATACTTCGGCCTTGGCACTGGCATAGGGGTCGACCACCGGTTTGGCTGACGCCACGGCTTCGGTCACTGGCACAGGCACGGGTGTGGCGCTTGCACTGACCACGGCGGCAGGTGCGGTGACCGCCATCACAAAAGGTGGTGCGGGGTCGTCGGCGACTTTGCCAAACTGCATGGCCGTCTCGTCAAACTTCCAACGCAAGCGCATGTAGCTGCCACGGCTGGTGTAGTTTTGCCCGGCCAGGTCGGCGTCTTGCAAACCCAAGAGGTTGTAGCCCGCCGAGACCCACACACTGGGCACCACTTGGTAGCCTGTTTCAAGACCCAAGGTGGATTGACGCACGCCGTCCTTGCCCCACAGCTGTCCCATCTGCAAACCCAGATCCCAGTCATTGGAGAGGTCGACGGTGTAGCGGGCATGCAGCATGTGAGCCCAGTAGGCGCTCGGGGTGGCCGCGTCTTGCACGCGCGTGGTTTTGGCTGCGTGGTGCAGGCTGAGTTGTTGGCCCCGGTCGACCTGCCAGTTGGCATGGGTGCTGACGATGTGGGTGGTGGACAAGCCCAGGTTGTTGTTGGCCATGGTGGCGCGGAACGGGTCTTGGCTGTTGCCCGTGCCCAGGCTGATGTCTTGTAAGCGGTATTCATAGCGCGACAAGATGTTCCAGCGGTCGGCCCGCGCGGGTCGGTACGCCATGCCCACTTGCTGGCGCAGTTGTTTGGTGTGGGCGCTGTTGGTCAGGTCTTGGTTGCTGGTGCGCATGCTGCGAGCGAGCAAGGTCATGTCGTTGTCGACACGCTTGGCCACGGCCAGACTCGCCAAGCTGGCATGGTTGGTGGTGGCGTTGCGGTTTTCCAAAGCGCTGCTCATGCGCCAGGGGCCATTGCCCCAGTCCAAGCCCACAGCAGCGGCGGTGGCGGTGCTGGGGGTAGCGGTGGTGTTGCCGCGTCTGCCCAGGCTTTCAATGTGCTCCAGGCTGGCGTTCATGCGCCACTGCTCGCTGAGTTTGAAGGTGTTGCGCACACCGGTGGCGTTTTGCGCATAGCCAGTTGTCGGGGCGCGGTATTCATTGAACAAGCGCCCGCCTTCCATGTAGGCACTGTCCACGCCGATCATGTTGTATTGGCTCAGGCTTTGTCCGTTGATGGTGGCCAACGAGTCCATGTGGTTGACCAGGGCACGTTGGGCATAGAGGCGCGTCTTGTCGGTCAAGCCAAAGCTGCCGCCCAGGGTGAGCGCGTTGTGGTCCTTGATGTCCAGGTCTTGCTCGGCTTCGACAAAGGCTTGCAAGCGCGGCCAGTTGCGCGGCTTCAAGCTCAGGCGGGCGCGGGCACTGGTGCTGGCGGTGGGTGTTTGTGTGGAGGCGGTCACCGAGCTGTTGATGTTGGAGATGCTGGCGTTGCCCACCGAGGCCGTGTTGCCGACTTGGCTGTAGGCAAAGCCATTGCTGGGGTTGCTGGCGCTGTTGCCATGGCGCAAGCCCGCCTCCGCGCTCACCGACGCATTGAACTGGTGTTGGTAGGCGATGCCGGTGTTGCTGCGTTCGCTGCTGGCGGGATCGGCGGCCAGCTTGTCTCGCGACACATAGCCCTCAGCCCTTAAGCGGTTGTTGGCGTTCAAGGCGTACTCCGCGTTGGCGGTGACTTCGGCGCGGCCTGCACCGGTCGTGGCACTCAGGTTGTCAAAGTCTTTGTCGGTTTGCACCCATTGGGTTTGCGCCTTGAAGTCCGTGCCTTCATGGCGCAAGGTCACCCGAGCCGCACCGCCCGAGCCTTTTTCATCGCTGCGAGACTGCACCACCTCGGCACTCAATGCGGTGTGGTCGCCTAAACGCACCAATGAAGTGACGGCCTTGAGCTCACGCTCATTCAAGGGGTTTTGGTCCTTCACCGCCGCGGTACCCAGCTGGATGCTGTCGGCCACCTTGACCTGCACATCGGTGCCTGCGACCTGGTAACTGTTGCCACCGGCTTCGAGTTCGTAAGTCACTCGCAGAGACTGCGGGTTCAGGTTGCTGTCCAAGCTGGGCAAGGCTTGGACCAGTTGCAGGCTACGGGTGATTGGCTCGAAGCTGTAGTCGGTCATGCGCGTCAGGGTGCGGCGCAACAGCACGATCTCTGGTTGGCTGCGGTCACGCACGATCAACTCGACTTTGTCGCTGCCAGCGCGGATGTCGCCCAGCACTGTGCTCAGGTTGTAAAAAGACAAACCGTTGGCAGGCAACTCTTCCACCTGTTGGGTGGCGGTGGTGCTGGCCACAAAGGAAGTGATTCGCAGGCTTTCGTCTTCGTAGCGGTGCTGCAATCCAGACAGGGCTCGGCTGTATTGGCTGAGTTGCCTCACTTCGCCACTGCTGGCGGTGTTGAAGTCGCCCAGCAACAAAAAGCTGCGGTCTTTGTCGATGCGCACATACAGGCGGCCCGCACTTTGCGCGTCGTAGCCGCGCAGCGAGCTGTCGCCATACACCGGGTAGAAGTCGTCTGGGCGCACGTCGCGCATCAATTGTTCTTTGGTGGTTTTGTCTGAGTCGAAAGCCGCGGTCAACAGGTATTCGCCAGAGATGGTGCCTTTGAAGAAGAACGCTGTGCGGCCGCTGCCCTTTTTGCTGCTGGTGCTGCTCGAGAGGCTGTTGAGCTCTTTCTCAAAGGCATTCGCCGCACTGGGTTGGTTCAGGCCGATGCTGCCGCGGCGACTCAGGTCCAGCACGCCTTCGACCACACCCACGCCTTGCAAGGGCATGAGCGAGGGCAGGAAATTCAAGTTTTCGCTGTGACTCACCGCCCCCGCTTGCAAGCGCACCGGCACCAGGGCTTGTTGGCCTGGGGGTTCGATCAGCAAGGTGGTTTCGCCGCCTTCCACGTAAATCTGCACACCGGGTTCATCGGCTTGGGTGTCGGTGTTGAGCCAACGTGCGCCTTGGGCATTCAAGCTCACCGCGGTTCGCGCCATGATCGGGATGCCTGCGCTGTCGGTCAATTGAAGTTTGATCTGTGCAGGCCGCAAAGGGTCGGCGGCCAAACGACCCACCGGCGTGAGCCGCATGCGGGCCAAGGCGCCAGGGGCTTTGACCTTGATCTTCACGCGTTGGCGCACATTGCCAAACTCGTCCATGGCCTGCAATTCGAGTTCGTTGACGCCAGCCTTCAAGCGCACGCCGATGTATTCCTGGGCGATCAAGCCGGTGCTGGGCACCATGGCTTTTTTGCCGATGCGGTTGTCAGGCACCAAGCTGCCATTGAGTTGCAAGCGCAATGACGACTGCGGCGGCCCACTCACCCGCACATTGATTTGCTCGGTCGCGACCGCATCACCGTCTTGCAGCTCAATGAAGCCCGTGACCGCAGGCAGGTTGTCCATGACCTGCTCCAAGGGCTCGGTGCTGAAGGTGACCAAGCGGTTGAGCAAGGGGTCGTTCAAGCGGCTGGTCTTGAGCAACGCCAGGTCTTCGGGTGTCAAGACTTTGGCTTTGGTATCGGTCGCCGGCGGCGGGTTACCTGAGGGGCCCAAGCCTTGGCCCATGCCCTGGGGCATGCGCAGCAGCGGCTGGCTGACCGAATCATTCAAGACGCCGGTGTTGCCACCCACCATGCCGCTGGCCGGCAAGCCCCGGGTGTCAGGTGTGCCAACCAGGCGCGACTCGATCGCCAATCGGGCGGTCACCAAGGCCTGCAATTGTTCGTCCACGTTTTTCGTTTGTGCCGTTTTGCGCCGGTCAATGTCTGCCTTGAGGCCTGGCCCTTCACAGCCTTTGATCGCGAAGTCGGCGCGCACAAGTTCGCCGTTTTTCACATCCAAGAATCGGCTGTGGGCTTCACCCGATTGGCGGTTGCTCAACACAGACAACACACTGCCTTTGGGCAAGGTGCTGGGGTCCACGCGCAAGACATGCGTGACGGGTTTCAAACCATACAAACTCCAGCGGCCAAACGCGTCGGTGATCACGCTGTTGCCGTTTTCCAGGTAAAGGCGCACGCCGGGCACACCCGGCTCTGGGTCTTCTTGTGTGCCATTGCGATTGCAATCGGCCCAGACCTTGCCAATGGCAAAGCCTTGGTTGCTGAACACGCCACCACTCACCCGCAGCTTGGCTTGCGCGACGTTGGAGCTCAAGCGCAAGGCGGCTGAACTCGACAAACCAGAAGCGACCGCACTGTTGACCGCGTCCGAATCGTTCATCACACCCACGCCAATGCGCAAGCGATAGCGCAATCGCATCTCGCCCTTGTCAGCCAAGTTCGCGCTGCCCGCGCTGAAGCTCAGACTGGTGCGTCGGGTGGTTTTATTGAATTGCTGCACTGGCTCGGCGATCGCTGTGCCGTCGACCATGGCCGTGCCTTTGACATAGGTGAATCCAGCCGGGAGCACATCGTCAAAGTGGATGTTGCCAATGGCGGCTCCCGTGCGGTTGGACAAGACCAATTCAAAGTCGACCTGGTCACCCATTTCCGCTTGGGACTTGCTGGTTTGCTTGCTCAGCAACAAAGACGTGCCTTGGCTGACCGGGTCCAGCGGGATGTGGTTGTGCAAGACCGGGCACACCGCAGGGTTGGCGCTGGCTTTGTAGCCGGTGCGGATGTCCTTGTACCAGGTGGTGGCTTGGCTGCCCGAGGGAATCTCCATGTGGGGCACCACGAAGCCGCAACCGCCATACACCCCGGTTTGAGATGGAATGGTTTTGCTGGCGGTGTGGGTGGCTGGCGGTGTCACGCTGAGGCTGTAGTTACACACATCGGCCACCGGCGGGATTTGCCAGAAAAACTGGTACTGACCATCTGCGCCGGTGAGCATGCTGACCGAGCCATCGGCGTTGAAGGTGTAGCCGCTGCTGCCCACCACTTCGGTCGGGTCGATCTTGGTCACGATGCCGCCGTCACAACTCAAGCGACGCAAGGTGAGCAAGGCGCCAGGGATGGGTTGACGGGTGATCGAGTCGTACACATGGCCCTGCGGGTCAACCAACAAACTCGACACACTGGCACTGGTGACCAACACATTCGGATCCACCAACTGGTTGTCTTGCAAAGCCACCAGCCAGGCCTTGTTGGGCACCTGGGTTTGCCAGCCCGGGGTGGTTTGGTTCACACGCACGGTGAAGGTGTATTCCTCGCTGGCTCCCGGGGGCAAGGTTTTGCTGCTGTCGTTGATGATGACGCGTGGGTCGATCGGTGCTTTGCCGGGGTCGGTGGTTTGGCTGTTGTCGCAAGGCGCGTCGCCGGTGTAGGCGCTCGAGACGGGCAACAAACCGCGTTTGGCCACGGGCGGCTTGACCAAGCGCCAGCTGCTGACGTTGGTGGCGGGATCGTTCGGGTTGAGATTGCAGGCCAGGTTGTCCACCACCCGCACGTTCGGGATTTGCACATCGCTGGTATTGGCCACGGTCACGGTGTAGGTGATGTCGTATTCACCCGAGGCCAGACGCACCGGCTTGTCCACCGCTTTGCTGATGGTCAATCCCGCCGACAAGCGCTGCAGTGCGTCCACATTGGTCAACAGCAAGGGCGTTGGCACGCTGTTGTTGTTCGGGTTGAAATCGCCATCAGGGTCGGGGTTGAGTCCATTCGTGGAGACATCGGTCGCGTCCGGCAACACCGATTGGGCATAGAGCGAAGCTTGGCCCGTGATTTGGCTGAGCACGGTCGCGCCGTTGCGCCCACTGGTGTTGATCCGCACTTCGTAGGTCAGGGTGAACTCCCCACCGATCGGCAGCACACTGCCATTCGCGCCTGGGATGAGCAAGTGGGTCTGGTTGCCGTCGCCGGTGAAGTTTTGGTTGATGATGGCCTTGGTAGATGAATGGATTGATTCAGCGACTTTCAAACTGCCAGGCACGACGGTGTACATGCCCGAAGGAGGCACTGCGGCCGTGGTGTAGTTGCCTGCCAAGGCAGCACCACCCATTTGATGTGGCAATTGCAGATTGAACAGTGGCGCATTGCCGTCGTTGCGCACCCGCAAGCCGAGTTTGAAGGTGACGGTTTTGTCGGGCGTGGACGTGGTTTTGTTGGTGCTCGGGTCGGTGGTCACCACGGTGTTGACCTTGCTGCTGATCACCCCATGCGCCAATCCCAGGCGTTGGCTGGCCACCGGTGTGCTGCTTGCATTGGATCGCACCGAAGCCATCGCATTGGCGCCGACCACGCCGGCATGCTGGACCTCGGCCACGTTGGTGATCGCGGTCTCGGCACTGGCCAGCGCCGAGGCGTCAAACGACATGCTGACGGCTTGGCCGCTGCCCAAGGAAAAAGGAAAGGCCGCAGCGACTTCGATGTTGGCACTGCCCTGGTCTTGGGTGCGGTAGGCAAATGCAGGGTCGCCTTGTTTGCGAAACAGCAGCAGTGCGCTGGCGTGAGACACCTGCAAGCTGCCCATCTGGAACATGGCGCCCGTGGGTATTTCGTCACGCAACAAAATCACGCTGGTGGGGTTGCCATTCACTGTGATGCTTTGCCCACTGGTGGACACGTTGCTGGGCGTGGCGTCACGTGTGCCCTGGTTGGTCGCTGTCAAGGTGTAGCGGACAGTGTCGTTACCGCCGGGCTTCAATGGGCCTGCGGCGCTGGCCTGTTTATGCAAAGCGATGGCTGGGTTGTTGGCCATGCTGACAAAGGTGCTGATGCTGCGGCTCAGGCTGGGTGAACTGGACGCGGCGGTCAATTGGATGCACGCACCGTCGGTGCTGGCCTGCGGCACATCGCCCAACACCAAGACCGAGGCGCTGGTGCCCGGTTGCAAACTCACTTGGGTACTGGCGGTGAGTTCGGCTGGGTCGGCGATGCCATTGGTGTTGGCGTCCACCACCACCCGCAGGTTGCCCAGGTCATGGGTGTCGGGGAACAAGCTGCAGTTGTTGGCGTTGACCACCGTGGTCGTGATCTCCAACACACGGTTGCCCAAATTGCTCAAGCGGTAGGGCATGGTGGCCTGGCTGCCCGGTGTGCGCGACACCCAGGCGTCGCCTTGCAACGCGAAATCGTCAACCGCCGACACCTGCAACACCAAGACATTGCTGCGGATGGTTTCGACCACCCCGGCACCTGGCAAGGTGTAGGTCGCCACCGCTTGGGTTTGCAAGCTGACCCCCGCAGGGGCCATGGCTGCCCCCGCGTCGAAGACGGTCAACAAGAACCCCAGCAGGGCCCACCAGCGGCGCATTCAGCTCTGCCTTCAGTTACGCACTTGCACGGCGTAACGCATGGTCAGGCTGCCGCCTGGACTCATGGTGTTCGTGCCGCCTTGGGCGCAACTCACCGTGACGCCACTGGATGCGGCGGTGGTCGATCCGGTCATGCCGGTGGACGAGCAACTGACCGCGGGCGTCGACATCAGGTTGGTGTAGTTGGCCGCGGCATCGGCCAAGGACACATTGCTCAGTGCAGACACGCCGTTGTTGGTGGCGGTCACGTCGTAGTAAATGCAGTCGCCTGGGGCAGCGGTCAAGTTGGCGGTGGTCCAGCCGGTGCTGGGGTAGGACGAGGCACAGGTGCCCGTGGATTTCACTTGCTGTTTGACCACGGTCAGTGCGCCCACCACCACGGTGGTGGTGTCAAGCAAGCTGAGCGAGCCACAACCCGCCGGTGTTTCTTGCACCGTGTTGCCGGTGCTGTCCACATCCGACACCGTCACCGTGGCGGTCGCGGTTTCACCGATTTGGGCGGAGCTGGGTGAAATCACCCGCACCACGAACTTGACGTTGGCACCGGCTGCCAAACCGCCGGTTTGCAATTTGCCATCGGTGATTTGGGTATCACCCGCGGTGATCGAGCTGCTGTTGTCCACGTCTTTGTAGATGGCCACGGTCCAGCCGCTTTGCGCTTTGGCGCTCTCCAATGTGGCGGTGACTTTGAGGTAGTTGGTGCCACTGTTGCCCGCCCCGCAGCTGGCCACGCCGGTGTTGGTCAGCACGTGGGCATAGTCTGCGCTGCTGCCCTTGGTGGTGTTGTTCAAGCCAGGCGCTTGCAAGCTCATGCTGAATTGGCTCGCCGCTGCGATCGACACGTTGTAGTAAATCACGTCGCTGGTGAGGCTGCCAGCCGTGGTGTTGTTGGTACTGGTGCCTTTGAAATACAAGGGCTGCACCACGGTGGGTGAGGTCGGCGGCGTGCTCACGCAAGCGTAAATCACAACCTGTTGTCCACCGGTCACAGCTTTGGAGGTGATGGCTGTGGGTGAGGTGCAGCGGGTATCGCTGAACACCACGGTCCAGCCACTGGGCAAGCTGCCTGGGAAGGCGTTTTGGCTGCTGGCGGCCAGGTTGAAGGTGTTGTTCGCGCTGTCATTGTTTTTCAGGTAGAGCGCGATTTCCACCACCGCGCTGCCAGCCTCGATGGCCGTGGTGGTCACCACAGGCAAGGTGCCTGGGCCCGCACCAATGTCACCCACGACCGCACCGCCACTGGCCGTGCTGGTCATGTCGAAATAGCCGCCCATCACACGGGTCACGCCAGCGTAGGTGGCATCTTTGGCGGCCGATGCATTCACCGAAGTAGCGGTGGCGGTGGCCTGCAAGTTAGCGGTGGCGTTCACGGCGGTGGTGGACGGAACCAAGATTTGCAATTTCAAGGCCTTGTTGGCACCTGCGGCAATGATGCCGGTATCGACCGTGCCGTCGCTGTTGGTGTCGAGCAATGGCGTCGCGCCATCTGAATGGAACCAATTGAACAAGGTGCCTGCTGGGAAATTGCCAATCGCCACGCTCAAGTTGAAGGTGTCGCTGTCGTTGCCAGTGTTGGTCACGGTGTGGTCTTGCAACACATAGCTGCCCGCCACGATGGCGGTGTTGGTGAAGCCATCGGCAGAGCTCGCTGGCGTGCCGGCAGTGGTGTCAGCGGTGTTCAGGTTCACGCCACGGGTGGCGGTCACGGTGAACTCGGCGGTGTTGGAGTCACTCAGGGTCGCGGCACTGCACAGCGCGATGGTGGATGCGGAACACCCGGTGGCAGCGTATTGCACTTTGTCGGTGGTGTCAGCGATGCCCACGGCGGCGGTGTTGCTGACCTGCACCTGGAAACTCAAGGTGCCCATGCTGTTGGCTTGCACCGAGGGAATCACCAGTTTGAGGGTTTTGCTGACGCTGTCGTACTCGAATTCGATGTTCGGCTGGCTGCTGCACACCGTGGTGTCTCCGCCTGCGGCTTCGCTCAAGGCGGTGCCAGACGCACAACTGATCACGGACTTACCGGCTTGGTAAGTCAAGCCGCTGGGCAAGGTATTGGTCAGGTACAGGTTGCCGGTTTGCGCACCCTTATTGGCATAGCTGACCGTGAACGTGGTGTTGGTGGCACGCGGGCCACTGGTGGCCACCGGCCAGGTACCGCTCACGGGCGAGACTTGCGGCGCTTTGATGGACAAGCTCACATCGAACAAGATGCCGGTGGTGAGTGTGATCGTGTCGGTTCGTTGTTCAGAGGCATTGGTGTAGGTGCTGAACAATGCCCCCGCGTTCACCGGGGCGGCGGTGACGGTGGCGGTGTTGCTCCCCCAGTTGCCCGTGGTGGCACTCACCGGGATGGTGTAGGCGACCACGAATTTCATCGACACACCCGACTCCAATTTGAAGGCACTCACCGCACATGCCGTGCCTGCGGTGGCAGAGGTACACAGCGGCACCGAGGAGGCTGGCTTGCCCTCGCCATCGTCCAGGTAGACCTCGATCTTGCTGAAATCGGGGGTGGTTGCACTTTCGTTGACGCTGATGGTGAAGTTATCAGCGCCATTACCCGTGTTGGTCAACACATAGGGCATGTTGACCGTGCTGCCGGCTGCCCCGTTCTTGCTGGCCGTGGCTTGCGCCAGGGTGTAGGCCCCCACTTGGCTGACCGTGGTCACCACCGGGTTTGAGGTGGTGCGCTGTACTTGGCCCGATCCGTCTTTGTAAGACGCCGAGGCTTGGTTGGTGATGCTCGAGCCAGCTGGGGGTGCCACGGCATGGGCAGGCAGGCTGCTGCACAAGAACATCGCAAGCACTGACAGCATGGTGCAGAGTAAGCCTGACCGGCTCACTCCGCCTTGACGGGGAATGTGATTCAACATGGGATGACTCCGCGTAAGAAAGGGGTGATGGCTCAGCGCACGACAGCTTTGTCGCTGGCGGCTTGGCTGACGGCGGTGTTGGCGGCTACGCCTGTGGACACGCGGGCGCGGACGGAGACTTCCACCTTGGCACCAGCGGCGATTTGCCCCAAGTTC
>CAJBOO010000009.1 GCA_903956845.1 uncultured Burkholderiales bacterium
ATCAGCGAGTCCATCAATATCAAAATGAGGCTTATGCCCACTTGATGGTAGAACGTTTGAAAAAGTTAAAGCACATTGAGACATCTGCGCCTGGCGGTTCTGCTGCGTGCCCTGTCACCACAGAGGCCACGCGTTGGCTGGCTTTGTGGATGGCCTACGATGACATCATTCAAGTGGCCCACTTGAAAAGTCGGTCCCAACGCTGGGACCGTGTTTCGCAAGAGGTCAAACTCCAAGAAGGTGAACTGCTCAAGGTCTACGATCACTTCAAGCCTGGGGTGCCAGAGCTTGCCGCCATGCTGCCCATGTCGTGGGCGCAAGCGCTTCTCAAGTGGGATCGCCAGCGGGTTGCCAATGGCAAGGAAGCGTGGTCAATGCCCATCAAGCTGGCCCGTCAGTCGGTGCTGGGCATGCTGAGCCTTCGCTTCTTGTCGCTATTGCGCGTATTCAGACCTTATGGTCACCGTTACATCACTGAGCAAGCCTTGATCGAAGAGTGGCTGCAAGGCATTGCCAGTGCCTGCGCTGTGTCTACCGATTTGGCTTTGGAAGTGGCTCGCTGCGGACAACTCATCAAGGGTTATGGCAGCACCAATGAGCGTGGCAAGGACAATTTATTGCACATTCTCAAAACGGTTTGTGTGCCCGATGCAAGCAAGTCGGCTGCAGAACAAACCGCTGCTGTATCGCAAATCCGCAAAGCGGCTTTGCAAGATGAAGCAGGACAACTTTTGGATCAAGCTTTGAGCTTGCATGGTGCGCCTGTGCGACCCGTCAAAGCGCAACCCATTTTGTGGATGAAGAATCCCAGAATCAAATCAAGCAGCTCGTAGACTTTCAACTCAATGACAAACGCAATGCGTTCAAGGGAGACAAAATGACGAAGACCACCGGTTCATCTTGGCGTGAGCAGCCTTCAAAAAGGGCGCTGACCATCACGCTTTCAATGCTGTTGGTAGGCGCTGCGCTTTGCACCAATGTGCTGGCCCAAACTTGGCCTTCAAAGCCAGTGAAGGTTGTTGTCAATTTCCCACCGGGCGGTGCGGCCGATCAAATTGCCCGTGCCATTGGCATTCCTTTGGCAGAGGCTATAGGACAACCCGTGGTGGTGGAAAACAGAGGCGGTGCCAACGGTAATTTGGGTGGTGAGGCCGTGGCCAAGTCGCCCGCCGATGGCTACACTTTGCTCATGAGCTCGGGCGGCATGGTGTCTGTCAATCCTCATATTTACGCGCGCATGTCGTTCGATCCAGCCAAAGACTTGATTCCGGTGGCATCGGCGGCCAGGGTCTTGGTTTACTTGGTGACCAAACCCAATTTCCCAGCTGAGAACATTCAGGGATTTTTAAAGTACGTCAAAGAAAATCCCGGCCGTCTTTCCTACGGCTCTGCCGGCAATGGCAGCTCGCCGCACTTGGCGGGTGAAATGATGAAAAGTCAGGCTGGCTTGTTTGCGGTCCATGTGCCTTACAGAGGCGCTGCGCCTGCCTTGCAAGATGTGCTGGCGGGTCAGCTCGATTTTTATTTCGATCCAGGCATTGGTTTAGGCCAAGTTCGCGCAGGCAAGCTCAAGCTGATGGCGGTGGGCAGTCTGAAGCGTTCGCCCTTGTTTCCCAATGTGCCCACCTTGGAAGAGGCAGGTCTCAAAGGCTTTGATGCCGATTCTGTATTTGGCTTCTATGCACCAGCTGGAACGCCTGCAGACGTTGTAACCAAATTGAACCGTGAAATCAATCGCATTTTGGCCACGCCTGCTTTGAAAGAACGAATTCAAAATTTAGGCGGCGAGGCTTTGCCCCTCACGCCTGCAGAATTTGGAGCACGTGCCAGTGACGATTCCAAACGATTTGGCGCCATCATTCGCGAAAGAAAAATCACTGGCGATTGAAGATTGAAGACCTTATGGGTCACTTCAAATCGCCAGCAATTTCAGTTCACTCAGTTGGCCAATCTGGAGAGGTAATGCGAAATGGCCTGC
>CAJBOO010000010.1 GCA_903956845.1 uncultured Burkholderiales bacterium
ACCACTGTTTGTCAGTGCCAAAGTGATTGATACAAATGGAAAGCCCATCAAAGGCGCACGTGTGAATATTTGGCAAGCCGATGCAGAAGGTTTGTATGACGTTCAGCGTTCTGAATTGACAGGGCATCAAGCGCGAGGCATCTTGTTTTCGGATGAGCACGGTGCCGTGGATTTTCAAACGGTCTTGCCGGTGTCCTACCCGGTGCCCACCGACGGTCCGGTTGGACAAATGCTGCTCAGCACCGGTCGGCATCCATGGCGCCCAGCACATGTGCATTTCAAAATTGATGCCGCGGGTTACCAAACCTTGATCACGCATGTCTTCAGAGAAGATGATGATTATTTGCAGACCGATGTGGTCTTTGGCGTCAGATCGTCATTGCTTGGTCAATATGTTCGCCATGAAGGAGGCAAAGCACCCGATGGTCGCACGCTGAACCATGCTTTTTACACGCTGAATTTTGACTTTGTGTTGGCAAACCTTGTTGCTTCATGAGTGAAGTTTTGCACATAGTGATGTGGAAATTCAAATCCACGACCGCTGAAGAAAATGCCTCCCAAGCCAAAGGCTTGGTTGAGGACTTTCAGGCCATGAAGTCATTCGTGCCAGGCTTGTTGGAGGTGCATGCTGGCGCCAATGCCTTAGCGGTTGATGGCGCTTTCGATTTCGCCATCAGCATGCGCTTTGCGACCTGGGCAGACCTGGAAACGTACAACCAGCATCCAGAGCACCAAAAGATCAAAATCAAAATGCGCGACATACGCATCGAGCGCGCACAAGTTGATTTTGAGTTGGCACTTTGAGGGGATGTTCAGATGATCAACAAAATTGCCAACTCGATTGCCCAAGCCATTGGAGCTGTAGCAGACGGATCAACCGTCATGGTGGGTGGATTTGGAACGGCCGGCATTCCTGGTGAATTGGTTGACGGCTTGATAGAGACGGGCGCCAAAGAATTAACGGTCATCAACAACAATGCGGGCAATGGGGATACGGGATTGGCTGCCTTGCTCAAAGCCGGCAGGGTCAAAAAAATCATTTGCAGCTTTCCACGCCAAACCGACAGCCATGTCTTTGACGAGTTGTATCGCTCAGGAAAGTTGGAATTGGAATTGGTTCCTCAGGGCAATCTGGCAGAACGCATTCGCGCTGCTGGTGCAGGCATTGGTGCATTCTTCACGCCTACAGGGTATGGAACAGATTTGGCTTTTCATGCCGATGGCTCTGAAAAAGAAACCCGTGTCATCGACGGTCAACACTACATTCTTGAATATCCTCTTCACGCCGACCTGTCACTGATCAAGGCTGAAACTGGGGATCGATGGGGGAATCTGACGTTCAGAAAAGCAGCGCGCAATTTCGGTCCCATCATGGCCATGGCCGGTAAACGCAGTGTTGCTTCAGTTCATGACATCGTTGAACTGGGGGCCATAGACCCTGAGCACATCGTGACACCCGGCATTTTTGTCAGTGCCTTGGTTCAAGTGCCGCGTTCGGCGACCCAAGGTGGCGGGTTCAAGGTGTCCCCATGAATCCATTGAAGGAATGACACCCATGACAACGCTCAAACGCAGCAAAGACCAGTTGGCGCAACGGGTGGCGCAAGACATGTTTGACGGTGCTTATGTGAATTTGGGCATTGGCATGCCGACCCTGGTTGCCAACCACTTACCTGACGGCATCGAAATCATTCTGCAAAGCGAAAACGGTTTGTTGGGCATGGGGCCTGCACCACCCCAAGGCGAGGAAGACTTTGATCTGATCAATGCAGGCAAACAAGCTGTGACGCTGTTGCCGGGCGGTGCGTATTTCCACCATGCAGACAGTTTCGCCATGATGAGGGGCGGGCATTTGGATATTTGTGTTTTGGGGGCATTTCAAGTGTCAGTCCATGGTGATCTTGCCAATTGGAGTACTGGTGAACCCCATGCCATACCCGCCGTTGGTGGCGCCATGGATTTGGCCTTGGGCGCCAAGCAAACCTGGGTCATGATGGATTTGCTCACCAAACAAGGCGTGAGCAAGGTGGTGCAAGCATGCACCTATCCATTGACGGGCATCGCTTGCGTCAAACGCATTTACACAGACTTGGCGAGCTTTGAGTGCACCCCAGATGGACTTGTCTTGATTGACATGGTGGATGGTTTGACGCGAGGGGAATTGGAGTCCCTGCTGAAATTCAAACTGCTTTAGGGGCTGCTGTCGCTTAGCCTTTATATTCTGGGCATGGACAGGCTTCAAAACATTGAAACATTTGTGCGCGTGGCACAAACCCAGAGCTTTGCTGAAGCAGCCAGGCAATTGCGCGTATCCAAATCGGTGGTCACGACCCGGGTCAAACAACTGGAAGACTACCTTGGCGCCCCCTTGTTTCACCGCAGCACCCGCTTGGTTCGCTTGAGTGAACTCGGGCAGACATTCTTGCGAGACTGTACTGAACTGGTGTCCCAAGCCAACAGCGTCGTCGATCAAATGCGGGATGTGCAAACCAAACCAACCGGTACGTTGCGGGTTCATGCCTTGACCGGTTTGGTGTTGGGGCATTTCGCTTCTTTGTTGCATCAATTCCAAACGGCTTATCCGGAAATCCGCATGGACTTGATCGTCAGTGATGCCGTGGTGGATCCCGTCA
>CAJBOO010000011.1 GCA_903956845.1 uncultured Burkholderiales bacterium
CCGATCAACTCGCAGCCATGGGCATCGGCCAAGGCCCACAGACCTTGTGAAAACCCTTGCAGCCAAGCGTCATCCACGTGTGGCAAAGCCAGCGCCAACGTGAAGGCCAAAGGTTTGGCACCACATGCGGCCAGGTCACTCAAGTTGACCGCCAAGGCCTTGTGGCCCAAGCGGCTGGGTGGCGTGGTGGCGAGGAAGTGACGGCCTTCGACCAGCATGTCCGAAGACACCGCCAACTGCATGCCGGGTTGCAGTTGCAGCAGGGCGCAGTCATCGCCCACACCCAACACGGCTTGCCGAGCGGGGCGGGTGAAGTAGCGCGCGATCAGATCGAATTCACCCATGGCTTTCAGTGCAAATGGCGAGCGCTGTCGCTCAAGGCGTCCAGCACAAACATGGGAATGTCCACATCGAACTTTTCACCATCGACCGCCACACAAAAATAGCTCCCATGCATGGTGCCCGTGGGTGTTCGCAGGCGGGTGCCACTGGTGTATTCAAAGCTCTCGCCGGGTTGCAGCAAGGGTTGGTGGCCAACCACCCCCAAGCCGCGCACCTTTTCGTGCAGGCCGTTGGCATCGTTGATGTGCCAGGTGCGTGAGATCACTTGAGCGGCCATGGTGCCGGTGTTGCGGATGAACACGTTGTACGAGAAGGCATACATCCCATCTTCCGGGGCAGACTGCTCGGGCAGGTAGTGGGGGGTGACTTCAACGCTGAATTGGTAGGCAGGCATGGGCTTGTGTTGAACAGGGTTTTGCTGGAGGGGGCCAGGGGCATTCTGACACCATAATCTCACCCATGAACACCACCTACCGCATCGCCCCCTCGATTTTGTCTGCCGACTTTGCCCGTTTGGGCGACGAGGTGAAAAACGTCATCGCCGCTGGCGCTGACTGGATTCACTTTGACGTGATGGACAACCACTATGTGCCCAACCTGACCTTTGGCCCCATGGTCTGCCAGGCTTTGAAGCCCCATGCCAAAACACCTGCCGGCGTGGCCGTGCCGATCGATGTGCACTTGATGGTGCAACCGGTGGATGCACTGGCCGCCTTGTTTGCCCAGGCCGGTGCCGACCTGATCAGTTTTCACCCCGACGCTTCTGCCCATGCCCACCGAAGCGTCCAAGCCATCAAGGCAGCGGGTTGCCAAGCCGGCGTGGTGTTCAATCCCGCCGAGCCTTTGGATGTCCTGGATTGGCTGATCGACGACATCGACCTGATCTTGATCATGAGCGTCAACCCTGGGTTTGGCGGCCAAAGTTTCATCGATTCCGCACTGCGCAAAGTCGAGCATGCGCGCAAGCGCATCGAGGCCAGCGGCCGCGACATCCGACTCGAAGTGGACGGCGGCATCAAGCCCGACAATATCCGCCAAGTCGCCAATGCGGGTGCCGACACGTTTGTGGCGGGCAGTGCCATTTTTGGCAAATCCGATTACCAAGCCGTCATCGACCAGATGCGCTCGGCTTTGGCCTGACCCTTTGATGAAAGCCCCCATGTCCCCACGCCACTTTCTCCTTGGCCTGTGCGCCACCTTTGTCGCTGGCCATGCAGCCATCGCCGCTTGTATACCCAACGAACCCCTGACCCGCCCCGATAGCCGCTACCAAGCAGCAGACACCCAGGGCACGCAAGTCAAAGACCTGGAAACCGGTTTGGTTTGGCAGCGCTGTGTCCTTGGTCAGCAGTGGGATGGCAAAGCCTGCACGGGTGACGCGGTCGCCCAAGACTGGAACCAAGCCACCAAAACCGCCGCATCCAACGGTTGGCGCTTGCCCACCCAAAAAGAGTTGGAAGGCTTGTCCGAGAAAAGCTGTTACGAACTCGCCCTGAACGCGACATGGTTTGGCTCGGGCCCCAGCGGCTGGGTCTGGACCGCCACTGACATGGGCAGTGCCGATGGCGCGGTGGTGGTGCATTCGGGCAGCAGCCTGATTGCCAACCTGGTGAAAAAAATCCCCCTCTACATCCGCTGGGTCAAATAAACACGAACAGGAACCGGTCATGCAAGTCTCCCACATTCAAGCATTGATGGTTGACCTGGACGGCACCATGGTCGACACCATGGCCGACTTTGAGGCTGCGCTGAATTTGGCATTGGCTGACATCGACTTGCCCAAAGTGGCGCGCGAGGTGGTCAACATTGCCGTCGGCAAAGGCTCTGAGCACCTGGTGCGCACCGTGTTGCAACACCAACTGGCCCTGCCCGAGGTGCAAGCCAGCGGCGTGGTCTGCAACAGCACCACGGTCGAGACTTACTACGAACCCGCCTTCCAGCGCTACCAACACCACTATGGCCGGGTCAACGGTCATCATGCCGAGGTGTATGCCGGTGTACTAGACGGTTTGAAAGCGTTTCAATCGCGTGGCCTGCCCATGGCTTGCCTCACCAACAAACCCACGGTATTTGCCAAAGACCTGCTGGCCCGCAAAGGCCTCGAAGGCTTTTTCAGCCATGTGTTTGGCGGCGACGCTTTCCCTCGCAAGAAACCCGACCCCATGCCATTGCTGGCCACTTGCCAAGCCCTGGGTACCTTGCCTGCCCACACCCTGATGTTGGGTGACTCACAAAACGACGCACAAGCCGCCCGTGCGGCCTTGTGCCCTGTGGTGTTGGTCACTTATGGCTACAACCACGGTGAGCCTATCCGTGGCGTGGACTGCGATGGCTTCATCGACAGCTTCACTGAACTGCGTTTGTGAGCGCCTGCAGGCGCATTTGTTACACTTTTCACATGTTTTTACACCTCAACACCCTCACAGGCTCGAATGACCGGGGAGCTTGGCCCTGGCGTCGCCAGCCCTGCTCGGCAGTGTTGGTGTTGGCTTAAAACCCTTTACTGCCTCCTTCTCAGGCGCGACCGTCGCCATGTGTCAATTGTTTTGGGCCCTGTGAGGCCGAGCTATGGAGGCTCCCCGTGATCTCTGAACTGGAATTCAAAAGCCTGTCGTACCAAGGCTTCAACCGCATCCCGCTGATGCTGGAAGCCTTTGCGGACCTGGAAACCCCTTTGTCGCTCTACTTGAAGCTGGCGTTCACCAAGGACGGCGGCAAGCACAGCTTTTTACTCGAGTCGGTGGTGGGTGGCGAGCGTTTTGGTCGCTACAGCTTCATCGGCTTGCCCGCGCGCACCTTGCTTCGGGCCAACGGCTTTGGCGATGCAGCACACACCGAGGTGGTGACCGACGGGGTGGTGGTGGAAACCCACCACGGCAACCCGCTGGACTTCATCGCCGACTACCAAAAGCGTTTCAAGGTCGCCTTGCGCCCCGGCATGCCGCGTTTTTGCGGTGGCTTGGCTGGCTACTTTGGTTACGACACGGTGCGCCACATCGAGAAAAAACTGGTCCACAGTTGTCCGCCCGACACCATGGGCTGCCCTGATATTTTGCTACTGCAAACCGAAGAGCTCGCGGTGATCGATAACCTGTCGGGCAAGCTGTACCTGATGGTCTATGCCGACCCGAACGCGCCCGAGGCCTACACCCGCGCCAAAAAACGCTTGCGTGAATTGAAGGACATGCTCAAGTACTCGGTGAGTGCGCCGGTGGTCAAGGCCTCGCAAAGCCATCCTGCCGAACGTGAGTTTGCCAAGGCCGATTACATCAGCGCGGTCGAACGCGCCAAGGGCTTGATTGAAGCGGGTGACTTCATGCAGGTCCAGGTGGGGCAGCGCATCAAAAAACGGTTCACCGAAAGCCCGTTGTCGCTCTACCGCGCGTTGCGTTCCTTGAACCCCAGCCCCTATATGTATTACTACCACATGGGTGACTTCCATGTGGTGGGTGCGTCACCTGAAATCTTGGTGCGCCAAGAGACCACGCCCGAGGGCAACAGGGTCACCATCCGACCGCTGGCGGGCACCCGCCCGCGCGGCGCCACTCCCGAAGCAGACCTGGCCACCGAACAAGAGCTGATCAACGATCCGAAAGAACGTGCCGAGCATGTGATGTTGATCGACTTGGCGCGTAACGACATCGGCCGCATCGCCCAAACCGGCAGCGTCAAAGTGACCGAGGCCTTTGCGGTCGAGCGTTACAGCCATGTGATGCACATCGTGAGCAATGTCGAAGGCGTGCTGAAAGACGGTATGAGCAGCATGGATGTGTTGCGGGCCACTTTCCCCGCCGGCACCTTGACCGGCGCCCCCAAGGTGCACGCCATGGAGCTGATTGACCAGCTCGAACCGGTCAAGCGCGGCATTTATGGCGGTGCCTGCGGTTACCTGAGTTTTGCGGGTGACATGGACGTGGCGATCGCGATCCGCACCGGCATCGTCAAAGACGAGACCTTGTATGTGCAAGCCGCTGCCGGTGTGGTGGCCGATTCGGTGCCTGAGATGGAATGGCGCGAAACCGAGCACAAGGCGCGGGCCTTGTTGCGGGCCAGCGAACTGGTCGAGGAGGGCTTGGAATGAAACTCCTCATGATCGACAACTACGACAGCTTCACCTACAACCTGGTGCAGTACTTCGGCGAGTTGGGTGCCGAGGTGCTGGTGCACCGCAACGATGAAATCACCTTGGCTGACATCGAGGCCCTCAAGCCCAGCCATTTGGTCGTCTCACCCGGCCCTTGCTCACCTGCCGAGGCGGGCATTTCAGTGGCCGCGATTCGGCATTTCGCAGGCAAGTTACCCATCCTGGGCGTGTGTTTGGGACACCAAAGCATTGGCGCGGCCTTTGGTGGGCGCATCATCCGTGCGCAGCAACTCATGCATGGCAAAACCAGCGTGATTCACACCCAGCAGCAAGGCGTGTTTGCGGGCTTGCCCACCGACTACACGGTCAACCGCTACCACTCGCTGGCGATCGAGCGCAGCAGTTGTCCGGCCGAATTGGAAGTGACCGCTTGGACCGATGACGGCGAGATCATGGGTGTGCGGCACCGCTTCCTGCCCATCGAAGGTGTGCAATTCCACCCGGAGTCCATCCTGACCGAACACGGCCACGCCTTGTTGAACAATTTTTTGAAAACCCCGCAGCCATGACACAGATCACGCCCACCGAAGCCTTGCAACGCACGATCGAACACCGTGAAATATTCCACGACGAGATGCTGCATTTGATGCGCATGATCATGCAAGGCGAGATCACGCCACTCATGACCGCAGCCATCCTGACGGGCTTGCGCGTCAAGAAAGAAACCATTGGCGAAATCACCGCTGCCGCCCAAGTCATGCGCGAGTTCTCCACCAAGGTCGAGGTGGCTGACCGCAGTCACTTGGTCGATATCGTGGGCACCGGTGGCGACGGCGCCAACACCTTCAACATCTCCACCTGCGCCATGTTCGTGGCAGCGGCGGCGGGTGCGCGGGTCAGCAAACACGGTGGTCGCAGTGTCAGCAGCAAAAGCGGCAGTGCCGATGTGCTCGAAAGCCTGGGCGTGCAGATCAACCTGCCGCCAGCGGCCATCGCCCAGAGCATTGCCGAGGTGGGTATGGGTTTCATGTTTGCGCCCAACCACCACCCGGCCATGAAAAACGTGGCGCCCGTGCGCAAGGAACTGGGCGTGCGCACCTTGTTCAACATCTTGGGGCCGCTCACCAACCCGGCCTCCGCGCCCAACATCTTGATGGGCGTGTTTCACCCTGACTTGGTGGGTATTCAAATCCGCGCTTTGCAGCGTTTGGGCGCCGAACATGCGTTGGTGGTTTACGGGCGCGACGGCATGGATGAGGTGAGCCTGGGCGCGGCCACCTTGGTGGGGGAGTTGAACAACGGCGAGATCACCGAGTACGAAATCCATCCCGAAGACTTTGGCTTGACCATGGCCAGCCACCGTGCCTTGCGGGTCGATACCCCGGATCAATCGCGCGACATGGTGCTTGCAGTGCTCGACAACCAAGCGGGTCCAGCCCGCGACATCGTGGCGCTCAACGCGGGCGTGGCTTTGTACGCCGCCAATGTCGCACCCAGCATTGCCGCAGGCCTGGCCTTGGCGCAACAGGCCTTGGCACAAGGCTTGGCCAAAGCCAAGTTGGCACAATTGAACGCATTCACCGCCCACCACGCGGCTTAACTCTTTTCCCAACAAAGGCATGCTGTGAGCGACATCCTGCAACAAATCGTCAAAACCAAACACGAAGAGGTGGCGCAGCGTGCGCGCAAAGCGCCCCTGGAAGTGGTGCGTGCCGATGCGCAAAGCCGCGTGCTTACCCGGGGGTTTGAAAGCGCGTTGCGCGCCAAAATCGCAGCCGGTCAAGCGGCGGTGATTGCCGAAGTGAAAAAAGCCAGTCCGTCCAAAGGGCTGCTGCGTGAAGACTTCATCCCGGCCGACATCGCCCAAAGCTATGCCTGGGGTGATGGCAAGGTCAGTGCGGCTTGCCTGTCGGTGTTGACAGACCAAACCTATTTCCAGGGCAGCACCGATTACCTCAAACAAGCCCGCGCCTCTTGCGACTTGCCCGTGCTGCGCAAAGATTTCATGGTCGATCTCTACCAAATTTACGAGTCGCGTGCCATGGGGGCCGACTGCGTGCTGTTGATCGCGGCTTGTTTGGACGACGCCCAAATGGCCGAATTCGAGGCCGCTGCGCGCAGCTTGGACATGGCCGTGCTGGTCGAAGTGCACGACCAAGCAGAGCTTGAGCGCGCCTTGAAACTCCAAACCCATTTGATCGGTGTTAACAACCGCAACCTGCGCACTTTCGACGTTTCGTTGAACACCACCTTGTCACTCATGGCCGACCTGCCTCCCGAGCGGCTGCTCATCACCGAAAGCGGCATTGCCACCCGCGAGGATGTGCTGCGCCTGCGTGCAGCCGGTGTGCATGCCTTTTTGGTGGGTGAGGCCTTCATGCGCGCACCAGAACCCGGCCAAGCTTTGGCAGAGCTGTTTGCGCTCTGAAGGCTGTTTGAGCTCAGCCGACCCAAGCGATTGGGTGGTGGACCCCTCTTGGCAAGCGTGGGTGCAGGCTTTTTGGGTCAGTCCCGCTGGCCTGGCCCTGAGGTCATTTTTGAACCAGCGCTTGCAAGCCGGCGCCCGCATCTTTCCGCCGCAACCCTTGCGTGCTTTGCACTTGACCCCGTTGCCCGAGGTGAATGTGGTGATCTTGGGGCAAGACCCCTATCACGGCAGGCACCAAGCCGAGGGTTTGGCTTTTTCGGTGGCCGAGGGCATCGCCGTTCCCCCATCGCTGCGCAACATCTTCAAGGAGTTGCAGTCAGACCTGGGTCTGCAGCCGCCGATGCACGGCTCGCTCATGCCGTGGGCTCGGCAAGGCGTCATGCTGCTCAACACCTGCTTGACCGTGGAGGAGGGCTTGCCAGCATCGCACGCCAAACAAGGTTGGGAAGTGCTCACTGATCAAATAATCCAAGCCATTGCTGAAAAAAACTCAGCTTGTGTGTTCCTGTTGTGGGGCGCCCATGCGCAAGCCAAAAAACCCTTGATCCATGCCCATGGGGGGCATGGGCGGCATGTGGTGCTCGAATCCAACCATCCCTCGCCCTTGTCGGCCTTGCGAGGGCCGGCCCCCTTCATCGGCTGCCGCCATTTCTCCCAAGCCCAAACATGGCTGGCAAGTCAAGGAAAAGCATTGAATTGGTCGCTTGATCCTTGATTTAGATTGGATTTTTGGCCTTCGAGACAGGCTCTGGGCGGCTTGACAGCAAAGATGTGCTATAGTTTCGGGCTCGCTGGAGGGGTGCCCGAGTGGCTAAAGGGGGCAGACTGTAAATCTGTTGGCTTACGCCTACGCTGGTTCGAATCCAGCCTCCTCCACCAGCGCTTGAGTGGGCTGCAACTGCGAAGAAATCCTGATGGCGCAAGCCATGTGGGGCAACGATGCGGGAGTAGTTCAATGGTAGAACCTTAGCCTTCCAAGCTAATGACACGGGTTCGATTCCCGTCTCCCGCTCCAAGCGGTTTCGGTGTGTTGGCGAAGCGTTTTTCGCCCTTGTGGCTCAGTGGTAGAGCACTCCCTTGGTAAGGGAGAGGTCGCGGGTCCGATTCCCGCCAAGGGCACCAGAGTTTAGGTTTTTTGTTGTGAGTTTTTTTTCGGAGTCGAAGAATGGCAAAAGGCAAGTTTGAGCGGACCAAACCGCACGTGAACGTGGGCACGATTGGCCACGTTGACCATGGCAAGACGACGCTGACAGCGGCGATCACGACGATTTTGTCGGCTAAGTTTGGTGGTGAGGCCAAG
>CAJBOO010000012.1 GCA_903956845.1 uncultured Burkholderiales bacterium
CTACACCCCGATCGAATTAGACGAACGCTCACGTGCGATCGAGCCACGCAACGCTTTCTTGATGAGCCATTTGTTGCAAGAGGTCACCCGCTCGGGGACGGCTGCACGTGCGCAACAAGTGCTCAAGCGCAATGACATTTACGGCAAGACCGGCACCACCAACGATTCGATGGACGCCTGGTTTGCGGGCTACAACCCAACGCTCACCGCGGTCACCTGGATAGGCTACGACACCCCGCGCAAACTCGGCGACCGCGAAACCGGTGGCGGCCTGAGCCTGCCAGTGTGGATCGCGTACATGCAGCATGCGCTGAAAAATGTGCCCATCACGCCCATCCCTGTGCCTTCAGGGGTGGTGTATGAGGGCAGCGATTGGTTCTACCAGGAGTACACGCACTCCACTGGCGTGACCAGCTTGGGCCTGGAAGGCAAGCCGCACGATGGCGAGGCGGAGGGCGAGAAGAAAAAAATCCTGGACATGTTCAAGGAATGACCCAGCCGGGCGGCCAGTTTCCCCGCTGACAACACCACGGCTGCGCTTCAGGCGCCAGCGAAGACCAAGGGCAAGCCGGCTTGCCGACTGGCGTCTTGATTGAGTTGCCGCCAAAACTCGCCTTGGCCTTTGGTGTCTTGCCAATGTTGGCCGTCAAACCGGTAGTGGTAGCCGCCACTTTGCGCCGCCAACCACACCTCTTGCAAAGGCTTTTGCAAGTTCACGATGATTTGACTGCGGTTGGCAAAGGTCAGCGTGACCATGCCGCCCACCCTTTGGTTGTCGATGTCGTTGTCGGCATCCTCGTTCAAGCGGTCGCAAGCGGTTTCAATTTGCAGCAGCAAGGCTTCGGCATGGTTCAAAAATTCAAGGTCGGTCATGGGGGAACGTTGGTGGCAATCACGAAGGGAGTCGCTTGGCTGCGCCTGCTGGGGGGCTGGGTACAATTTCGCGATGAAGAAACCGATTCTAGGCAGGCTGCTTGTCCTTGCATGGGCCATGGCCTTGTTGCTCTCGGCTTGCGGTCAAAAAGGGGACCTGTTTGTGCCCACCGACCCTGAAGCCAAAGACCGCGCCCAGTTCCCCAAAGTCTTGCTGCCCCCCACACCATGAGCAACCCCCTGCCCGGCTCCCCTTTTCTGGCTTACCGCGATGCCCAACTTCACCTAGAGCAGGTGCGCTTGCAAGACCTGGCGCAACAACACGGCACCCCCTTGTTTGTGTACTCCAAAGCGGCCATGCTGGCTGCCTTGGCTGCCTACCAACGCGCATTCCAAGGTCGCCGAGCGCGCATCCATTACGCGATGAAGGCCAATTCATCGCTGGGCGTGCTGCAGGTGTTCGCGCAAGCTGGCTGCGGTTTTGACATCGTCTCCCTCGGCGAGTTGCAACGCGTGTTGGCGGCGGGCGGGGAAGCCTCCAAGGTGATTTTTTCTGGCGTGGGCAAAAGTCGGGCTGAAATGCAGCAGGCCTTGCAAGCAGGCATCGCTTGTTTCAATGTCGAGAGCGAACCCGAGTTGGATGTGTTGAGTAGCGTGGCGGTGTCGTGCGGCTTGGTGGCCCCGGTGAGCATCCGCGTCAACCCCAACGTCGACCCGAAAACCCACCCCTACATTTCCACTGGCCTCAAGGGCAACAAATTTGGCATTGCCCATGACCGCACCTTGCAGGCCTACCAACACGCCGCTTCGCTGCCTGGTTTGAATGTGGTGGGCATCGATTGCCACATCGGCTCACAAATCACCACCAGCGAGCCCTACATGGACGCCCTGGACCGGGTGCTCGACTTGGTGGAGCACATCGAAGCCGCAGGTATCCCGATTCACCACCTCGACTTTGGTGGCGGCTTAGGCATCAACTACAACGGCGACACCCCGCCTGCGGCCGATGCGCTGTGGGCACAGTTGTTGGCCCGCTTGGACGCCCGCGGTTTTGGCGATCGACAAATCATGATCGAACCGGGTCGCTCTTTGGTGGGCAACGCAGGCGTGTGCTTGACCGAGGTGCAGTTCATCAAACCCGGCGAGCAAAAAAACTTTTGCATCGTCGACGCCGCCATGAACGACCTGCCTCGCCCCGCGATGTACGAGGCCTTTCACCAAATCGTGCCCTTGCACACGCAGGCAGGTGACAGCGTGGTGTATGACGTGGTGGGGCCGGTCTGCGAGAGTGGTGATTGGCTAGGCCGTGACCGCGCTTTGCAGGTGCAGGCTGGCGACCTGTTGGCCGTGCTGTCTGCCGGTGCTTACTGCATGAGCATGTCCAGCAACTACAACACCCGAGGCCGCGCGGCCGAGGTGTTGGTGGACGGCGCGAGCACGCATGTCATTCGGCAACGAGAAACCGTGCAAGACCAAATGCGTGGCGAACACTTGGTCAAGTGATCAGGGCTTGCGCCACCACCACACACGCCAGGCCATCAAAGCCGCCAGCAGCGCGGCATACACCCAGACTTCAGCGAAGTTGTTTTTGCCCGCACGCATCCAGAAAAAATGCAGCACCGACAACAGGGCAGACACATACACCACGCGGTGCAGCATCTGCCAACGCCGCCCACCCAAGGCCTTGACAGCGTGGTTGTTCGAGGTGAGTGCCAAGGGCAGCATCAGCAGCCAAGCTGACATGCCCAACCAAATGAAGGGTCGCTTGAGGACATCGCGCCAGATCTCGCTCAGCTCCAAACCCTGGTCAAACCAGGCATAGCAAAGCAAGTGCAGGCACGCATAGACAAACGTGACCACGCCGATGGTGCGTCTCAGCCGCAGCAAACCGGGCGCCTGGAGCAACACACGCAAAGGGGTCACCGCCAACACCAGGCACACGCCGCGCAACGTCCAGTCACCGGTGCTGCGGCTCAGCGCTTCTGCCGGGTTGGCTCCCAACAGGTCGTTGAAAGCGGCATAAGCCAGCCATGCCATGGGCAGCGCCAATGCCAAGGCCAACAACGGTTTGGCCCACGGGGACAGCAAGGCGAGGCGCCACGGCATAGGGAATCAGAAGTTTTTGGTCAAGTCCATGCCGGCATACAACTGGCCCACCTGGGGTTCGTAGCCGTTGAACATCAGGGTTTTGGTTTTTTTGGCAAACAAGCCGCCCTCGCCAATGCGCCGCTCGGTGGCTTGGCTCCAGCGCGGGTGGTCCACGTTGGGATTCACATTGGAATAAAAACCATATTCTTGGGCGGCCGCTTTGTTCCACGCGGTGGCGGGTTGCTTCTCGGTGAAGCGGATTTTCACCAGGCTTTTGGCGCTTTTGAAACCGTATTTCCAAGGCACCACCAAGCGCACCGGTGCGCCATTTTGCTTGGGCAGCACTTCACCATACATGCCGAACGTCAACAAGGTCAGTGGATGCATCGCTTCGTCCAAACGCAGGCCTTCGGTGTATGGCCAGCTCAGGACGCGAGAGCCGACATAAGGCATGGTTTTCGGGTCGGCCAGGGTGACGAACTCCACATACTTGGCACTGCCCAGGGGTTCCACCCGCTTGATCAAAGCCGACAGCGAGTACCCCACCCAAGGAATCACCATGGACCAACCTTCGACGCAGCGCATGCGGTAAATCCGTTCTTCCATCGGGCTGAGTTTGAGCAGGTCTTCCAAGGCCATGCGCCCAGGTTTTTTGACCAGCCCTTCAATCTCCACGCTCCAAGGCGAGGTGACGAGTTTGTGGGCGTTCTCAGCAGGGTCGCTTTTATCGGTGCCGAATTCGTAGAAGTTGTTGTAGGTGGTCGCGTCTTTGTAGGGGGTCAAGGTGTCGATCGCGCGGGCGGCAGCCACGTCGGATGGCACCGGGTTCAAGGGCGTCAGCACGCCAGCGCGGGGCGTGGTTTGCGCCCACAAGGGATCGGCGGCCAAGCCCGACACCGTGGCCAAGCCCAGCATGCCCGCTTGCTGTAGCCAGCGTCTGCGTTGTGCAAACACCTCTGGCGGGGTGATCTCGTTGCTGTTGGGGTGGTTGAAACCGTCTGTGGAAGTCTTGATCAACATGATTCGCTCCTGCAATGAAAAAAGGCTGGCACCTGGCCAGCCTCAGAAACAACGGCCATCCGGCTGATCAGTTCAAGCCAGCCATGTAGTCGGCCAAGGCTTTGATCTCGCGGTCGTTCAATTTGGCGGCCACTTGGTTCATTTGAAGGCTGTTTTTACGCACGCCGTCGCGGAACTGGGTTAACTGGGACACGGTGTAGTCGGCGTGTTGGCCGCTCAAACGGGGGTATTGCGAGGGAATGCCCGCGCCGGTGGGGCTGTGGCAGCCGGCACAAGCGGGGATTTGGCGGTCAGCGATGCCACCACGGTAGATTTTTTCACCCAAAGTGGCCAGCTCTTTGTCTTTGGCGAAACCAGGTTTGGCCTTGGTGCTGCTCAGGTAAGCCGCGACATTGCGCATGTCGTCGTCACTCAAACCGGCAGCCAAACCCGACATGATCGCGTTGGCGCGCTTGCCCGATTTGAATTCCGCCAGCTGCTTGGCCAGGTATTCGGGGTGTTGCTGCGAGAGCTTGGGGTAGAGGGGCGCACCTGAATTGCCATCCGCACCATGGCAGGAGGAGCACATGCCGTTGTAGACAGCAGCGCCTTTGGCGGGATCGGCTTTGGGCGCGGCGGGGGCGGCACCTTCGGCATGAACCAATGAGAATGAGGCCGCGAGGGCAACGGACAACAGCAAACGGGCAAACAAAGTCATGGCGTTGGGGGTGTTTAATAGTTCGACCATGATTCTACAATGCACCCCTGCACCCTCGGGGTGCGTACAAAGAAAAACCACATGGCCACTCCCTCCCCCGCAGATGACGCGGCGCACACTGACCGCGTCAAGCAAGCCGTGGGCTGGCTGCACACCGCCCGTTTTCTGACCACGGCGGCCCAACTCCACCATTTACCGGCCTACCAACAGCCCGAAATCGCCTTTGTGGGCCGCTCCAACGCAGGCAAATCCACCTGCATCAATGTGCTGACCCAACAGCGCCAGCTGGCCTACGCCTCCAAAACCCCCGGTCGCACCCAGCACATCAACCTGTTCGCGCTCGGCCGGCAAAACCAAACCGACGCGGTGCTGGCCGATTTGCCCGGCTACGGCTATGCCGCCGTGCCCAAGGCTGACAAGGTGCGCTGGCAGCGGGTGATGGCCAATTACCTGATGACCCGCGACAACCTCAAAGGGGTGGTGCTGCTGTGCGACCCCCGCTTGGGCGTGACCGAACTCGATGAAATCTTGCTGGAAGTCATCCGCCCCAAGGTGGAAGAAGGCCTGAAGTTCATGATGCTCTTGACCAAGTCGGACAAGCTCAACCGCACCGAGGCTGACAAAGCCTTGTCGATCGCCAAGTTGCAGTCGGGTGGTGGGCAAGCACATTTGTTTTCTGCCCTGAAGAAAAAAGGCGTGGAAGAGGTCAGCCTCAAGCTCTGGGATTGGACCCATCCCGACACTCCCGCCGCATGATCACCGAACAACGCGTCCCGCTGCCCCACGGCATCGACTTGCAATGCCGAGTCGCTGGCAAACCAGGACGGCCGCTGATGGTGTTTTTGCATGGCTTTCCCGAAGCCGCCTTTGTGTGGGACGAGATGCTCAGCCATTTCTCCCAATCCGAGCAGGGTGGATTTTTCTGCGTGGCGCCGCACATGCGCGGCTATGGCGATTCCAGCGCACCCCCTGAAGTCTCCGCCTACCGCGCCAAGCATTTGGTGCAAGACATCGCCGCTTTGGCGCAGTCCTTTTCCGCCGAGCCTTGTGTGTTGGTGGCGCACGACTGGGGCGGCGCCGTGGCTTGGAACCTGGCCAACCAACTTCCCTCGCTACTCAAGGGCTTGGTCATTGTCAATTCACCGCACCCCGGCACGTTTTTGCGCGAATTGCAAAGCAGCCCCGAACAACAATCGTCCAGCGCCTACATGAATTTCCTGATTCGCCCAGACGCAGAACACTTGCTGGCCGAGGATGACTACCGCCGCTTGTGGGCGTTTTTCACCAACATGGGCGCGGCTGACGGCCCCCATGCCTGGCTGACCGAAGCAGTGAAACAGCAGTACCGCCAAGTGTGGGGCAAAGGCTTGACCGGTGCGCTCAACTACTACCGCGCGTCACCACTGCGGCCACCACGCGACGGCGATGCAGCGGCCAATGCCATCCAGCTGCCCTTGGAAATGCTGCAAGTCCATGTGCCCACTTTGGTAATTTGGGGCATGCAAGACATCGCCTTGCCGCCCGGTCTGATCGATGGTCTGGATGCTTATGTGCCTGATTTGACTTTGCACCGCATCGAAGAAGGCACGCATTGGTTGGTCCACGAGCAACCCACGCGGGTCGCTCAACTCATGCAGGACTGGTTGGCTCGTAAACCGATGGCTCGCCCGCCGGCCGGCTCTTGAAACGTTTGTGCACCCAGTAGTACTGCTCGGGTGCCACGCGCACCGCCTCTTCAATGTGGTCGTTCATGCGCTGGGTGTCTGCTGACAAATCATCACTGGGGAAATTGGCCCACAGCGGCCCCATCTCTAGGGTGTAGCCGCTGGGCGTCAATCGGGTGATGACGGTGCAGACCCGGGCGTGACCGAGTTTGGCAAAACGCGGCAGCGAAGTCAGGGTGGCGGCTTTGACCCCAAAGAAGGTGGCCCACACCGCGCCTTCGGCACCGAAATCCATGTCGGGTGAAAAATGCAGGCGTTGGCCTTGCCGCAGTGCTTTGAGCAAAGGCTGCGGTCCCGCTTGACGCGCGATAGACAGCAAACGCCCAGTCCGGTTGCGTCCGTTCATCATCCAGTCTTGTGCATGTCGATCGCTCAGCGGCACATACACACAGGCCATGTGCACTTGTTGCAGCAGGGTCAATGCGATACCACCTGCATCCAAGCCCACCATGTGGGGAGCCAGCATGATCAGTGGCGAGGGGTCTTGCAACAGCTGCAGCTCACCGGTGCATACCAAGCGTTGCCTCACCACACGCTCGGGTGCATGCCACAGCCAAGCCCGGTCGAGCAACGACTGAGCCACCAACACAAAATGCCGTTGCGCCATCACCCGTCGTTGCGCTGCGCTGAGTGCTGGCCAACACAAGGCCACATTGGTGGACACCACATGACCGCGTCGTTCAGACACATGGAACAACAACTGCCCGAGCAACCAACCCAAGGCACGCAGCCACGACAGCGGCAACCAAGACAAGGCTTGCATCAACAACGCCAAGGGGTTCATGTCAGGCCCTCTTGGCGAGGCTGCTTGAAACGACCATACCCCCAAAGGTATTGCCCAGGGCTTTGGCGAATCAAGCGTTCCATGGCGTGGTTGAGTTGCCGCACGGCTTGGCCCAAGTCGGGGTCGAGGTCATGGCCCAATGGCTCGACGTGGATGCAATAGCCTTTGGCATGGGGCAATCGTTCGCCCCAAGCCATCACCACTTCGGCTTGGGTTTGCAAGGCCAATCGCGCACCCAAAGTCATGGTGTAAGCGTCTCGCCCCCACATCTGCGACCAGATGCCCATGCCTTCAGGGGGCACTTGGTCTGGCAACAAACCAATGGCTTCGCCGCGACGCAATGCTTTGATCAACTGCCGCACACCGTCCATGTTGGTGGGCACGGCACGCATGTGTGCACGCTCGCGGGCATGGCTCAAGAGTTCGCGCAGCCAAGCTTGGCGTGCAGGTCGGTACAGCACGGTGAGAGGTCCGAAGCGCTCGCCAAAGAGCGCAGCGCACGTGGGCGCGGTGATTTCATAGCAGCCCAAGTGCGGCGTCAAAAACACCACGCCTTGGCCTTTGGCGTAAGCAGCCTCGATGTGCTGCAAGCCGTCCCAACTCACGGGCATGGGGGCGCCAAACCACACCCGAAAGGATTCCAGGGTTTGACAGCCTGCCGCGGCCACCGCGGCGCGCACCTCTGAGAAGCGGTAACCCGCTTGCGTGGACTGTGCTTTGAAATGGCGTCGGTAGGTAGGCGACAACACCCAGACCAACCAACCCAAGAGGGCACCCACGCGCTGCATCCAAGGCAACGGCAGACAAGCCAAAAAGCGAAGCAGTCGGGTCATGGCATGGGCAAATACAAAGCGTGCATATGAGCGCTGGTGAAAGGTGTTTCTTTGATTAGAATACCCATTGTCGCTGAGTTAATGAAGCAACTTGCAGGGCGACACACTCGAAAGAGTCGACTGGTTTCCAGTCATCTGCTAAAGCGTTCGCCAAACTCCTTGTTGGGCAACGCGTACCACCATTCACAGGAGCAATCACATGGCGAACGACTACCTATTCACTTCCGAATCCGTTTCAGAAGGTCACCCCGACAAAGTCGCTGACCAAATTTCTGACGCGATTTTGGACGCTATTTTCAAACAAGACCCGCGCAGCCGCGTGGCCGCTGAAACACTGACCAACACCGGTTTGGTGGTGCTGGCTGGTGAAATCACCACCAACGCGCACGTGGACTACATCCAGGTAGCCCGCGACACGATCAAGCGCATTGGCTATGACAACACCGAGTACGGCATTGACTACAAAGGTTGCGCGGTCATGGTTTGCTATGACAAGCAATCCAATGACATCGCCCAAGGCGTGGACCACGCGTCGGACGACCACTTGAACACGGGTGCTGGCGACCAAGGTTTGATGTTCGGTTATGCCTGTAACGAAACCCCGGACTTGATGCCCGCGCCTATTTACTATGCGCACCGCTTGGTCGAGCGCCAAGCGCAACTGCGCCGCGATGGTCGCCTGCCCTTCTTGCGCCCCGACGCCAAGAGCCAAGTGACCATGCGTTACGTAGACGGCAAGCCCCACAGCATCGACACCGTGGTGCTGTCCACCCAGCACAGCCCCGACCAATCCGAGTCACAAACCAAAATGAAGGCGTCTTTCAACGAAGCCATCATTGAAGAAATCATCAAGCCCGTATTGCCCAAAGAGTGGCTCAAGGACACCCGCTACCTGATCAACCCGACCGGCCGTTTTGTCATTGGCGGCCCGCAAGGCGATTGTGGTTTGACCGGTCGCAAAATCATCGTTGACACCTACGGCGGCGCTTGCCCCCATGGCGGTGGTGCTTTCTCTGGCAAGGACCCCTCCAAGGTTGACCGTTCTGCCGCGTACGCCGCACGCTATGTCGCTAAAAACGTGGTGGCTGCAGGCTTGGCCACGCAATGCCAAGTGCAAGTGGCATACGCCATCGGTGTGGCCAAACCCATGAACATCACGGTCAACACCCATGGCACAGGCGTCATCTCTGACGACAAAATCGCGGCCTTGGTCAACGAGCATTTCGACCTGCGACCCAAAGGCATCATCCAGATGCTGGACTTGCTGCGCCCGATCTACGAAAAAACCGCTGCCTATGGCCACTTTGGTCGCGACGAGCCCGAGTTCACGTGGGAGCGCACCGACCGCGCTGCTGCCCTGAAAGCGGCCGCAGGCAAGTAAACCCCTGGCCCCGCAGCAGCGGGGCAAGTCAGGCGCTAGAGGCCATGGGCTTGGCAGAGCGCCTCACGCTGACCCGGCGCAAAGTTGATGCGCGCTGGGTCGCGTTCCACCGCTTTGAGCAAGCGCGGATTCATCACAGCAAACCACAGTGGCGGCACATAGGCCACCAAAAACATGCCAGCGTATCCGCTGGGCAGTTGAGGCGCATCGTCAAAATGCCGCAAGGCTTGGTAGCGTCTGGCCGCATGCGCATGGTGATCCGCATGGCGCTGCAAGTGAAACAAAATCCAATTGGAAAACACGTGGTTGCTGTTCCAGGAATGGCGGGGTTGGCAACGCTCGTAATGGCCATCGGCCTGTTTCAAACGCAACAAACCGTAGTGCTCAACATAGTTGGCGGAGGTGAGTTGGAAATTGGTCCACAGGGCGGTTAAACACACAAAGGGCATCACCGCCCAACCCAGCCACAGCACCAAACTGGTCCATAACAACGCGGTGATCAACAGGCCTTGGAGGATCTGGTTGTGCAGACTGAACACGCGCAAGCCTGCCGCGGTCAGGCGCTGCGCCTCGAGTCGCCAAGCGCGTTTGGCGCTGCCCGGCATTTCGCGCAGCACAAAACGCCATATCGATTCACCCATGCGAGAAGAAGCGCAGTCTTCAGGGGTGGCCACTTGGGCATGGTGACCACGGTTGTGCTCGATCGTGAAGTGACCATAGGCAGAAGGAGCCAGGGCCAGCAAAGCCAACCATCGCTCAAGGCGGTTGTGTTTATGCCCCAACTCATGCCCCAGGTTGATGCCAAAACCACCCACCGCGCCCGCGTTGAGCACCATGGCGATTTGCGCCCACCAAGGCAAGTCATGGGTTGCCACAAACCAGGCAGCAAACGCAAACGCACCCCACAACACGGGCACCAGTGCATAGGTGAGGAATCGATAGAAGCGGTCTGCCTCGAGTTGAGGCACAGCCCATTCAGGCGGGTTGTTGCGTGCTTCGCCCACCAAAGCATCGGCCAAGGGCACGGCCAGGTAGAGAAAGACCATGGGCCACCACAGCATGCGCGGGTCGCCTTGCCAAAGCATCAGCACAGGACCCAAACCTATCAGGGCAGGCACCCCCAAAGAAAACCACCACACCCAGCGCTTGGGATCTTGGTAAACCTCAGGCTGTGGTGTGGCGAGTGTGGGGGGCATGCGGGTTTCAGTTCAAACCAGAGATGTAGTGTGCCAGGTTTTCAATATCAGCTTCACTCAAGGTGCTGGCCACGCTGGTCATGTTGCCGGCATCGTTGGTGCGGGTTTTCGCCTTGAAGTCTTTCAAGGTCTTGATCACGTAGTCATAGTTTTGACCGGCGACTTTGGGGATTTCGTTTTGACCGACAAACTCACCCAGGTGGCACATGGCACACAAGGTTTCATCGGCTTTGGCTTGGCCAAGCTTGGCTTTGGCAGGATCGGCCTTGAAGCCTTTGCTGCTGAGCTTTTGTTTGGCGTAGTAGTCGCCAATCTCACGCATGTCGTCTTTGGTGAGACCTGCGGTCATGGGGGTCATCATGTCGTTGTGGCGGCGGCCTTCCTGGAAGTCGCGCAGTTGCAAATAGATATAGCGGGCATTTTGAGCCGCCAAGCTGGGCACACCAGGCATGGTGGAGTTGCCATTGACACCGTGGCAGCCCGCACAGGCTGCTGCTTTGGCAGGCACATCTGCTTGAGCTACCAGGGGCAAGCCCAAGCACACAGTCATCAACCAAAGCGCAAACGAAGAAGAGAGGGTTTTCATAAAAGGTTCTAGAGTCAGGATCGAAAAAGGCCTGAGGGCACTTGCGTGCGCCACAGGCCTCCGCTTATGACAGCTCAGTCAGCTCAGGGCAGTGCGAACACCACCACAGAGTTGCCGCGCTTGGCGTCAATCTGGTTGTTACCGCCAGAGGCCACAGCAATGTACTGCTTGCCACCGATGGTGTAGGACACGGCAGGTGCATTCACGCCTGCGCCTGTCTGGTATTCCCAGAGTTTCTTGCCGTTTTTGGCATCGAATGCGCGGAACAAACCATTGGCTTCACCGTTGAAGACCAAGCCACCAGCTGTTGCCAACACGCCACCGATCAGGGGTTCGTCGGTTTCAAATTTCCATGCCACTTTGCCTGTGTCGATGTTGACAGCTGACAAACGACCGGATTGCTTTTCGCTAGGGATGGTTTTGAAAGCACCGCCCAACCACAGCTTGCCACCAGGGTACTTAGAGGCTTCGACGTGGTAAGTCATGGGTTGCAGCAAGTTGGCTGCATAAGCCATGCGTGTTTCTGGGTTGATCGCCATGGGGCTCCATTCCACACCACCGTTGGCACCCAACATCATCTTGGCGCCTTCTTTGGTGGGCAATGTCCACAAACCATCTTGAGGAACCATGGCTTCAGAGAAGCGGATCAGTTCGCCAGTGGCGCGGTCATGCACATACACGTGGCCTGTCTTACCAGCGTGGATAGCCACTTTGGTCATCTTGCCATCTTTGCCTTTGGCTTCTGTCAGGATGACAGGAGACACAGCATCCAAGTCCCACACGTCATGGGCGATGTACTGGTGGTGCCACTTGTACTTACCTGTGTTCAGGTCCACAGACACGATGGAGTCGGTGAAGAGGTTGTCTCCAGGACGCTCAGCGCCGTAGAGGTCAGGAGAGGGGTTGCCCACCACGAAGAAGATGGAATTGGTTTCCAAGTCCACGGCTGGAGCCATCCACACGCCACCACCCAGGGTTTTGTAGAAATCGCCACCTTGCTTGGCCAATTGGGCTTTCTCAGCACCAATGTCACGCAACATGTTGCGACCTGTGGAATCGTTCACAGCCCACACACCTTCGTGGCCCTTTTCGGGGATGGTGTGGAAAGTCCACTGCAATTTGCCGTCTTTGGCATCAAAGGACTTCACGAAACCGCGGATGCCGTATTCGCCACCGTTGGTACCGATCAACACGCGACCATTGACAGCCACAGGTGCCATGGTTTCTGAGTAGCCGAGTTCTGGATCAGCGATTTGGGTGTCCCAAATCAGCTTGCCGGATTTGGCGTCCAGTGCGACGAGCTTGGCGTCCAGGGTGCCCATGAAAACGCGGTCGCCCATGATGGCCACACCACGGTTGTTAGGACCGCAGCAGTATGTGGTGACGGGACCCATTTTGTGTTTGTAGTGCCACTTTTGCTTGCCAGTGACGGGATCGATCGCGTACACGTGGTTGTAAGAAGTGGTGATGTACATCGTGCCATTGACAACGATGGGGGCTGTTTGCATGGACTCCAGCACTTCAGTCTGGAAAGTGAATGCAGGGCGCAGCTTGCTGACGTTGCTGGTGTCGATTTGCTTGGCTGGGTAGTAACGGCTGTTGGCGTAATTTGCATTGGAATGCAAAAAGTTGTTGCCGTCCTTGTCCGCAGCACTCAACTGTGACTGGCTGACATCTGCCTGGGCGAACCCGGCTGACAAAACACCGACTGCCAAGCAGGCGATGGTTTGGGAAATTTTCTTTCCATACGTGTGCATGTGTGCTCCTTGAGCCTTGCGGCCATTGTTTGAAAAACCAGGGCTGTCTTCTTTTCAACAAATGTTGTTGGGAATGACATCTCCAGAAGTCTGGGAATTTTTCTTGAGTTAACCTTGTGCTGTTTGCAACACGAATCAAGCGTCAAGGAAAATTTCCCATGGCCCATCTTAACCATGCAGTGTCAATGTGCACTACATAGAAACCTCAGCCAAGGGAAATCCCTTAAGACCTCAACAGCCTAAGCTTTCACCCCTCAGAGCCCAATCATGATGTTTACCCTGACCCCTTTTCTGCGACTGCTAACTATTTGTTTCGCTTTATTCACAGGTGCCCATACCAACGCTTGGGCCCAAAACGACCAAAACCTGACGGTCAACGCCCAACTGCTGGTGGCCGCCAGACAGGCAGATGCAGAAGGGGTGAAAAAGAGCCTTGACAGAGGTGCTGCACCCAACTCACGCAACCGATCGGGCAAGACCACGTTGTTTCTCGCGATTGAAAAAAACCGCTTAGACATTGTGCACATCATGATCAATGCAGGTGGTGATGTGAACTTGCCTTCGTTGGAGAAAGTCACGCCCTTGATTGCCGCCAGCTACGCCGGCAACGCGGACATCGTGCAGCTGCTGATTGCCAAAGGTGCCAAGCTCGAAGAGGTGGACAGGCTACACAAATCTGCCTTGGTGTACGCCGCTGGCATGGGTCACACGGCTGCCATCGATCGATTGGTCCAAGGGGGCGCAAAAGTGGATGCCGCTTATGTGGATGGCTTGACCCCTTTGATGTGGGCAGCGGGCCAGGGCCATGTGGACGCCGTCAAGCTGCTGCTGGGCAAAGGGGCCAACACAGCATTGAAAGATGAACGTGGCTTGACCGCTTTGCAAATGGCCAAAGACGCTGGTCACGCGGCAGTGGTGCAACTGCTCGAATAAAGCCACGGGCTCACTGGTTGGGCTCGTTGAAGCAGCTCTTTTCTACCTCGTCATACATCGCCGCACGCTGGGTATCGCTGTGGTAAATCAACCAAATTTGGTCAGCGATGGCGCGGGTGATGGCTTTGAATTCCAGGTCGCAATGGTGTTTGAGTTGATCGCGGAAGGTGGGCTGTGACAAACGCCAATCGTTTTCGCGCAAGATGAAGGCGTAATGCACCAATTCGTGGCCTACCCCCCAGGTGACCATCTCTTTGGTGTAGTGCTCGATGGTGCGCGGCGCGATGCTGATTTGCATGCCGTACTCTGGGAATTCCTGGGTCGGGTATTGAAACCCCATGCGGGCAAACGCGGGCACATGCCAATCCAGCACCAACTTAGGGGGTGGCAAATCAGCGGGTGCATGCGTTGTTTTTTTCACAAAACCCCACAAACGGTTGATCACATCAAAGTCGATTTCGGGTGGGGTGTATTCGATGCTGTCGATGTCGCGCGCTGAAGCACCCTGAATCAAGAGCATGGATAACCCGACAGAAAGCAAACACCGCTTGAGAAGCATGACCTGTTCCAGTGACGAATCCGCAAGTTATCACCAGCGTGTCCGTGATTGGCCGTGAATGGGATTATTCCCCGCCAGTTGTGGGGGTTAGCAAAGGCATTTCCCCCGCCTTCAGCAAGCGCTGACAGGCCTGGCGTTGCAATTTGCCGCTGCTGGTGCGCGGCAGGCTGCCCACAGGCACAAAGTGAATCTGCTGCACCGTCAATTGGTGTTGATTGAACAAGGCACGTTGAATGTGTTGGTAGAGCAGAGGTAAATCCCATCTTTGCGGCCGAGCGATCTCCACCAGCACAGCCACTGTTTCTGCCCCCTCGCTTTCCCAGGCAAAAGCGGCTACCCGCCCAGGCTGAACAGGTTCACCGCAGGTTTCCACCGCGGCTTCAAGGTCATTTGGATACACATTGCGGCCTCGGACAATGATCAGTTCTTTGCATCGACCCGTGATGAAGAGATGGCCGTCGCACATGAACCCCAAGTCTCCGGTTCGCAGGAAGTGACCAGGCAAGCCAGGCAACTGAGCTGAAAAGGTGGATTGCGATGCCGCAGCTTGTCCCCAATACCCCATGGCCGCAGCAGGACTCTGCACCCATATTTCTCCAATGGCTGAGGCCTCACACAGGTGCAAGCTGTCTGGGTCAACGATGCGAATGAGGGTCCCCTCTGGTGGCTGGCCACTGTCTACCAATGACATGGCGTGTGGCGAATCGTCTTTGCAAACGCGATGCGCTTGCAACGCCTCCCTTGAAAATCCTTGCATGCGCTTGGCTTGCCGGTCTTGCCTGACCCCGGTGACCAGCAGGGTTGCCTCGGCCAGGCCGTACACAGGCCACCACGCACTGGCCCGAAACCCCGCCGGTGCAAAACGGTCTTGGAATCGCTGCAACGTGCTTTGCTTGACGGGCTCAGCCCCACAGAATGCATAGCGCCATGAACTCAAATCTAGTTGAGCTTGGACAACGGCTTCTGGCGCCAACCGATGGGTGCACAAGGCATAAGCAAAGTCAGGCGCACCGCTGATCGTCGCCTTGAATTGACTGATGGCTTGTAACCAGCGCAGGGGATGGCGCACGAATTCCAAAGGCGACATCAGGTACGCATGGGCACCCCGGTAGACGTTGTGCATCATGCTGCCAATCAATCCCATGTCGTGATGCAAGGGCAGCCAACTGACAATCACCTCCTTGGCCTGTGCATCGCCCGGCATGGCTTGAAAAATCATGCGTTGGTTGGCCAGCAACTGCCCATGCGTGACCATGACGCCTCGGGGTGAACCTGTCGATCCTGATGTGTATTGCAGCAAAGCAAGCTTGTCTGACGGCCACGCCAAGTCAGGCTCTGGCCATCCGAGTGGGTCGGGCAAGGTATCGGTCGTGACAAACCTGTGGTTCAGGTGTTGCAAAGCGTCCAGGTTCGTGACACCCGTGTGGCTCGCCAAAACGCTTTCGCTGGTCAGGATGCAAGCAGCGCCCGCATCTTGAAAGATGGTCAACAAGCGTGGCAGCGCTCGGGGGATGTGGCTCAAGGCATCCGGGTAAGCAGCGGGTACCGCCACCACACCCGCGTACAAACAGCCCCAAAAAGCTTCAATGAATGCCAATCCGTTTGGATACCACAGCAACACCCTGTCGCCTGCCTGTGTGCGTTTGCCCAAGGTGTGGGCTATCGACTTTGCCCTCTCATGCAACTGGGCGTAGGTGATGCTTAGTTTCGGTTCACCCGATGCACATTGGGTGAATGCAGGTCGGGTTGGATCTTGCGCCCACCCAGCCAAGGTCTGCGCAACGCTCTGGAGGCGCGGACCTTCTAACGCAGGCCAAATCAACCTTGAAGATGAGTACATTCATACTATTTTAGAGTTTGGCATGCCGAAAAAACCGGCAAGCTGCAAAAAGTGCAGCTGGCAGGGCCGGTGATTCAGAACGGGTTAAGCGGCTTTGCGTTCATCCACCAAGGTTTCAGCCAGGGCACCGCCGTGGCAATGAACTGATAAGTACTCTTTTCAGGGCTTATTCAACCCTGGAGACTTGAAATCAGCGGATTTACCCTTATCATTAGCAGTCGAGGACGGCGAGTGCTAACACCCTGTGTCGTTCCGTGATGGACCATGCACAACCGTGCATACATTGATTAATGATCCCCCTAGGAGAACCCATGAAACTTCGTCCTTTGCACGATCGCGTGATCGTCAAACGCATCGAAAGCGAAACCAAAACCGCCTCCGGCATCGTCATCCCTGACAACGCTGCTGAAAAACCTGATCAAGGCGAAATCCTGGCCGTCGGCCCAGGCAAAACCAACGACAAGGGCGAAGTCAAAGCCTTGGGCGTGAAAGTGGGCGACCGCGTGTTGTTCGGCAAATACAGCGGCCAAACCGTCAAAGTCGATGGCGACGAACTGTTGGTCATGAAAGAAGAAGACCTGTTCGCTGTTGTCGAGAAATAAAGAGACGGCGCCTATCAGCGCCTGTCCAGCAAACCCTGGTGGTTTGACATCACTCACAACACGTTTTATTTCATTGAATTTTCTGGAGTCATAACATGGCAGCAAAAGACGTAATCTTCGGCGGCGAAGCCCGCGCACGCATGGTTGAAGGCGTGAACATTTTGGCCAACGCGGTCAAAGTGACCCTGGGCCCCAAAGGCCGTAACGTGGTGCTCGAGCGCTCATTCGGCGCCCCCACCGTGACCAAGGACGGTGTGTCCGTGGCCAAAGAAATCGAACTCAAAGACAAGTTGCAAAACATGGGCGC
>CAJBOO010000013.1 GCA_903956845.1 uncultured Burkholderiales bacterium
CCGCGGTGTAGCCGGCACGTTTGGCCATCTCGATGGCTTCAAAGGTTTCGGTCAGGGTGCCGATTTGGTTGATCTTGATCAGGATCGAATTGGCCACGCCTTTGTCGATGCCTTCTTGCAAGATCTTGGTGTTGGTCACGAACAAATCATCGCCGACCAATTGCACTTTTTTTCCCAAGCGGTCGGTGAGTGTTTTCCAACCGTCCCAGTCACCTTCGGCCATGCCGTCTTCGATGCTGATGATGGGGTACTTGTCTGCCCAAGTCGCCAACATGTCGGTCCACTGTCCTGCATCCAACTTCAGGCCCTCGCCATCCAAGTGGTACAGACCGTCTTTGTAAAACTCGCTGGCCGCGCAGTCCAGGCCCAACACGATTTGCTCGCCAGCGGTGAAGCCGGCTTTGTCGATCGCGTCCAAGATCATTTGGATGGCCGCTTCATGGCTGGGCACGTTGGGCGCAAAACCGCCTTCGTCACCCACAGCAATGCTCATGCCTTTGTCGCTCATGATTTTTTTCAGGGCGTGGAAGACTTCCGCGCCATAACGCACCGCTTCGCGGAAGGTGGGGGCTCCCACCGGAATGATCATCAACTCTTGCAGGTCGAGGTTGTTGTTGGCGTGCGCGCCACCATTGACCACGTTCATCATGGGCACGGGCATTTGCATGCGACCCATGCCGCCGAAATAGCGGTACAGCGGCAAACCCGATTCTTCGGCAGCCGCGCGGGCCACCGCCATGGACACCGCCAAGATGGCGTTGGCCCCCAAGCGGGCTTTGGTGTCGGTGCGGTCCAAATCGATCAAGGTGTGGTCCAAAAAGGCTTGCTCGCTTGCGTCCAGGCCAATCACCGCGCTGGTGATGTCGTGGTTGATGTGCTCCACCGCTTTCATCACGCCCTTGCCCAAATAGCGGTTGGGGTCGCCGTCGCGCAGCTCGATGGCCTCGCGTGAGCCGGTGGAGGCGCCAGAAGGCACGGCCGCGCGGCCCATCACGCCGCTTTCCAGCAGCACATCACATTCCACCGTGGGGTTGCCACGGCTGTCCAAAATTTCACGACCGACCAGGTCGACAATTGCGCTCATGTTCTCGCTCTCTCGTTGGTAATGCGCTCAGGCCGCAAGGCTTGGCAGGTTGATACAAAAAAATCAGGCAGAGAAACCGTTCTCCAACCAGGGCTTGGCCTTGACCACGCGGTCCAAGGCTTGCAAGGTTTCCAGCAAAGCTTTCATGTGCTTCAAAGGCACGGCATTCGGGCCATCCGACCAGGCTTGCGACGGGTGGGGGTGGGTCTCCATGAACAATCCTGCCACCCCAGCGGCCACGCCTGCACGTGCCAGCACTGGCACCATGTCACGTGCGCCACCGCTGCTCGTGCCTTGGCCACCGGGCTTTTGCACCGAATGGGTCACATCGAACACCACCGGTGCGCCCGTGTGGCGCATCTCAGCCAGGCTGGTCATGTCTGCCACCAGATTGTTGTAGCCAAAACTGACGCCACGCTCACAGGCCAAAAAATTGTCCTCGGGCAAGCCAGCGTCGCGGGCAGCGCTGCGCGCCTTGTCAATCACGTTTTTCATGTCCCAGGGCGCCAAAAACTGCCCCTTTTTGATGTTCACCGGTTTGCCCGAGCGGGCCACGGCATGGATGAAATCGGTTTGGCGGCACAAAAAAGCAGGGGTTTGCAACACATCGACCACGCTGGCAACGGTGCTCACCTGAGACTCGTCATGCACATCGGTCAACACGGGAAGCTTGAGTTGGCGGCGCACTTCATCCAGGATCTTCAGACCAGCGTCCATGCCCACCCCGCGCTGGGTGCTGCCAGACGAGCGGTTGGCCTTGTCAAACGAGCCTTTGTAAATCAGCGGAATGCCCAAACCTTGGCAAATGACTTGGAGCTGGCCGGCCACGTCCAGCGACATCTCCAGGCCCTCGATCGAGCAGGTACCCGCGATCAAAAAGAACGGCTGGTCCAGCCCGACCTCGAAGCCGCAGAGTTTCACGCCACGACCTTGAGTTGCTTGCGGTCGACTTGGTAAGCCAATGCGGCATGCACATAGGCATTGAAGAGCGGGTGGCCGTCCCAGGGGGTGGACTTGAACTCGGGGTGGAATTGCACGCCCATATACCAAGGGTGAACGGTTTGGGGCAGCTCGACGATTTCGGTCAGTTGCTCTTGTTGGGTGAGGGCCGAAATGACCAAACCGGCTTGGCGCAAGGTGTCAAGGTAATTGACATTGGCCTCGTAGCGGTGGCGGTGGCGCTCGGTCACCACGTCGCCGTAAATGTGGTGGGCCAGCGTGCCCTTGGACACGTTGGAGGTTTGCGCACCCAAGCGCATGGTGCCACCGAGGTCGGAATTGGCATGGCGTTGTTTGGTGCTGCCGTCGGCGTCTTTCCATTCGGTGATCAAGGCGATGACCGGGTTGGGGCTGTTGGGCTCGAACTCGGTGCTGTTGGCGTCCTTCAAGCCGGCCACATGACGGGCGTACTCGATGGTGGCGATTTGCATGCCCAAACAGATGCCGAGGTAAGGCACTTTGTGCTCGCGGGCATAACGGGCTGCGCAAATCTTGCCTTCGATGCCACGTTTGCCAAAGCCGCCGGGCACCAAGATGGCGTCAAAGCGCGAGAGTTGGTTGGCGTTGTCGGTGGTCAGGGTTTCGGAGTCGATGTACTCGATGTGCACCCTCGAATGGTTGTGGATGCCCGCGTGGCGCAGCGCCTCGTTGAGCGATTTGTAACTGTCTGACAGGTCGACGTATTTGCCCACCATGGCGATGGTGAGTTCGTGTTGTGGGTGGGCCAAGGCGTCCACCAGGTCGTCCCAGCGCTTCAAGGTGGCGGGTGGCGTGTTGAGTTTGAGCTTGTCGCAGATCAAGGCGTCCAGGCCTTGCTCGTGCAACATGCGCGGCACCTTGTAAATCGTGTCCACGTCCCACATGGAGATGACACCCCACTCGGGCACGTTGGAAAACAGGGAAATTTTGGCGCGCTCTTCTTGCGGAATCGGACGGTCCGCGCGGCACAGCAAGGCGTCAGCCTGGATACCGATTTCGCGCAATTTTTGGGCGGTGTGCTGGGTGGGTTTGGTTTTGAGCTCACCGGCCGCCGCGATCCATGGCACATAGCTCAAGTGCACGAAAGCGGTGTTGTGGGGGCCCATGCGCAGGCTCATTTGGCGAGCGGCCTCCAAAAACGGCAGGGATTCGATGTCACCCACGGTGCCGCCGACTTCAACGATGGCCACATCCACCGCGTCAGGCGTGTCAAAGCCCGCGCCGCGTTTGACAAAGTCTTGGATCTCATTGGTGATGTGCGGAATCACCTGAACCGTGGTACCCAGGTAATCGCCTCGGCGTTCTTTTTCGAGCACGCTTTTGTAAATCTGGCCGGTGGTGAAATTGTTCGAGCGGCGCATGCGCGTGTTGATGAAGCGCTCGTAATGACCCAAGTCCAGGTCGGTCTCGGCGCCATCTTCGGTGACAAACACCTCGCCATGCTCAAAGGGAGACATGGTGCCGGGGTCCACGTTGATGTAGGGGTCGAGCTTGATCAGGGTGACTTTGAGGCCCCGCGATTCAAGAATCGCTGCAAGAGAGGCGGCGGCGATTCCCTTGCCCAGGGAAGACACCACACCGCCTGTGACGAAGACAAATTTGGTCATGTCGTGATGGGAGGGCCGTCTCCCCAGAGGTGGTAATGCGAAATTATAGGCTCTGCTACATTGCGCCCCATGACTGACTTGTCCAACAAACACTTGGTGCTGGGTTTGAGCGGTGGCATCGCCTGCTACAAAGCCGCCGAATTCTGCCGTGCGCTGGTCAAACAAGGTGCCACGGTCCAGGTGGTGATGACCGAGGCCGCGGCCCAGTTCATCACCCCGGTGACCATGCAGGCCCTCTCCAACCGCACGGTCTTTGTGTCGCAATGGGATGCCCGCGAGCCCAACAACATGGCGCACATCAACCTGAGTCGCGAGGCCGATGCCATCATCGTGGCCCCCGCCAGCGCTGACTTCATGGCCAAGCTGTTGCACGGTCGGGCCGATGACCTGCTCAGCCTGATGTGCCTGGCCCGGCCTTTGGACACCGTGCCGCTGGTGCTGGCGCCGGCAATGAACCGCGAGATGTGGGCCCACCCGGCCACCCAACGCAACATGGCTCAGCTGCGCGCCGACGGTGCCCATGTGCTGGGGGTCGGCCAGGGCGAGCAGGCCTGTGGCGAAACCGGCGATGGGCGCATGCTCGAGCCCGAGGAATTGCTGCAAGAGGTTGTGGCCTTGTTTCAGCCCAAGGTGCTGCAAGGCAAACAGGTGTTGATCAGCGCGGGGCCGACCTTTGAAGCCATCGACCCCGTGCGGGGCATCACCAATTTGTCCAGCGGCAAGATGGGTTTTGCGCTGGCGAGAGCGGCGCACGAAGCGGGCGCCCAGGTGACGCTGGTGGCCGGGCCGGTGGCCTTGCCAACGCCCAATGGCGTGCAGCGCACCGATGTGCGCTCGGCCCTTCAGATGCATGCCGCCGTCATGGCCCATGCGCCCCGGGCCGATTTGTTCATCGCCACTGCCGCCGTGGCCGATTGGCGGCCTGCCCAAGCTGCCACGGAAAAGATCAAAAAAGACGGCAGTGGCCATATGCCCACCGTCGTTTGGCAGGAAAACCCCGACATCCTGGCCGAGTTGGCCGCCAGCCCCCGCGCCCAAAGCGGTGCTTTGTTTTGCGTGGGGTTTGCCGCCGAGAGCCAAGACTTGCAAGCCCAAGCCCAAGCCAAGCGATTGCGCAAAGGCGTGCCATTGATGGTTGGCAACATCGGTCCCGCCACGTTTGGCGCGGATGAGAACGCCTTGTTGCTGATTGACCCACAGGGCAGCACCGAGTGGCCCCGCGCCTCGAAACTCAGTTTGGCCAGACAACTCGTGGCCGACATCGCTCGCCGCCTCACCTGAAACCCAAGGACCCGAAATGAAGTTGGATGTGAAAGTCATGGACCCACGCTTGGCCGATCAATTGCCCAGCTATGCCACCCCGGGCTCGGCTGGCCTGGACTTGCGTGCCTGTTTGGAGGCCCCGCTGACCCTGCAGCCCAACGCCTGGCAATTGGTGCCCACCGGCATGGCGATTCACTTGAAAGACCCGGCGTTTGCCGCGCTCATCTTGCCGCGCTCTGGGTTGGGCCATAAACACGGTATCGTGCTGGGCAATTTGGTGGGCTTGATCGACAGTGACTACCAAGGACAGTTGATGGTGAGCGCTTGGAACCGCAGCGATGTGGCTTTCACGATCGAACCCATGGAGCGCATCGCCCAACTGGTCATCGTGCCTGTGGTGCAAGCGCAGTTCAACCTGGTGCAAGCTTTCACCGCCCCCAGCGAACGCGGGGAAGGCGGCTACGGATCGACAGGCAAGCAATGAATCCCCAATGCATGCCCTGGCGCATGCACACCACCGCGCCCGCCCGCCGGGGCTGAACCGCTCAATGCAGGGTGTCTGTCCCGGGCGCAGGGGGCAAGGTGAAAAAGCCTGATCCGCAACTGCCGTGTGACTTTTCTTGGCTGGTGGCGTGGCGCACACCCGTGACCTTGAGCGAAATGCGCAGCGCCATGCCCGACAGCGGATGGTTGCCATCGATCACCACATGCTCTGGGTAAATATCGGTGATGGTGTAGATGACGTCCTTGGGGATCTCCAAACTGCAATCTTTGGGCAACGCATGGCCTTCGATGGTCATGCCTTCTTCGATGTCGCTGGGGAACAGGCTCCGGGGCTCTAGAAAGATGAGTTCTTCATCAAAATCGCCAAAAGCGTCTTCCGGTTCGAGGTGCAGGTCGAGTTGGTCGCCTGCTTGGTGGTCCAACAAGGCCTGTTGGATTTTGTCGAGCAGGTCGTGACCGCCCAAATAAAACTCCACTGGATCGTCCAACTCATCTAAGAGTTCGCCTTGGGTGTCTTTCAGGACCCAGGTCAGGGCCACAACGCAATCAGGTGTGATGTTCATGGGGCAGAATTGTCGCAGTTTGGAGAAACGCATGAAAAAACAAGCCTTGCCCAGCGTTTTGGGCACCCTGTCGCCTGATGTGTTCATGCGCACCTACTGGCAGAAAAAGCCGCTGCTGATCCGCCAAGCGGTCTCCCAAGGGCTACCCTTGCTCAGTCGCCAAGCCTTGTTTGCATTGGCGGGTCAAGAAGGGGTGGAGTCGCGGTTGATCACAGGCGACATCCGGCGCAACCAATGGACGTTTGCCCACGGGCCGTTCAAGCCGCGTGATTTGCCCGCGCTGAAAACACCCGACTGGACTTTGCTGGTCCAAGGGGTGGATTTGCACCACGATGCCTTGGCGCATCTGCGTGACCGCTTTCGTTTCGTGCCTGACGCTCGTCTGGATGACTTGATGATCAGCTATGCCAGCGACGGCGGCGGGGTTGGCCCGCACTTTGACAGCTACGATGTTTTTTTGCTGCAAACCCATGGGCAACGCCGCTGGCGCATCAGCCCGCAAACCGATTTGCGCTTGCGCGCTGATGTGCCTTTGAAGATATTGAAAGCCTTCAAGCCCACCGAGACCTTTGTGCTCGACCCCGGCGACATGCTGTATTTGCCACCGCACTATGCCCACGAGGGCGTGGCCATCGGTGAGTGCATGACCTGTTCCATTGGTTTCAAGGCCGAGTCGCCGCAAAGCCTGGTGGGTGAGTTGTTGCCGCGTTTGGCCGACATGGGCCCGGAGCAGCATGCAGCTTTGTACCAAGACCCGGGTCAACAAGCAGCCCAGCATCCAGCCCAGATACCGCCAGCTTTGCAGCGGTTTGCCCGTCGATCGCTGGAAGAGGCCGTGAAACGTGCCACGGACTTGCATTGCGCCTTGGGTGAATTCCTGACCGAGCCCAAGTCACAGGTGTGGTTTGAGGCACAGGCCGAGGCCAAGGCCTTGAAAGGCGTGCAACTCGACCGCAAAAGCAAAATGCTCTATGACGAGGAATACGTGTACATGAACGGCGAGAGCTGGCGTTGCGCGGGCGCGGATGCGACATGCTTGCGGCAGCTGGCGGACCAACGCGGGCTGGAGGCAGCACAAACGGCCAAGGCTTCCAAGGCAGTCAAAGCCTTGTTGAAAGACTGGATGGCTTCGGGTTGGATTCACCCACAATGACCGCTTTTGGTGCAAGGTTTTCACGCTACGGGAAATCACCTATAATCGGAAGCTGAGTTGAAGGAGCTTGAGTCCATCGGCTCAGTTGCAATGTTTGGCTTGTGTCAAAAATTGTGACAACCCTTGAAAACGTTTTCGCATCACTTAAAGGAAATTTCCCCATGAAAAAATCACTCCTCTTGGCAACATTGTTGGCCGCCGCTTTGGTCGCTTGTGGCAAAAAAGAAGCACCAGCTCCTGCTGCCGCTCCTGCTGCTGAAGCTCCTGCCGCTGCTCCTGCTGCCGCTCCTGCTGCTCCTGCCGCTGAAGCTCCTGCTGCTGCACCTGCTGGCGAGAAGAAGTAATTTTTTCTGCTTCCAAAAAATGCCACCTTCGGGTGGCTTTTTTTTGGCCTGTTCAGTGCACCTGGTACCAGCCGGTGCCGGTCAGTGGATCGGCGACCTCGATCTCCTGGGCTGAACAGCCAGCCGCTTGGCTCAAAACGGCCTGAGCCAGATCGGGTCGGTTGTTGCGCTCACTCAGGTGCGCGGCCACGATCAGGTTGAGTTGGGGATGCAAGAGGGCGCGGGCGAGTTCTGCCGATTCGAGGTTGGACAAATGCCCCTGGGGTCCAGCGATGCGCTTTTTCAAAAAACCTGGGTAACTCGAGTTGGCCAACAGCTCAGGATCGTGGTTGCATTCGAGCAGCAAGGCGTTGCAAGCCTTGAGCGCTTGAACCACGTGGGCACTGCCGTGGCCTAAATCGGTCAACACCCCCAAATGCACATCGCCATCGGTACAGCGCAGCTGCAGCGGCTCACGCGCATCGTGTGGCACGGTGAAGGGGTTGAGTTGCAACGCACCCACCTCGATGGCTTGTCCATCACGCGCCACCTGGAATTGCCCGCTCTCCAAACCCCATTGGTCCAAATCGCATGCCAAGGCTGTGCCTCGGCTCATCCACACTTGCGCGCCGGTTCGCTGGGCGAAGGCACGGGCATGGCCCACATGGTCGGCGTGTTCATGGGTGATGAAGACCGCGTCAATGTCTTCGATGCTCAGGTCGGCTTGAACCAAGCGCTTGTTCAACTCTCGCACGCTCAGACCGCAGTCGATCAACACACGCGAGACCTGGGCACCGCAGTGGGCTTCAACCAGGGTCGCGTTGCCCGCGCTGCCACTGCCCAGGTTTTTGAACCGCAGCACCGGTGCTTATTGCAGTTCGGACACGAGCAATTGGGCAATTTTCTTCGCGTTGGGCGAATCGTCTGCCTGTCCAGCCGAGTTGAGGATTTGGATGGTGGACGTGCTGTTGCTGGCACTGTCGATCTTCAAGCGGTATTGCTGCGGGCCTTGCATCGCGTCTTTGGAGCGACCAAACCATTTCTTGAAGAAGCCTTCTTCCTCGCCTTCGCTCACGTCCACAAAGCGCACGTAATACATGCCTTGTTTGCGGTCGCGGTCTTCAACCGTGAAGCCATTGCGGTCCAGGGCCACACCGACACGACGCCAGGTGATGTCAAAACCCTGGTTGAAGGACACGGCGGGCTTGCCAGCGATGTCGATCAATTTGCTCGCACTGTTGACGGCCGCTTGATCCAAGGCGTTGACGGCGTTCGGGTTGGCAGGGCCGAGTTTGACCATGATGCGGCGTAGGAATTCTTTTTCCAACTCGGGGTCGTTCGGGCGGGGTTGCCATTTGGTGCTGCGTGACAAGGCATCGGCATAGACCTCGATCATGCCGCGGTGGCTGACAAAGAGTTCGGTGCTGTTGTTGCTGGTGCGTTCTAAGCGGATACGGAATTTGTCGCGTTCGCCCGTCGAGTAGAGGCTGTCGAGCACCTTGCCCAGGTTGCGGCGAATGAAGTCTTGCGGCAGTTTGGCACGGTTTTCAGCCCAGTCGGTTTCCATCAAACCGAGTTTTTGCTCTTCACGCACGAGCACAAAACCAGACTCTTTCCAAAAATCGCGAACCAGGGGCCAAAGTTCTTCGGGAGGACGTGCGATCTCCAGCCACATCTGACTGCCCGTGCGCTTGACCTGGATGTCGGCCAGCTTCAAAGGGCTGGTGTTGTCTGCGGTGGTGACGGGCTTGGTCTCGTCTTGCTTGTTGGCGCTGAATGAGCCGTTGGGCATCTCGTAGCGCTTATTGGGGTTGACCTTGGTCAGGTCGGGTGGGACTTCCAAAGCGGCTTTGGCAGGTTCGTCGGTTTGGGATTTGTAGTTGACTTTGTCGGTGTCCATCACGGTACCGCAAGCGGCCAAAGTGGCGCAGACCATCCACAAACCGGCGTGTCGCGCGGCTACCAACATCGAGTGAGACATCACTTTGAGTCCTTCAGGCATCGTTCAGATCAAGCCATTCTTGCGAAGGGCGGCTTCCAGCAGCGGTTCGAGCTGGCTGGACAAGGGGGTCATGGGTAAGCGCAACGTGCCACCGCATTTGCCCATGCGGGCAACGGCCCATTTCACGGGGATGGGGTTGGCTTCGATGAACATGTGTTTGTGCAGATTGAGCAGTTGGCGCTGGATGGCCATGGCTTCTTGGGCCTTGCCCGCCATCGCCGCCACGCACAACTGGTGCATCAGCTTGGGCGCGACATTGGCGGTCACGCTGACATTGCCTTGGCCACCGCACAGCATCAGGGCCACAGCGGTGCCGTCGTCGCCAGAGTAAACGCCAAAGCCTGTGGGGGCTTCGTGGATCAGCCATTGGGCGCGTTCAATGTTGCCTGTGGCTTCTTTGATGCCGATGATGCCGTCGATCTGGGCCAAACGCATGACCGTGTCGTGCTGCATATCGGCCACGGTGCGTCCGGGCACGTTGTAGAGCACCATGGGCAATTCCACCGCTTCGGCGATGGCTTTGAAATGCAGGTACTGGCCTTCTTGCGTGGGCTTGTTGTAGTAGGGAACCACTTGCAGTTGGCAATCTGCGCCAACGCCTTTGGCAAATTTGGCCAGTTCAATGGCTTCAGCGGTGGAGTTGGCTCCGCAACCCGCCATGATGGGCACGCGCCCCTTGGCTTGTTCAACGGCCACGCGGATGATCTCGCAATGCTCTTCGACAGACACCGTGGGTGACTCGCCGGTGGTGCCCACCACGCCAATGCAATCGGTGCCTTCGGCTATGTGCCAGTCGATCAGGCTACGCAAATGGGGGTAGTCGATGCTGCCGTCTTCCAACATCGGTGTGACCAAGGCCACGATGCTTCCAGTGATGGGTGTCATTGAATCAGCTTAGTCAAAAGGTTGACAAAGAAAGGGATTCTAGCTTTAGAGGCTGACCCAGAAAGTGCTTCAAGCTGACAAGGGGAAAGCGACAAGGGTTGTGGCATCGGCCAGGGGTTTGACCGCGGCGATGCGCTGCACAAACCGGTCGGGATCGGGCAAAAACCCGTCTTCAAAAGCCACCACCCTCAGGCCTTGGCAACTCGCCAGCAATTCGCCTGGGCGCAACAAAAAATGCGGGTTAGAGGGCTTGCCCACGGTTTCGTTGCCCACCGCGAAGGTTTCGTAAATCAACACGCCGCCGGGCTTCAAGCTGGCCAATATGTGCGGCCACAAAGACCGCCAAAGGTAGTTGGTGACCACCACCGCGTCAAAGCTGGCGCTCAGCGGCCAGGCGTGGTTTTCCACATCGGCGAGCAGCACCTCACCAAACGCTTGGGCGGTGTGCAAGGCCGCGCTGTCGCGGTCCACGCCCAGGCAATGCCGGCCTTGCGACTGCATCCAGCGCATGTGACGACCGTGGCCACACGCCAGGTCAAGCACTTGTCCGTGGGGCGAGATCAGCGGGGTCCAGCGCACAACCCAATCAGACGGGTCGCCAGCGCCATGGGGCAAAGGGTTCATGCGGGTGAGGGGTTCAAGAGAGGTCGCAGGATGCACAAAGCCAAGGTCTGCAAGGGGTCAGTGGGCTTTGGGCTGGAATTCTTTTTTCACCGCGGCCAAGGCCAGCTTTTCGACCACGCCTGGCAGGAGCAGTTTGATGAATCGGGCAATCTTGCCTTGTGCGGTCATCACGACTTCGCGGCGGCGGCGCACCATGCCGTAAATGATTTGCCGGGCACATTCTTGCGTGCTCATGGCTTTGTCTTCGCGCAAACCACTCACGCCCGCGTATTCGCCGCTGGCATTGAGGCCATGGAAGCGGATGTTGGTGCGCACCACGCCAGGGTAGGCGATGGTCACGCTCACGCCGGCGTCTTTCACCTCGGCACGCAGGGCTTCAAAAAAACCAGCCATCGCGAATTTGCTGGCGCTGTAGGCCGTGCGCCCGGGCACGCCCACCAAGCCCGCCAAGGAAGACACCGCCACGATGCGGCCATGGCTGGCTTTCAGGAAGGGCAGGGCCGCATGGGTGCAATAAACGCTGCCCCACAGGTTGACCCGCATCAGGTCTTCATACCAATAGAGCTTGTCGGCAGGCACATCTTCCAAGAGCGCATGGGCCGACACCCCCGCGTTGTTGATCAAGATGTCCAGGCTGCCGAGCTGGCGCACCGTGGTTTCGACCAGGTATTGGCATTGCTGTTGGTCGGTGACATCGGTGGGCATGATCAGGGTACGTGCTCCCAAGGCATTGCATTCGGCGGCCACGGCTTGCAAGTTCGAGGCGTTGCGCGCAGCCAGCACCAGCATGGCTTGCAGGCCATGGCGGCGGGCCAATTGGCGGGCAAGTTCTGCGCCGATACCGTCGGACGCGCCGGTGATGATGATGTTGGGCATCTTAAAAACAACTCCACACTTGCTGGGCCAGGTTGAAGACGAATTCAGGCTGCAAATACATGGCAAACACACCGATCAAGGAACAAGCACCCAGGGCATAGGTCAGGGCAAGCACCAAGGTCTTCATGCGGGCACCGCTTGGCGCTCGATGGCGCGTTCGTTGATCGGCAGGTTGATCAGCATGGCAAAGAAACTCAAGCCGATGGTGAGGTACCAGACCAGGTCATAGCTGCCAGTGCGGTCATACACCCAACCGCCCAGCCACACCCCCAAGAAGCTGCCGAACTGGTGGCTCAAAAACACGAAACCGCTGAGCATGGACAAATGCGCCACGCCAAAAATTTGCGCCACCAAGGCGCTGGTCACGGGCACGGTCGACAGCCACAACAAGCCCATCAACGCGGCGAAGATGTAGACCGACATGGGCGAGAGGGGCGCACTGATGAAGCCAATCACAAACAGGCCACGGGCCAAGTAAATGCCCGACAGGATTTTTTGCTTGGGCCAGATTTGCCCCAGGCTGCCGGCGGCATAGGTGCCAAAAATATTGAACAAACCGATCAGCGCCAAGGCGGTGCTGGCCACATGCGGCTCCAGACCTTGGTCTTTCAAATAGCTGGGCATGTGGACACCGATGAACACCACCTGGAAGCCGCACACAAAATAACCCGCCATCAACAACTGAAAGCTGCGGTAGCCAAAGGCTTCGCGCAGGGCATGCCAAATGCTTTGCTGGCGTTGGGGCGGTGCGCCCGTGGCGAACCCTGGCTCGCGCAAGCCCATGGCCAAAGGGAAAACCGTCAGCAACAGGGTGGCCAGCAGGACCAGGGCCTGTTGCCAGCCGATGTGGCTGATCAAATAAGAAGCGGCGGGCACCATCACAAACTGCCCAAAGGAACCCGCTGAGGACACCACGCCCATGGCCCATGAGCGTTTCTCCGCCGGGATGTTGCGCCCAATCACACCAAACACCACGGCAAAGGTGGTGCCGGCCTGGGCTGCGCCCACCAGCAAACCCGCGGTCATCATCAAGCCCCAGGTGGTCGTGGCATGGGCCATGCCCCACAAACCCGCGACATACAACAGCCCGCCCGTCACAATCACCCGAAAAGCCCCGAATCGGTCAGCCAGCATGCCGGAAAAGATGCCAAACACGCCCCAGCTGATGTTTTGGATACCCACGGCCAGCGCGAAATCCTCGCGGCCCCAGCCCAGGTCTTGGGTCATGGGCTGCATCCACAGGCCAAACCCGTGGCGGATGCCCATGGCCATGGAGACGATCAGGGCCCCGCAGACCAAGACCTGCCAAAGGGGGAGCGTTTTGCTGGGCATTTGCATGTCTTTACTGTAACGACATTGGTTGTCTGAGGGTCTTGGGCAGCAGGGCTGTGGATTTATCCAGTGACTGTCACAGAGCCTGTCTACAATCGCGGCCCATGGCAACCAAACAATCTGACTATTCCGAAGGCTCGATCCGGGTTCTCAAAGGACTGGAGCCTGTCAAACAACGACCGGGCATGTACACCCGGACCGACAACCCGCTGCACATCATCCAAGAGGTGATCGACAACGCCGCTGACGAAGCCCTGGCTGGGTTTGGCAAAAAGATCAGCGTCACCCTGTTCGCCGATGGCTCGATCGGCATTGAGGACGATGGGCGCGGCATCCCCTTTGGCATGCATCCCGAAGAAAAGGCCCCGGTGATCGAGCTGGTCTTCACCCGACTGCACGCGGGCGGCAAATTTGACAAGGGCAAGGGCGGCGCCTACAGCTTCTCAGGCGGCTTGCACGGCGTGGGTGTTTCGGTGACCAATGCCTTGGCCAAACGCATGGAGGTCACCGCCTACCGCGACGGTCAAGTGGCTTACCTGGTGTTCCAGGGCGGTGATGTGGTGGAAAAGCTCAAGGTCCGCAAAGCCGAGAGCGGTGACCGCAAACAAGGCACGGTGGTGCGGGTCTGGCCCGACGCCAAGTATTTCGAGTCACCCAACCTGCCTTTGGGCGAGCTGACCCATTTGCTGCGCAGCAAAGCCGTGTTGATGCCGGGCGTGAGCGTCACGCTGGTGCAAGAAAGGGCCAAAGACAGCCAAACCTGGCTTTACAAAGGCGGCCTGCGCGACTATTTGATGCAAACGCTCAGCCACGATCCGTTCATTCCCTTGTTCGAGGGCGAGGGCTTCGCCGACGGCGGCCACGAGAGTTTTGCCGAGGGCGAGGGCGCGCAGTGGTGTTTGGCCTTCACCGAAGACGGCGCACCGGTGCGCGA
>CAJBOO010000014.1 GCA_903956845.1 uncultured Burkholderiales bacterium
GACAGGGTGTGAGTAACCCACAGCCAGGTTGAGCTTGGCGCCTTGGGCGGCGGCTTTGTAACCCACGCCAACCAAGTTGAGCTTTTTCTCAAAGCCTTTGGTCACACCGACCACCATGTTGTTGACCAACTGGCGCAGCGTGCCACTCATGGCATTGGCTTCACGGGATTCATCTGCCGCTTCAAACGTGATGACGTCGGCTTGACGCACCACTTTGACCAAGGCGTTGTTAGCGATAGACAACTGACCACCAGCGCCTTTGACGCTGATGTGTTGTTCGTTCATGGTCACGTCCACACCTGCGGGGACAGTGACGGGCATTTTGGCAACTCGGGACATGTTCGTTTCTCCCTTAAGCCACGTAGCAAAGAACTTCGCCGCCCACGCCGGTGGCGCGTGCTTTGCGGTCGGTCATCACACCTTTGGGGGTGGTGACGATGGCGACACCCAAGCCGTTCATGACTTGGGGAATGGCGTCGTGGCCTTTATAGACACGCAAGCCAGGGCGAGAGACGCGCTCGATGCGCTCAATCACAGGGCGGCCTGCGTAGTATTTCAAGGCGATTTCCAATTCAGATTTGCCATCTTCGGTTTTGACGCGGAAGCCATCGATATAGCCTTCCTCTTTCAACACCTGAACAATGGCCGTTTTGACCTTGGACGCGGGAACCGACACGGTCGGCTTGGCCACCATCTGCGCATTGCGAATACGCGTCAGCAGGTCGGCAATGGGATCACTCATGCTCATATTGAATTTCTCCTGCCTGTTTACCAGCTGGCCTTGGTGATGCCGGGAATGTTGCCTGCGAAGGCTAATTCACGGATCTTGGCGCGACCCAAACCAAATTGACGGAAGGTGCCACGGGGGCGACCGGTGATTTCGCAACGATTGCGTTGACGCGTGGGGTTGGCGTTGCGTGGCAACTTTTGCAAACCCAAACGTGCGGCAGCGCGGTCTTCGTCGCTGCGTTTGAAATCGTTGGCAATGGCCTTGAGTTCCGCGTGTTTTTTCGCGTACTTGGCGACCAATTTGTCTCGCTTGAGCTCGCGCTCGATCAAAGCTACTTTAGCCACAGGGCACCTCAGTTCTTGAACGGGAAACGGAAGGCGGCGAGCAGTGCTTTGCACTCATCGTCGGTCTTGGCCGTGGTGGTGATGCTGATGTTGAGGCCGCGCAGGGCGTCAACCTTGTCGTACTCGATCTCTGGAAAGATGATTTGCTCTTTCACACCGATGTTGTAGTTGCCGCGACCATCAAAAGCGCGACCAGAGATACCGCGGAAGTCACGCACACGGGGCAAGGCCACGGTGACGAAACGGTCGAGGAATTCATACATGCGCACGCCGCGCAAAGTGACCATGCAACCGATGGGCTGCTGTTCGCGGATTTTGAAACCAGCGATCGCCTTGCGGGCTTTGGTCACCACAGGCTTTTGGCCAGCGATTTTGGTCAGGTCGCCCACCGCGTGGTCCATGACCTTCTTGTCAGCAACCGCTTCGCTCACGCCCATGTTGAGGGTGATTTTGGTGAGACGCGGCACTTCCATGGGGGATTTGTAGCCAAACTTGGTGGTCAACTCAGGGACCACTTTTTCACGATAGTGTTGTTGGAGTCGTGCCATGTTCATGCCGCCTTGATGACTTCGCCGCTGGATTTGAAGACGCGAACCTTCGAACCATCGGTATTGATCTTGATGCCCACGCGATCGGCTTTGCCGGTGGTGGCGTTGTAGATGGCCACATTGGACTGGTGAATAGGCATGGTTTTTTCAACGATGCCGCCAGTGGTGCCAGCCATGGGGTTGGGCTTGGTGTGTTTTTTCACCAAGTTGATGCCCTCGACGACGAGGTGCGAATCATCTTGACGCAAGCTCACCTTGCCACGCTTGCCTTTGTCGCGGCCTGCGATGACGATGACTTCGTCGCCTTTGCGGATTTTGTTCATGGTCTGGTCCTCAGAGTACTTCGGGCGCCAAGGACACGATCTTCATGAAGCGCTCGGTACGCAGTTCGCGTGTGACCGGGCCAAAGATGCGGGTGCCGATAGGCTCCAATTTGGCATTGAGCAAAACGGCAGCGTTGCTGTCGAATTTCACCAGTGAGCCATCGCCGCGGCGAATGCCCTTGGCTGTACGCACCACCACGGCACTGTAGATCTCGCCTTTTTTGACGCGACCACGGGGCGCAGCTTCTTTGATGCTCACTTTGATGATGTCGCCAACACTGGCGTAGCGACGCTTGGAACCGCCGAGCACCTTGATGCACAAAACGGACTTCGCACCGGTGTTGTCGGCGACCTCTAATCTGGATTCTGTCTGGATCATTTCTGTTTCCCAACTTGTACCGCGCCTCAAAACCCCCAATGGGCTTCAAAAACTCGATCAGTCTTGGGCCCGTCATCCGTGCTGCAAACCATTTTGCGGCGCGTCTGTTTGGGCGTTGTTTCCCCTGCTGTTTGAAAAGCAGAGCCCGCTATTGTGCCACAGTTTCTGGGCCGCGCGAGATTTATTTCATGCCGCCTGCCCATCCATGAGGCCTACAGCCCATCTTTGAGGCCTACAGCCCGACAGCCGAGGGCTAAGCAGCGGTCAAGGTGTATTGTTTGACGAGCAATACATAGTCTGAAAGTTTTACTTCTGTGCAGCCTTCGGCTTGCAAGATGGCCGCCACCCGCTCGGCCACGGTCACCGAGGCCTGGGCATCTAAAAACAACAGCCGCGAGCGCCTCGCCAGCACGTCTTCGACGCAGCGGGCGTATTCGTAGCGCGCGGCAAACCGCACCATGGCCTCGCTCAAGCCGGGCAACAGCCAGACATCGGCGCCAGGCAGTTGGGCCAACAAGCTTTGCTCATCGCCATATAAGTGTGGGCCTTGGGGGGCCATCAAGCTGACCGGGTGGGGGTTGATCGCCAACCCAGCACCGATGAGGTAGCCGGGTGGGGCGTTGGGCAGGCGGCTGGGCGGAATCAGCTGGCTGGTGCGGCATTGGGACAAGACATCCTCAGCCATGGCGCGGTAGGTGGTCCACTTGCCGCCGGTCACGGTGACCAGGCCGCTGCGGCTGACACTGACCGAATGTTCACGGCTCAGCCCTTTGGTGCTGACGCCCTCTTCTTGGTGCGGTTTGACCAAGGGGCGCAAGCCCACCCACACGCTGCGCACGTCCGAGCGCTGCGGCGGCTTGAACAGGTAACGGGCCGACTCACGCAAGATGAAATTCACCTCTTCTTCAAAGGGCAAGGGCTCGCGCGGCATGTCTTCACGGGGCGTGTCGGTCGTGCCCAAGATGAGTTTGCCCAGCCATGGCACGGCAAACAAAACCCGGCCATCGGCGGTTTTGGGCACCAACAGCGCGTGATCACCAGGCAAAAAAGAGCGGTCAACCACCAGGTGCACGCCTTGGCTGGGCGCGAGCATCGGCTTGACCGCGGTACCCGTCGGCTGAGCGTCTAACAGGCGCAGTTGGTCCACCCACACGCCGGTGGCGTTGACCACGCATGCCGCTTGGATGTCAAAGCCTTGCCCGGATTCTTGGTCTTGGCATCTCAGGCCTTTGACCAAGCCATCGTGGTGGTGCAGTTCAGTCACGGGACAGTAATTGAGCAGCAATGCGCCGGCTTTGGCCGCGCTGCGTGCGAGGTTGATGGCATATCGGGCGTCATCAAACTGTCCATCCCAATACTGCACGCCGCCTTGCAAGCCTTGGACCTTGAGGCCCGGCATGCGCGCTTTCACACTGGCGGCGCTTAAAAATTCGGTGCGGCCCAGGCCATCGGCGCCCGCTAAAAAATCGTAGAGTTTCAAACCGATGCCGTAAAAGCCGGTTTCCCACCAGCGGTAGGAAGGCATCACAAACGGGATGGGTTGAGCCAAATGCGGCGCGTCGTGCAACAACACCGAGCGCTCGTGCAAGGCTTCGCGCACCAGGCTGACATTGCCTTGGGCTAAATAGCGAACACCGCCATGGACCAGTTTGGTCGAGCGTGAGGAAGTGCCTTTGGCGAAGTCGTGCGACTCGAGCAACACCACCGAGTAGCCACGCTTGCTGGCCTCCAGGGCCACGCCCAAGCCAGTGGCACCACCACCGATCACCGCGATGTCGTAGGTATGCGGTCGGGCCAACTGTTGGAGAAGTTCAGAGCGGGTCATGGTTGACTGACCAAAGACGGGCCTGCGACCACACAGCCACAGGCCCCAAGACAGCGGGCGCGCCAAGCAGGCGACGCGCCCGGTCAGGCTTTAGCGAACGCGACCTTCCTTCCAAGCGTTGAGCAGCTTTTCGTAAGCGATGGTTTCGCCTTTTGGCTTCTCATTGGCCAGCTTGGCCCAAGGCGCGGCTTTGTCGCTCAGGTATTTCGCTGGGTCGCCCTTGGGGTTGAGTTTGGGGGCGCAGCGGGCCATGCCTGCACGCTCCAAACGGGCCATCACGTCGTCCATTTCATTGGCGAGGTTGTCCATGGCTTGCTGGGGTGTTTTCTCACCGGTCACAGCCACCGCCACGTTTTTCCACCACAACTGTGCCAGCTTGGGGTAGTCAGGCACGTTGGTGCCTGTGGGGGTCCAAGCCACACGCGCAGGGCTGCGGTAGAACTCGACCAAGCCACCGAGCTTGGGCGCCATTTTGGTCATGGCGTCTGAACGGATGTCGGATTCGCGGATCGGTGTCAAACCCACGATGGTCTTTTTCAGTGAGGTGGTTTTGGCCGTCACGAACTGCGCATACAACCAGGCTGCAGCGGTTTTGTTGGCGTCATGGTCTTTGAAGAAAGTCCATGAACCCACGTCTTGGTAACCGTTTTGCATGCCTTGTTTCCAGTAAGGGCCATTGGGGCCAGGGGCCATGCGCCACTTGGGTGTGCCGTCGGCGTTCACCACTGGCAAGCCTGGCTTGGTCATGTCGGCCGTGAAAGCGGTGTACCAGAAAATTTGCTGGGCAATCTGGCCTTGCGCAGGCACCGGACCGGCTTCACCAAAGGTCATGCCAATGGCTTCTTTGGGTGAATATTTCTTCATCCAGTCCACGTACTTGGTCAGCGCATAGACCGCCGCAGGAGAGTTGGTTGCACCGCCTCGGGCCACTGAGGCGCCTTGCGGGTTACAGCCATCGGCAGATGCGCGGATGCCCCACTCGTCAACGGGTCGACCGTTGGGGATGCCAATGTCCGCGGTGCCAGCCATGGACAGCCAAGCGTCGGTGAAACGCCAGCCCAAGGAGGGATCTTTCTTGCCGTAGTCCATGTGGCCATAGATGGGCTTGCCGTCGATGGTTTTCACATCATTGGTGAAGAACTCGGCGATGTCTTCATAGGCGCTCCAATTGAGTGGCACACCCAGGTCGTAGCCGTACTTGGCCTTGAATTTGTCTTTGATTTCTTTGCGCTCGAACAAGTCGGCGCGGAACCAGTAGAGGTTGGCGAACTGTTGGTCGGGCAATTGGTAGAGCTTCTTGTCAGGACCGGTGGTGAAACTGGTGCCAATGAAGTCTTTCAAGTCGAGGCCAGGGTTGGTCCACTCTTTGCCGTCGCCAGACATGTAGTCGGTCAAGTTCATGATCTTGCCGTAGCGGTAGTGGGTACCAATCAGGTCAGAGTCTGAAATCCAGCCGTCGTAAATCGACTTGCCAGACTGCATGGACGTTTGCAGTTTTTCAACCACGTCACCTTCTTGGATCAGGTCATGCTTGACCTTGATGCCGGTGATTTCGGTGAAGGCCTTGGCCAGGGTTTTGGATTCGTACTCGTGGGTGGTGATGGTCTCGGACACCACAGAGATTTCTTTCACACCCTTGGCCTGCAGTTTTTTAGCGGCTTCGATGAACCACTTCATTTCGGCCATCTGCTTGTCTTTGGACAAGGTGGATGGTTGGAACTCGCTGTCAACCCACTTCTTTGCTTCTGCCTCGCCTGCCCAAGCGCTGTGCCCAAGCACGAGCGCGCAAGCCGCGAAAGCTATTGCACGGTATTTCAATTTCATGCCAGTCTCCTAAAAGTTTCCCCCTGCTTTGAGAAAACACGTGTCTTGGGGAAGTTGCAGACCGTGTCATGGTTTGGTCGGGCTAGCCTTTGCGCATCACAAAGACCAACCAAACCGCACTCGCCAACGTGGCCCACCAAATCGAGGGCTCTTCGCTCAATCCAAACCAAATCAACCACTGGCCAGCCAAGCCGACAAACATCAGGTGCAGGTAAGCACAACCCAACAGGCCAATGAACAAACGGTCACCCCGGGTGGTCACCAGAGGCAAAAAGCCTTTGCGCGCCACCGTGGGCACGCGCCGCTCCCACACCGTCATGCCAATCAACATCAGCACGATGCAGGTGAAAAAAACCGCCACCGGGGTGGTCCATGCCATCCACTCAAGCATTTGCAAAGCTCCTGTATGGCGTCATACCCGCCCCATGGCAAAGCCTTTGGCGATGTAGTGCCGCACAAACCAAATCACGATCGCGCCGGGCACGATGGTGAGCACACCGGCCGCCGCCAAGGTGGCCCAATCCATGCCAGACGCGCTCACGGTACGGGTCATGGTGGCCACGATCGGCTTGGCGTTCACGCTGGTCAGCGTGCGCGCCAGCAACAACTCGACCCAACTGAACATGAAACAGAAAAAAGCCGTCACACCGACACCCGCCTTGATCAGCGGCAAAAACACCTTGACGAAAAACGCGGGAAAGCTGTAGCCGTCGATGTAAGCGGTTTCGTCGATTTCACGCGGTATGCCGCTCATGAAGCCTTCCAAAATCCACACGGCCAACGGCACGTTGAACAACAAATGCGCCATGGCGACAGCGATGTGGGTGTCCATCAAACCGACCGTGGTGTAGAGCTGGAAGAACGGCAGCAAAAAGACGGCTGGCGGGGTCATGCGGTTGGTCAGCAACCAGAAAAACACGTGCTTGTCGCCCAAGAAGCTGTAGCGGGAAAACGCATAGGCCGCAGGCAAGGCCACCGTGACCGAGATAACGGTGTTGATGGCCACATAGATCAAGCTGTTGATGTAGCCCGAGTACCAAGACACGTCGGTGAAGATGGTGGCGTAGTTGTCCCAGGTGGGGTTGGCCGGGAACAGGCTGAAGCTGGACAAAATTTCTTGGTTGGTGCGAAAGCTCATGTTGACCATCCAGTAGATGGGCAACAAGGCGAACACGATGTAGAGCAGCAAGAACAGGCTGCGCTTTTTGAAGCGGCGCTCATCCATGCTCGCTCTCCTTGGCTTGGGTGCCCACGCTTTGCATCCAGTTGTAGAGGATGAAGCACAGCAACAAAATGATCAGGAAATAAATCAGCGAGAAGGCCGCCGCAGGCCCCAAGTCAAACTGGCCGACGGCTTTTTGCGTCAGGTACTGGCTCAAGAAGGTGGTGGCGTTGCCAGGGCCGCCGCCAGTCAGCACAAACGGCTCGGTGTAAATCATGAAGCTGTCCATGAAGCGCAACAGCACCGCGATCATCAACACGCCGCGCAACTTGGGCAGTTGGATGTAGCGAAACACCGCGAACTTGGACGCGCCATCGACTTGGGCGGCCTGGTAATACGCGTCAGGGATGCTGCGCAAGCCCGCGAAACCCAGCAATGCCACCAAGGGCGTCCAGTGCCAAATGTCCATCACCAAGACGGTCAGCCAAGCGTCGAGCGCGTTGCCGGTGTAGTTGTAATCCACCCCCAAGGCTTGCAGTGTGGCACCCAGCAGGCCAATGTCTGCTCGGCCATAAATTTGCCAAATCGTGCCCACCACGTTCCAAGGAATCAGCAAGGACAAAGCGATCAGCACCAAGGTGACCGAGGCTTGCCAGCCTTTGGCGGGCATGGACAGCGCCAAGGCAATGCCCAAAGGAATTTCCACCAACAACACGGCCAAGGAAAACAGGATTTGCCGCCACAGCGCTTCGTGCAGATCTTGGTCGCGCATCACCGCCGCAAACCATTCGGTGCCCACAAACACGCGGCGCTCGGGCGAGATGATGTCTTGCACCGAGTAATTGACCACGGTCATGAGCGGCAAGATGGCCGAAAACGCCACACACACCAGCACCGGCAAGATCAGCAACCAGGCTTTTTGATTGACGGGTTTCATGCCACCAGCTCCTCGTCGTTGTAAAAGCAAGTGTGGGGGCCCAGCACTTGCAAATACACGGTTTGCCCAGCCAACGGTGGCGCAGCGCTGCTGGTGGCCATGCGTACCCGCAGCACTTCGCCGGCACACTCGGTGGTGAGCAAGCCGCTGGTGCCCAGGTCTTGCCAACGCAGCACCCGCGCTGGCAAACAACCCTCGGTTGCTTGGTCATGCAGGCCCAGGTATTCGGGGCGAATACCCACCTTCAAACGGTCCGCGCCAGCGATTTTTTGTGCCATGCTGGCTGACAAGCCCAGTCGATGTTCACCGATGTGCAACTGCTCGCCTTGCACAAGGGCTGGCAAAAAATTCATGCCGGGCGAACCAATGAAATGACCCACAAAGGTATGGGCGGGGCGCTCAAACAAGGCCTCGGCACTGCCCACCTGCACGGCGCGCCCACGCGTCATCACCACCACCTCTTGCGCAAAAGTGAGCGCCTCGACCTGGTCGTGGGTGACGTAAATCAGGGTGTGCTTGAACTCTTGGTGCACTTGCTTGAGCTTGCGACGCAGCTGCCACTTCAAGTGCGGGTCGATGACGGTGAGCGGTTCGTCAAACAATATCGCCGCCACGTCGGGGCGCACCAAGCCACGCCCGAGCGAGATTTTTTGTTTGGCATCTGCCGACAAACCGGCAGCGCGCTGATTGAGTTGACCATTGAGTTCGAGCATTTCGGCGATCTGCCCCACCCGCTCGCGGATTTGCGCCTCGGGCATGCGGCGGTTGCGCAGGGGAAACGCCAGGTTGTCAGCCACGGTCATGGTGTCATAGATGACCGGAAACTGAAACACCTGTGCGATGTTGCGCTGCTGCGGGCTTTTGTCGGTCACGTCATCGCCATTGAAGCGCACCTGCCCATGCGAAGGTTTGACCAAGCCTGAGATGAGGTTGAGCATGGTGGTTTTGCCGCAGCCCGACGGGCCTAGCAAGGCATAAGCGCCGCCGGCCTGGAACGTCATTTGCAAGGGCAGCAAGGCGTAGTCACTGTCTTGCTGTGGGTTGGGGCCGTAGGCGTGGGCCAGGTCGAGGTCGATGCGGGCCACCATGTCAGTGACCTCCCCGGTGGAGGTTCAAGGGTGCACGCAACAAGCCGCCGGCCAAGTCAAACACATAGGCGTCTTGTTCATTCACCGAAACGGTCATGGATTGCCCAATGTCATGCACATGCACGCCGGTTTGCTGCATCACCAACTCGATGCCGCCACAGTCCAGGTGCACAAAGGTGTCAGTGCCGGAGATCTCGGCCAATTGCACGCGACCCATCAGACCCATGTCGCCTGCTTGGGCTTGGGTGCGCAGCACCGAGGCACGCAAACCGATTTGCAAAGGCCCGGCATCGGCGGCCACGCCGCTCAGGCTCAAGGCGCTGCCATTGGCCAGTCGCCACGCGCCCGCATGGGGTGAGGCCTGCAAGACATTGATCGGTGGGTCGCTGAAAGCGCGGGCCACCTCGAGCGACTGCGGTTGGCGAAACACCTCCAGGGTCGGGCCGTACTGCAATACCCGGCCTTGGTGCATGACCGCGGTGTAGCCGCCCAAGAGCAAAGCTTCGCTGGGCTCGGTCGTGGCATAGACCACGGTGCCGCTGCCGGCTTCAAACAACTGGGTCAGGTCCTCGCGCAATTCTTCACGCAGCTTGTAGTCCAGGTTGACCAAGGGCTCGTCCAAAAACATGAGGGGTGCACGCTTGGCCAAGGCCCGCGCCAAGGCCACCCGCTGCTGTTGGCCCCCCGAGAGTTCGGCGGGCAAGCGTTTTAAAAACGGGTCGATGCGCAGGCGCTTGGCCATGGCCTGCACTTGGGCGTCGATGTCACTGTCGCCGCGCAAGCGCAGGGGCGAGGCGATGTTGTCGTACACCGTCATCGAAGGGTAGTTGATGAACTGCTGATACACCATGGACACATTGCGTTCACGCACCGGCACGCCAGTCACGTCTTGGCCATCGACCCACACCCGCCCCGTGGTGGGCAGGTCCAACCCCGCCATCAAGCGCATCAGGCTGGTTTTGCCCGCCTGGGTCGCGCCCAGCAAGACCGTGACCGCGTTCGGTGCGAGCGCCATGTCCAAGGGGTACAGGTGCACCTGGGCGGCAACGGTTTGGCTGATTTGTTCGAGTTTCAAGGACATCAGGGAGGGTGGGTTTTCTTTTCTTTTCGCATTCTTGTTCGTATTTGTTTTTATTGATTCGGTATTTTCCCTAAGTTGGTGCCTGTTGAAGATCGCTTATGGTTGCCGTTAACCCTGATGTCCAAGCCCCCCATGACCCCGAATCCGCGCCAAACACAGCTCCTTGACCTGGTCCAGGCCCATGGCTCGGCCTCCATCGAGTTCTTAGCCGATACGTTCTCGGTCACCTTGCAAACCGTCAGGCGAGACGTGCAGCGCCTGGCCGAAGCAGGCTTGCTGTCGCGCTTTCACGGCGGGGTGCGCATGCCCAGCTCCACCACCGAAAACATCGCCTACCGCCAGCGACAGGCCTTGTCCTTGGACGGCAAAACCCGCATCGCCAAAGCCATCGCGGCCTGTGTGCCGCATGGCTGCTCGCTGATCATGAACATCGGCACCACCATGGAAGCCGTGGCGCGTGAATTGCGCCAGCACCGCGGCCTGCGGGTGATCACCAACAACCTGAATGTGGCTCAAATTTTGAGCGACAACCCAGACTGCGAGGTGATCGTCACCGGCGGCGTGGTGCGCGGCGTGGACCGCGGCATCGTGGGCGAGGCGGCGGTGGACTTCATCCGCCAGTTCAAGGTGGACATCGGCCTGATTGGTATCAGCGGCATCGAGGGCGACGGCACGATGCGCGACTTCGATTACCGCGAGGTCAAGGTGGCCAAAGCGATCATTGAGCACTCGCGCCAGGTGTGGCTGGCCGCTGACAGCACCAAGTTCAATCGCCCCGCCATGGTGGAGCTGGCCCACCTCTCGCACATCGACCATTTGTTCACCGATGCGCCGCCACCCGACAGCTTTGCCCATTTGTTGGAGCAGTCGGGCGTGGAATGCACCGTGGCCGATGAAAGCAAACCGCCACCTGCGTTGTCGCTGGTGAGCTGATCCCTTCCCGACCGCACAGCAAGACCCATGACCTATATCCTGGCCCTCGACCAAGGCACCTCCAGCTCTCGCAGCATCGTGTTCAAGCCCGATGGCAGCATGTTGGCTGTCGCCCAACAAGAATTTCGCCAGATCTACCCCCACCCCGGCTGGGTCGAACACGACCCCCAAGAGATCTGGACCAGCCAACTCGCCACCGCCCGCCAAGCCTTGCAACAAGCGGGCATCAGCGCCAGCCAAGTGGCCTCGCTGGGCATCACCAACCAACGCGAAACCACGGTGGTGTGGCGGCGCGACACCGGTCAAGCTATTTACAACGCCATCGTTTGGCAAGACCGCCGTGCCGAGCCCGAGTGCCTGCGCTTGCGCGAAGCCGGAGCCGCCCCCATGGTGCAGCAATCAACCGGCCTCTTGATCGACGCGTATTTCTCGGCCACCAAGTTGCAGTGGATCTTGAACCACGTGGCGGGCGCACGCGACATGGCTGAGCGGGGTGAATTGGCCTTTGGCACGGTCGACAGTTGGCTGATGTGGAACCTGACTGGCGGCCAGGTGCATGCCACCGATGTCAGCAACGCAGCTCGCACCATGCTCTTCAACATCCACACCAACCAATGGGATGAGGCCTTGCTCAAGCTGCTGGACATCCCGGCCTCCGTGTTGCCCCAAGTGCACCCCTCTGCCAGCGCCTTTGGCCAAACCCAAGCGCAGTGGCTGGGCGCGGCCCTGCCCATTGGCGGGGTGGCAGGCGACCAGCAAAGCGCCTTGTTTGGACAAGCGTGTTTCAGCGCGGGCCAAGCCAAAAACACCTACGGCACGGGCTGCTTCATGCTGATGCACACCGGCGGTCAGTTTCAAACCAGCCACAACGGTTTGATCACCACCAGCGCGGCGCAAGCCGACGCCACACCTGCTTTCGCTTTGGAAGGCAGCGTGTTCATTGGCGGCGCGGTGGTGCAGTGGCTGCGCGATGGCCTGCGCGCTTTTGACAAAAGCGCCGACGTGCAATCACTGGCCGAAAGCGTGCCCGACTCGGGTGGCGTGGTCTTGGTGCCCGCCTTCACCGGTTTAGGCGCCCCCTATTGGCAAGCCGACGCGCGGGGTGCGATGGTCGGTTTGTCGCGCGGCACCACCATGGCGCACATTGCACGGGCGGCCCTGGAGAGCATCGCCTTCCAAAGCACCGCCTTGCTGCAAGCCATGAACCGCGATGCGGCTCAACCCGTGACCGAGTTGCGGGTCGACGGTGGCGCATGCGTGAACGATTTGCTCATGCAGTTCCAAGCCGATGTGCTGGGCATCCCGGTCTTGCGCCCCGAAGTGATTGAAACCACGGCGCTGGGCGCGGCTTATTTGGCGGGCTTGAGCGCAGGCATTTACCAAAGCCCGGAAGAACTTGCACAGCATTGGCGGGTGCAGCGGCGTTTTGAGCCACAGATGTCTCGCGACCAAGCCCAGTCGCTGATGGCGCATTGGGAAAAAGCGGTGCGCCAAACCGTCGCAGCCTGACCCGCTTGCCCCACCTGCAGCCCACCATGGGTGCAGGGCAAGTGCCCAGCGAGCGGTCTTGGCAATTGGCATGACAATCAGCGGCTGATTTCACAAGCCACGCACAGGATGTATCCATGACCGCCACCCCCACTTCATTGCTGCCCATCGTGTTCATTGGTGGCGGCAACATGGCCACCGCCTTGATCACGGGCTTGCGCAAGCAAGGCGTCTCTGCGGCGTCCATCCATGTGGTCGAGCCCCTTGAGACGGCCCGCCAACACCTGCACGACACCTTGGGCGTGCATGCCGTGGCCAGCGCCGACAGCAGCTTGTCTGGCGCACAACTCGTGGTCTGGGCGATCAAACCGCAGTTGTTCAAGGAAGTGGCCCAGCCCGTCCATGGCCTGTTTGCCAAGGCGCTGCACCTGAGCGTGGCCGCAGGCATCCGCAGCGACAGCATCGCCCAGTGGCTGGGTAGCCAACGCGTGGTGCGTGCCATGCCCAACACACCCGCCTTGGTCGGTTTGGGCCAAACCGGCTTGTTTGCACGTGGCGCTGTGTTGGCAGAGGAACGCCAGCAGGTGGAAGCCTTGTTGTCAGCGGTGGGCCAATCCATTTGGGTGGCCCGTGAAGACCTGCTGGACGCGGTGACCGCGGTGTCTGGCTCGGGCCCGGCTTATGTGTTTTATGTGATCGAAGCGATGGTGGCTGCGGGCGTGCGCATGGGTTTGTCGCCAGCGCAAGCCCACCAATTGAGCGTGGGCACCTTGGTGGGTGCGTCCGAGTTGGCGCGTGCCAGCAGCGA
>CAJBOO010000015.1 GCA_903956845.1 uncultured Burkholderiales bacterium
GATTTCCTGATTTGAAGATTCCAGAACCGATAAAGACGCCATCAGCGCCATACCGCAGCATGGTGAGCCGATCGGGACCCATGCCAAATGCAAAACCGATGAATCGCTCGGGATCAAGGCCCATGTTTTTCACCACGTTGGGATGAACCTGACCTGAGCCTGCGACTTCCAACCACCGACCCGCCAAGGGCCCGCTGGGGAACTGGATGTCAATTTCGGCGCTGGGTTCGGTGAAAGGGAAAAAGCTGGGTCTGAAGCGCAAAACCAAATCATCGTTCTCAAAAAAGGTTTTGCAAAAATCTGTGAACACCACTTTCAAGTCTTTGAAACTGATGTTTTCACCAATCCATAAACCCTCACATTGGTGAAACATGGGTGAATGGGTGGCATCGCTGTCAACACGGTACGTCCGCCCAGGGGCGATGACCCTGATTTCAGGCATGTCTTGGCCGGCATCTAAACGCGATTGGTATTGCTGCACATGCGCCATGGCATGGCGGATTTGCATGGGGCTGGTATGTGTGCGCAACAAATGACCCCCTTCAACATAGAAGGTGTCATGCATGGATCTGGCAGGATGGTCTTGCGGCGTATTGAGCGCAGTGAAATTGAACCAGTCTGTTTCAATCTCAGGGCCTTGAGCGACGTCAAAACCCATGGACGTGAAAATCATCTCGATGCGCTCAAGACTCAAACTCACGGGATGCAAACCGCCTGGGGCACGCTGCATGCTGGGCAAGGTGACATCCAAAGCTTCTGCCTGGAGTTGGGTAGCCAGTTCGGCTTCGCTGAGTGCTTGGCGACGCTCGTTCAGGGCGGCTTCAATCGCTTGCTTGGCCGAATTGATGACCGCACCTTGGCTTTTTTTGGCATCGATGTCGAGTGTGGCCAAGCCTTTCATCAACTCAGAAATACGCCCAGCTTTACCCAAAAATGGGGCCTTGGCGTTTTCCAATTCGACCGGTGAATGGCAATTGGCAAACAAGTCTTGGGCTTGTTGAACCAAAGAATCAAGCTCGTTCATGTCGTCTCGTGGTTACAAATGAAGAAGGGATTGAAGCTTGAATCAGCCTCAATCCCTCGGGATCAACTCGCTGGCCTGCACCTCAAGGCACAGGCCATTGACCTGCTCAAGCTGCTAAACGCGCCTTGACTTGGTCAACGATATGGCCAAAGGCTGCCTTGTCGTGCACAGCCAAATCGGCTAGCATTTTGCGGTCGATTTCGATGGATGCTTTGCGCAATCCATTGGCGAACTGGCTGTATGTCAGACCAAACTCACGGGCTGCTGCATTGATACGCGCAATCCAGAGTTGACGGAACACACGTTTTTTAGCGCGACGATCGCGGTAGGCATATTGCCCCGCTTTCATCACCGCTTCTTTGGCGATCCTGTAAACATTACCGCGGCGACCACGGAAACCTTTTGCAAGGGCTAGTACTTTTTTGTGTCTGGCGCGAGCCGTAACACCACGTTTTACGCGAGGCATGTGAAGTTCTCCTTGTTCGTCCGTTGATTACAGGCCAGCCATGGGCAGCATTTGCGCCATGTGACCCATATTGGTTTCATGCACACCTGTGGGACCACGCAAGTGACGTTTGTTCTTGGTGGTTTTCTTGGTCAGGATGTGGCGTTTGAAGGCTTGACCGCGCTTGACGGTGCCACCTGGACGAACGCGAAAACGCTTTTTAGCGCTGCTCTTGGTCTTCATTTTGGGCATGTGAATGCTCCTATTAGTTTGTGCTCGTGAGGCGCTGCGAACCTGACGCAGACTTGTTGGCCCCGAGACACTTTTTTGCGTGGCCTTTTAAGCAGTCGTTGCTTGCGCAACTTCTGCCGCGGGTTTGGCTACGCTACCCGTTTTCTTCTTGCCTGGCGCGATCATCATGATCATTTGCCGGCCTTCTAACTTTGGAAACTGCTCAACCACAATCAGGTCAGCCAGTTCATCCCGAATTCTTTGCAACAACGCCATGCCAATTTCTTGGTGGGTGATCTCACGACCGCGAAAACGCAGCGTGATTTTGCATTTGTCGCCTTCATCCAAAAAGCGTTTGATGTTACGCAATTTGATGTTGTAGTCGCCATCATCCGTGCCTGGGCGGAATTTGATTTCCTTGACCTCAATGACTTTTTGCTTGGACTTGGCTTCCGCTGCTTTCTTTTGCTCTTGGTACTTGAATTTTCCATAATCCATCAGCCTGCAGACGGGAGGCACAGCTGTTGGTGAAATTTCAACCAAATCGACATCGAGTTCACCTGCCATTCGCAGGGCTTCAGCAAGACTGAGCACGCCTATGGCTTCATTGTTTGGGCCGCTCACGCGGACTTCGGGGGCCATGATTTCCCGGTTCAGGCGGTGTTTGCGTTCCTCGCGTTGTCGGCGATCGCGAAATTCAGTAGCGATGGTTCAATCCTTCAAAAAATAACTGTCAGTGACGACAGAAAACACCGTCTTGCAAGCCATCACTGAGATTCAGTGCTTGTTTGCAATGTCAGAGGCTAACTTGTGGAAGAAAGCTTCGAGTGGCATGACCCCAAGATCAACATTGCCTCGGGCGCGCACTGCGACGGTACCGGCTGCCTTCTCCTTGTCACCCATGACCAGGATATACGGCAACTTTTGCATTGACTGCTCGCGTATTTTATACGTGATCTTTTCGTTTCTGAGGTCCTGGACCACCCTAAACCCTTGATTTTTCAGCTTTTTGACCACATCAAGCACGTAATCTGACTGCGAATCAGTGATATTGAGCACCGCCACCTGAACGGGAGCCAGCCAAACAGGCAGCGCACCGGCGTGTTGCTCGATCAAAATGCCGATGAATCGCTCCAGACTGCCTACGATGGCACGATGGAGCATGATGGGTCGGTGGCGAACCCCATCTTCACCCACATACGCGGCATCCAGGCGCTCAGGCATGTTCGGATCCACTTGGATCGTGCCGCATTGCCATTCGCGGCCAATCGCATCTTTGAGTGTGTATTCAATCTTGGGGCCGTAAAAAGCGCCCTCACCCGGCAAATATTCAAATTGACAGCCTGATGCCTTCAAACCCTCGGCCAATGCGTTCTCCGCACTGTCCCAGCTTTCTTCGGAGCCAATTCGCTTCTCGGGTCTGGTGGAAAGCTTGTAAATGATGTCTTGGAACCCAAAGTCTTTGTAGACTTTTTGAAGCAAGGTAGTGAAGGCAATCACTTCCGATTGGATTTGAGACTCGGTGCAAAAAATATGTCCGTCGTCTTGCGTGAAAGCACGCACGCGCATGATGCCGTGCAGGCCACCCGATGGTTCATTGCGGTGACATTGACCAAACTCGCCAAAACGCAATGGCAGATCGCGGTAGCTTTTAATGCCTTGGTTGTAAATGATGATGTGCCCAGGGCAATTCATGGGCTTGAGCGCGAAGTCCCGTTTTTCAGACTCGGTGACAAACATGTTTTCGCGGTATTTGTCCCAGTGCCCGGTTTTTTCCCACAAACCCTGGTCCAAGATTTGAGGAGCCTTGACCTCTTGGTAACCGTTTTGGCGGTATACCTGTCGCATGTATTGCTCCACTTCTTGCCACAGCGTCCAACCCTTGGGGTGCCAAAACACGGTGCCAGGCGAATGTTCATCGATGTGAAACAAATCTAACTCACGTCCCAGCTTGCGGTGGTCCCGCTTTTCAGCTTCTTCCAATTGCGTGAGGTATTGCTGTAATTCTTCTTTGGTGGCCCAGGCGGTCCCGTAAATGCGTTGCAGCATTTCGTTCTTGCTGTCGCCTCGCCAATAGGCCCCAGCAACCTTCATCAACTTGAAATGCTTGAGTTTGCCAGTGCTGGGCACATGAGGGCCGCGACAAAGATCTTCAAACTCTCCTTCTCTGTACAAGCTGACATCTTCTCCGCTGGGAATGCTTGAGATGATCTCGGCCTTGTAGTTTTCACCCAATGCTTTGAAATGATGAACGGCGTCGTCACGGGGCAGCACCCTGCGCACGACAGGCTCGTCTTTTTGGGCCAACTCAGACATGCGCTTCTCTATCGCGACCAAGTCTTCAGGGGTGAAAGGTCTCTCAAACGAAAAGTCGTAATAGAAACCGTTTTCAATCACAGGGCCGATGGTGACTTGCGCCTTGGGAAACAAGGATTTCACCGCATAGGCAAGCAAATGGGCGGTGGAATGTCGAATGACTTCAAGACCGTCTGCCTCTTTGGCCGTGACGATGGCCAACGATGCATTGCGTGTGATGGTGTGACTCGTGTCAACCAGATGCCCATCCAACTTACCAGCCAAGGCTGCTTTGGCAAGGCCGGCCCCAATCGAAAGCGCGACATCTGCCACGCTCACGGGACCGGGGTATTCACGCAATGAGCCGTCTGGAAGTGTGATCTGAACCATGATGAAGAATGAAAAAAGCGCGGCAAAGGCCGCGCTTAGGTAGGAGACTTAAACGCCGAGGACGCATTTTACGCCCTCGGTGTCAGCCCAATCCGTTTCAATGGAATTGCTCTTCTTCTGTAGAACCGGTCAAGGCTTTGACAGATGATGAGCCGCCTTGAATGACCGTCGTGACGTCATCAAAGTAGCCCGCACCCACCTCTTGTTGGTGAGAGACAAAGGTGTAACCCTTGTCACGTGCGGCGAATTCAGGCTCTTGCACCATGTTGACGTAGTGCTTCATGCCTTCGCCGTTGGCATACGCATTGGCAAATTGGAAGGTGTTGTACCAGTTGATGTGGATACCAGCCAAGGTAATGAATTGGTATTTGTAACCCAAGGCAGACAAATCTTCTTGGAAAGATGCGATTTGTTTGTCATTGAGGTTTTTCTTCCAGTTGAAAGAAGGCGAGCAGTTGTAGGACAACAATTTGCCTGGACAGGCAGCGTGGACAGCTTGTGCAAACTCGCGGGCAAAACCAATGTCGGGTACGCCTGTTTCACACCACACCAAATCGGCATAGGGTGCATAAGCAATGCCGCGGCTGATCGATTGCTCGAGACCATTTTTCACACGGAAGAAACCTTCTTGGGTGCGCTCACCCGTCAGAAATGGCTTGTCATTGGCATCATGGTCAGAAGTGATCAAGTTGGCAGCTTCGGCGTCCGTGCGGGCCAACACAATGGTGGAGACACCCATGACGTCAGCAGCGAAGCGAGCAGCGATCAATTTTTCGCAGGCTTCTTGTGTAGGCACCAAAACTTTACCGCCCATGTGGCCGCATTTTTTAACAGCCGCCAATTGGTCTTCGAAGTGAACACCAGCCGCACCAGATGCAATCATGTTTTTCATCAATTCAAATGCATTCAGAACGCCGCCAAAGCCTGCTTCAGCATCTGCAACGATTGGCAAGAAGTAGTCGATGAACTCTTTGTGACCTGGCTCAATACCACGGCCCCACTGGATCTCATCTGCGCGCTTAAAGGTGTTGTTGATGCGTCGCACCATCGTAGGCACCGAGTCGTATGCGTACAGAGACTGATCAGGGTACATGGTCTCAGACGTGTTCCCATCCGCAGCAACTTGCCACCCAGAGAGGTAAACGGCTTCTAAACCTGCTTTGGCTTGTTGCATGGCCTGACCAGCCGTGATGGCACCAAAAGCGTTGACGTAGCCTTTTTTGGCGCCGCCATTGACCTTTTCCCACAATTTTTCTGCGCCACGTTTGGCCAGCGTGTGTTCGATGGGCATGCTGCCACGCAGACGCACCACGTCAGCGGCGGAATAGCCGCGCTTGACGCCCTTCCAGCGAGGATTGGTTGCCCAATCTTTTTCTAAATCGGCGATTTGCTGTGCGCGGCTGATGGGTGCTTTAGACATGTCTTGACTCCAGTGAAGTTGCAAATGAGGACAGCTGTTCAGACTGTGTGGACACCATTCTATGTCTTATATAAGAGTTTAAAAGCATCTTATGTCTTATATAAGAATATAAAATTTTCTCAACGAATTCAGTGACTTACATAGATATTTATAAATAATTCACCCTTGATCCAATCATTCAGGCACTTGACGAGGCATCAGCAAACACAAAGATATTTCGTTATATGAAAAATA
>CAJBOO010000016.1 GCA_903956845.1 uncultured Burkholderiales bacterium
CGCCAGTGGCAGGTGTTGTTGGCGCAAGTGTGTGCCGACAACGCCCTGGCGCAATTGCGCATGTCGACTCAGCTGTCCAACGTGGGCGAACAAAACCTGGCTTGTCCCCAAGCCAGCTTGGACATGCGGCTGGTGATCACCGTAGCGGCCACGCCCAACCCTTCGTTTCGACGGGTGGATGCGCAGGTCTTGCAGGGTGCTTCGCCCTTGTTGCGGGTGACCAGTTTGTTGAGTCGCTACTGACATGCGACAACAAGGCTTCACCTTGGTCGAACTGCTGATTGCCCTGGCTTTGATGGCCGTGCTGGGCGTGTTGAGTTGGCGCGGCCTGGACACCATGGTGCGCACCCGGGACGCCACCCAGTCGCGCATTGACAAAGTCGCGATGGCCCAAACCAGCCTGTCGCAGTGGCGTGCCGATTTGGATGGCATGCAAGCCCAGCCGGGTCTGTTCAATGACAGCGCCATCGCCTGGGATGGCCGGGTGCTGCGCGTGTTGCGACGCAACGGCACACCGCTGCCGCAAGGCCAAGACAGCGGCATGCAGGTGGTGGCGTGGACGGTACGCGACGGCCATTGGTGGCGCTGGCAGTCCTCACCTTGCTTCAGCCGCGCCAGCCTGAGCCAGGCTTGGGGCATGGCTCAGCAATGGGGACAAAACCCCAGCGCCGACTCACGCCGCCAAGAAACCCGGCTCATGCAGGCGCACAGCTGGCAGCTTTTTTACTTCCGTGAAAACGCCTGGACCAATCCACTCAGCAGCGATGGTTCCAACAACCTGGTTTCCCAAAAATCGCCCGATGGGGTGCGCTTGCTGCTCGACCTCGAGGCACCCCAGCCGATCGACACCGGCAAGATCACCCTGGATTGGGTGCGACCAGGGTTCAACCCCGCTCGCTCATGAACCACCCGTTGCACACCCAGCGACAACAAGGGGCAGCCTTGTTGATGGCCTTGCTCACCGTGGCCTTGGTCGCGGTGCTGGCCTCTGCCGCCCTGTGGCAGCAATGGCGAACGCTGGGCGTGGAGAGCGCTGAGCGTGATGCACAGCAAGCCCATTGGCTGCTGGCCGGGGCGCATGACTGGGCGCGGGTGGTGTTGCGCGAGGATGCCCGCACCAGCACCACCGACCACCTGGCCGAGCCTTGGGCCACCCCTTTGCGCGAAGCGCGTTTGTCAGATTTTTTGGCAGCGGCACCTGGCGGCAGTTTGACCGTCACCGATGGTTTGGCGCAGCAGGTGTTTTTGTCGGGGCGCATCACCGACATGCAATCGCGCTTGAACCTGGGTAATTTGGTGGTGGAGGGCCAGTTGCAAACTGCCGAAATGAAAAGCCTGGAGCGGCTCTACCAAGTACTGGGCCTGCCTTTGACAGACTTGCAGGCTTGGACAGCTGCCTGGCAGGCCGCGGCGCAACCCACCCCAGCCCCACAAGCGCCTTTGTTGCCCCAGCGCTTTGAGCAATTGGCATGGCTGGGAGTGAGCCCGTCCAGCCTGGCCCGACTTGCCCCTTATCTGACGGTGTTGCCCAGTGGCAGCACCGTGAACCTCAACACGGCCAGCGCCGAGGTGCTGTATGCCAGCGTGCACAGCCTGAACATGTCCCGGGCCCAGTCCCTGGTGAAAGAGCGAAACCAACAACCATGGGACAACATGACCGACCTGCGCAGTCGCCTGGGCGCGGACGCAGCAGCCGTCAACGACAACCGCCACGGCCTGTCGACCCGCTTTTTTGAAGTGGTGGGGCAGATCCGCCAAGACAACACCACGGTGCTCGAGCGCAGCCTGGTGGTGCGTGACGGGGTGCAAACCAAGTCGGTTTGGCGTGAACGCCGAGCCCTGCACAGCGAACCGGGGTGTCTAACTACAATCGAGCTGCCATGCTGATCCTCCCCTTGTCACCCCAGCCGAGTACGAACTTTGAATTCATTTTGAGTTCAACAGGCCAAGCCGTGTCTGGCAGCGGACAAGCCGCCGCCGGCCAGTTGCCCAAAGGCGCGAACGAGGTGGTGGCGGTGGTGCCTTGGCAGGTCATTTCCTGGCACCGGGTGACCTTGCCACCTGGCATCGGTTCTCGCTTGTCTGCGGTCTTGCCCAACCTGCTCGAAGAACAGTTGCTGCAAGACACGAAAGACCTGCATTGCGTGCTCGCGCCCGACGCTGCGCTGGCCATTCGACAAGGCGGCCCTGTGACCGTGGCGGTGTGCGCCAAAGCTTGGTTGCGCCAAGCGTTGGCCCCCTTGCAAGCCGCAGGCATTCAGGTGCAACGCATCGTTCCCGAACTCTCCCCCAGCGTTCCCCCTGAACTGCATTTGTTGAATGACAACGGCAACTTGCAAGTGCTGCTGTGCCAAGGTGAGACGGTGTGGCGCTTGCCCGCCCAGCCCTCGGTCGCGGCCAGTGTGGCTGGGGCCTTGCCCGACAGCGTCTGGGCCGAGCCAAGCATGGCCGACCAAGCGCAGCGCTGGAGCCACTTGGACCCTCGCTTGCAAAGTGCTGAACAACGCTGCCTTCGCGCCGTCCAAAGCAGCTGGGACTTGGCGCAAGGCGAATGGGCACACAACAGCCGCGTGCGCGGCCAACGTTGGCTGCAACAAACCTGGCGCGTGCTCTGGCATGGCATGGCATGGCAATCCGCGCGGCGTGGCCTGTTGGCCTTGCTCGTGGTGCAACTCGTTGGCCTGAACGCTTGGGCATGGCGAGAGCAAAGCCTGATCGCGATGCAACAAGCCGAACTCACGCGCATGCTCAAAGACAGCTTTCCCAAGGTGAGCGTGGTGGTCGATGCCCCTGCGCAAATGCGCCGTGAGGTTCAGGCTTTACAGCAAGACGCGGGCTTGCCGCAACCCCAAGACCTGGATGCGATGCTGCAAGCTGTGTCCGCCCATTGGCCTGACAACCGCATTCCCAACAACATCGATTACCGCGCCGGTGAGCTCCGAATGGGTGAATTGACCGCTGCAGACTTGCAAGCCCTGTCGCAAGTGCCTTGGTCTGCCCTGGGCTACCAATGGCGCAGCGAAGGCCAGCAAGGCATTTTGCGTGCGGAGGCCAAACGATGATGAAAGCCTGGCAAATGTGGCTGTCCCAGCGCAGCCCACGTGAGCAAACCGGCATCCAATGGGCAGCCGCTTTGCTCTTGGTATGGTGGGTCTGGGCCTGGGCCGTGTCCCCTGCCTGGCAAGTGGTGTCAGGCAGCGCGGCGCAGCGTGAACGCTTGACGCAACTTCACAGTGACATGCAAGCCTTGCAACAACAAGCCCTTCTGTTGCGCACGGCTCCCCGGGTTTCACCGGAACAGGCAGCACAGTTGTTGCAGCGCTTGGCCGTCTCGGCTGGCCCCACGGTCAAGTTCGTCCGTCAAGGCCAGCAAGTGTTGATGGAATTCAAACATCTCGGGCCGCATGCCTTGGCTGAGCTGGTCATGCAATCACGCCACCAAGCCCAAACGCTGGTGCAATCCGCCCATTGGCAGCACCGCGACAGCGGGTGGGAAGGCCAATTGGTGTTGACCTTGCCAACAGGCCCCTGACCCATGCCACACCCTGACACCCTCAAGCTGGGCCAACGCGGCATGCGCTGGGGTGTGGGCGTGGGCCTGTGCTTGGGCGTGTTGCTGTTTGCACCTGCGCGTTGGTTAGCGGACGGCGTGGAAACAGCCAGCCGAGGTCGGGTGCAATTGCGTGACGCCCAAGGCACCGTCTGGCGTGGCCACGCGCAATGGGTGTTGACCAGCGGTGCAGGCGGACAAGACGCCCTGGCCTTGCCAGAGCGTTTGCACTGGCGCTTGTCGCCCCAGTGGAACGCCAGCATGGTCTTGCAGCTGCGGGTCGCGGGCAGCACACCCGAGGCCATGGAGCTGGCTGTGGCACCCAGCCTGGCGGGGTTTGAGTTGCGCGTGTCACCTGGCCGCAGTGTTTGGCCTGCACAATGGTTGGCAGGGCTGGGCGCGCCATGGAACACCATGGGTTTGACTGGCCAAATGCATTTGCGCAGCCAAGGCTTGCTGTGGACCTGGCAAGGCCAACAGGGACAATTCACTGGCCAAGCGCAGCTCGAATTGAAAGACATGGCCTCGGCTTTGTCGACCGTGCAACCCTTGGGTACCTACACCTTGCAATGGCAAGGAGGTGACACCCCCACGGTGCAGTTGACCACCCAGCAAGGCAAACTGCGTTTGCAAGGCACAGGGGTATGGCGACCACAGGGGTTCCGTTTCGAGGGCATGGCCCGTGCAGAAAGTGACAACGACAGCGCTTTGCGCAATTTGCTGGGTGTGCTGGGGCAGCGCAGTGGCAACACAACCGTATTGAGATGGGGATGAGGACATGTTGAACCGACACACCACACTGACTTGGCTGCTGGCCGCCTGCCTGGGCTTGGGCGCACCCTGCGCCATGGCGCAAAACACCCGTGCAGGTGCTCCGATCACCTTGAACTTTGTGAATGCCGAGATCGAAGCCGTGGCCCGCACCTTGGCGGGTTTGACCCAGCGCAGCTTGGTGGTGGATCCGCGCGTCAAAGGCACGATCACCCTCAGCACTGACAAACCCGTGGCACCCGCGGTGGCCTGGAACCAGTTTTTGGCGGTGCTGCGTCTGCAAGGTTTCGCGGTGATTGAAACCCAGGGCCTGTTCAAGGTGGTGCCCGAAGCCGAGGCCAAACTGCAAGGTGGACAAAACGCGGTGGTGGCCGCCACGGGCACACCCAACAACGCACAGGTGATGACGCAAATCTTCAAGCTCAACCACGAAAACGCCAACAACCTGGTGGCCGTGTTGCGCCCTTTGATCAGCCCAAATAACACCATCAACGTGAACCCCGGCAGCAACGCCCTGGTCATCACCGACTACGCCGACAACCTGCAACGCTTGGGCAAAATCATCGCCTCGCTGGACGTGGCCACCGCCACCGACCTCGAGGTCATCCCCCTGCAACACGCGATCGCCAGCGACATGGCGAATTTGCTCAACCGCTTGGTCGAGAGCAACAGCGCCCCTGGTGTGGCACCTGCGGCCGGTGGCAGCTCAGAAAACGCCTACAAAACCACCATCCTGGCCGAACCGCGCAGCAACGCCATCATCGTCCGCTCCGCCAACCCAGCCCGCCAAGCGCAGGTGCGCAGCCTGGTCGATAAACTCGACCGCGCGGGCAGCGAACTCGCCAGCGGCAACATCCACGTGGTGTATTTGAAAAACGCCGACGCCACCAAACTCGCCAACACCTTGCGCGCAGCGCTGTCGTCCAACGCTGGCGGCATCGCCTCCTTGGGGGTGACCAGCACCGCGCCTTCAGCCAACACCTCCAGCAGCACTGCGGCGGCCTCGAACATGCCCACCACCGGCGGTCAAATCCAAGCCGACACGGCCACCAACTCGCTGATCATCACCGCGCCCGAGCCGCAGTACCGCCAATTGCGCGCCGTGATCGATTCGCTGGACCAACGCCGCGCCCAGGTGTTGGTGGAAAGCCTGATCGTGGAAGTCGATTCGGCGAAAGAATCGCAATTTGGCATCCAATGGCAAAACGTGATGGGCAGCAGCAACAAGACCATCGGTTTGCTGGGCACGAATTTCGCCAACAGCAACTTGCTCACGCTCAGCAGCAACCCCAGCACGGGTGCCGTTTCGCAAGGTCTGAACCTCGGCACAGCCAGGCAAGTCGATGGCAAGTACCTCATGACGTCCTTGGCCAATTTTTTGCAAACCACCGGCGGCAGCAACATCTTGTCGCGCCCATCGTTGCTCACCCTGGACAACGAAGAGGCCAAGATCGTGGTCGGTCAAAACGTGCCTTTTGTCACGGGTCAATACACCAACAACAACTCCAGCAATGGCTCGGTCAACCCGTTTCAAACGGTTGAGCGCAAAGACGTGGGCTTGACCTTGAAAGTCAAACCCCAAATCAGCGACACCGGCACCATCAAGCTCACCATCTACCAAGAGGTGTCTAGCGTGGACACCTCGAAAAAACTCACGGATGGCCTGATCACCAACAAGCGCTCGATCGAGTCCAACATCCTGGTCGCCGATGGCAGCGTGGTGGTCTTGGGCGGTTTGCTCTCGGACAACTACACCGACAACCGCCAACAGGTGCCTGGCTTGGGTGACTTGCCTTTCTTTGGCAATTTGTTTCGCAATGAAAGCCGCAGCCGCAGCAAAACCAATCTGATGATCTTCTTGCGTCCCGTGGTGGTGCGCGACGACGCCAGCACCGAGGTGCTCACCAGCGGGCGTTACCAAGACATGCAAGGCCTGCAACAAGCCGCCGACAAGCCCGAGACACCGATGCTGCCCATCCCCAACGACCAGGTGCTGCCACCCATGCCCCCGCCCGTTGCCAAGCCTGATGCGAATGCGCCCGTGGCCGCACCGGTGAAATAACCCATGCGTCACCCCCTGCCCTACGCATTCGCCCGCACCCACCAGCTGCTGCTGGAGGACGATGGGCAAAGCCTCACGCTTTGGCACACCGATGCACCGGCAGCAGGGCCTTGGAGCGAGGTGTTGCGTGTCCACGCGGTCAACCGCTTTGCCCATGTCGACAGCCACACCTTGGTGCAGCGCATCAGCGCAAGCTATGCCGGTGCCGAGTCCAGCGCCGCCCTGGTGATGAGCGAGGTCGAGGGCGAAGCGGATTTGGCCCGCATGATGCAAGACCTGCCAGCGGTCGAAGATTTGCTCGAAGCCTCGGCCGACGCGCCCATCATCCGCATGCTCAACGCTTTGCTGATGCAAGCCGCACGTGACGGCGCCAGCGACATCCACATCGAGCCCTATGAGCGGCACTCGAGCGTGCGATTTCGCATCGACGGCACTTTGCGCGAAGTGGTCAGCCCCAACCGCGCTTTGCACGCCGCATTGATTTCTCGCCTGAAGATCATGGCCGACCTGGACATCGCTGAAAAGCGTTTGCCGCAAGACGGGCGCATTTCATTGCGTTTGGGTCAACGCGCCATCGACGTGCGGGTGTCGACCCTGCCCAGTGCCCACGGCGAACGCGCGGTGCTGCGTTTGCTCGACAAGAGCGAGAGCCGCCTCACCCTGCAAGCAGTGGGCATGCAAGGCGAAACCTTGACAGGCTTTAACCAGTTGTTGGCACAGCCCCATGGCATCGTGCTGGTCACCGGCCCCACGGGCTCGGGCAAAACCACCACGCTGTACGCGGCTTTGCAACAGCTCGACTCCGCCCGCTTCAACATCATGACGGTGGAAGACCCGATCGAGTACGAACTGGCAGGCATCGGCCAAACCCAGGTCAATCCCAAAATCGATTTGGACTTCGCCAAAGCTTTGCGTGCCATCTTGCGGCAAGACCCCGACATCATCATGATCGGTGAGATCCGCGACTTTGAGACCGCGCAAATCGCCATCCAAGCCTCGCTGACCGGCCACTTGGTCTTGGCCACGCTGCACACCAACGACGCGGTCAGCGCGGTCACCCGCTTGACCGACATGGGCGTCGAGCCGTTTTTGCTCAGCTCGTCTTTGCTTGGTGTCTTGGCCCAACGCCTGGTGCGCAAACGCTGCAACGCTTGCCAAGGCGCGGGCTGTGCTGCTTGTGGCCAAACCGGTTACCAAGGCCGCACCGGCATCTTCGAGTTGCTCACCACCAATGACCAGATCAAGGCCTTGGTGCACGACAAGGCCAGCGAAGCCCAGTTGCGTGACACCGCCCAGCGCCAGGGCATGCGCTCCTTGCGCGAAGACGGCCAACGCTTGGTGGACAGCGGCGTGACCACCTTAGAAGAGTTGGTGCGGGTGACCCGCGACTGAGTGCCCCATGCCCGCCTACACCTATGAAGCGCTGAACCCCCAAGGCCGTGCCGAAGCTGGTGTGATCGAAGCCGACAGCGAGCGGGCTGCGCGCAACCTACTGCGCGCCCAAGGCCTGCTGCCCGTCGCCTTGCAAGCCGTGACGGTCAAACCCGAACGGGCCGGAGACATCGTGCTGTGGCAAGCACGCGTGTTCAGTCGCACCGACCTGGTGGTGTGGACACGCCAACTCGCCAGCCTGGTGGCGGCAGGTTTGCCACTCGAGCGTTGCCTGACCGCCCTCAGTGAAGAAGCCGCCACCCCCGCGCAACGCGACCTGGTGGCACAGTTGCGTGCCGAGGTGAACGCGGGCGCACCCCTGGCCCAAGCCTTGGCCATGCACCCGCGTGAATTCGATGATTTGTTTGTGGCCGTCATCGGTTCGGGCGAGCAAAGCGGTCGCCTGGGTGCGGTGCTGCAACAACTGGCCAATGACATGGAAGTGGCGCACACCATGTGCAGCAAGCTCTTGGCCGCTTCTTTGTACCCCGCCATCGTGAGTGCCGTGGCGCTGTTGATCGTGTTGTTTTTATTGGCTTATGTGGTGCCGCAAGTCGCCCAGGTGTTCACCAGCACCCAGCGAAGCCTGCCTTGGTTGACGGTGGCCATGCTCGCCATCAGCCAAGCGGTGCAAGCGCTGTGGTTGTGGGCCTTCATCCTGTTGGCTGTGGCCGCCCTGGTGCTGCGCTTGGCCTTGCGCCAGCCCCTGTTTCGTCAACAGTTTGACGCGGCTTGGTTGCGCTTGCCATTGCTGGGGCGCTTGAGCCTGGGCTACAACGCGGCGCGCTTTGCCAGCACCTTGGCCTTGCTGGTTGGCGCAGGTGTGCCAATGCTCAAAGCCTTGCAAACCGCCGCCCAAACCCTCACCAACATGGCGCTGCGTGAACACGCCTTGCAAGCCCTGGAGCAGGTGCGCGAAGGCGCACCCTTGGCGAGTGCCTTGGCACACAACAAACGACTGCCAGGTTTGCTCGCCATGTTTGCCCGTTTAGGCGAGCAAACCGGGCAATTGCCCCAAATGCTGCAACACGCCGCCGACCACTTGGGCAACGAAGTCCAACGCCGCGCCATGCAACTCGCCACCCTCCTCGAACCCCTGTTGATCGTGGTCATGGGAGTGGTGGTCATGTTGATCGTGCTGGCCGTGATGCTGCCGATCATCCAACTCAACCAGTTCGTTCGCTGAAAGCACCCATGGCAAGCACCTTGCAAGGCAAATTGGTGGTGGCGATTTCCTCTCGCGCCTTGTTCGATTTCGAGGAAGAGAACCAAGTCTTCGAGCAAACCGATGACCGCGCCTACATGGACTTGCAGTTGGCTCGGCTGGAAGAACCTGCCAAACCGGGCGTGGCGTTTTCCTTGGTCAAAAAACTGCTGGCTTTCAACCGCCCCAACGATGCCCGTGTGGAAGTGGTGATCTTGTCGCGCAACGACCCGGTGAGCGGCATGCGGGTGTTTCGCTCGGCCCAACACTACGGCTTGGACATCCAGCGCGGCTCCTTCACCCGAGGACAACCGCCTTGGCGCTACCTCAAGCCCTTGAACGCGAATTTGTTTTTGTCTGCCCACCTGAGCGATGTGCGCGCCGCGTTGGACGCGGGCGTGCCTGCCGCGCAGGTCTACCCGCACTCGGCCCATGCGTCCGAGGCGCATCCGCACGAGGTGCGCATTGCCTTTGACGGTGATGCCGTGTTGTTCAGCGACGAAGCCGAGCGGGTGTTCCAGTCGCAAGGCCTGAACGCGTTTCAACAACACGAGAAAGACAAAGCCAGCCAACCGCTGTCGGCCGGGCCCTTCAAGCCTTTGCTCGAAGCCTTGCACCGCCTGCAAGCCGAGGGCACCTCGGCCATCCGCATCCGTACCGCCTTGGTCACCGCACGCAGCGCGCCAGCGCATGAACGCGCCATTCGCACCCTCATGCAGTGGAAGATCCAGGTGGACGAGGCCATGTTCTTGGGCGGCTTGGCCAAGGGTGAGTTTTTGAAAGAATTCGAGCCTGATTTTTTCTTCGATGACCAGACCGGGCACATCGAGTCCGCCGCCCGCCATGTGCCCGCCGGGCATGTGGCCAGCGGGGTGCAAAATACCCCCCTGCCCTCCACAGACTGAGCCTTCATGCGTTTGTTCAATCCCTTTCTTGCCATGTGGCAAAAAACCCGCTTGCATTTGCGCAATGTCTGGTGGTTGTCCCTGCCCTATTTCCGCTCCGAGCAACGCTGGTCGGCACGCGCCCTGCTGTTGGCTTGCATTGCCCTGAACCTGGGCATGGTTTATGTGCTGGTGCTTTTGAACGACTGGAACCGGGTGTTTTACGACGCGCTGCAAAACCGCGATGAACCCGTATTCTGGGAGCAACTCAAGATGTTCGCCATGCTCGCGGGCGCTTTCATTGTGGTGGCGGTCTACCGTTTTTACCTGACCCAGCTGCTGGAAATTCGATGGCGTGCATGGATGACCCAGGACTATTTGCAGCGCTGGACCACGCACCAAATTTTTTACCAAATCGAATTGCGCCAGTCGCTGCAACACCACGAAAGCATGACCGGCTCGGACAACCCCGACCAACGGATTCAAGAAGACATCCAGCTATTCACCTCGGACACCGTCGGTTTGAGCCTGGGTTTGCTTGACGCCTTGGTCACTTTGGGCAGCTTTGTGGGCATTTTGTGGGGCTTGTCAGGCGGCTTCAGCTTTGCTTGGCAAGGCACGGAGTACGTTCTCTCCGGCTTCATGGTGTGGATGGCGCTCTTGTATGCGTTTCTTGGCAGCATCCTGGGGCATTTCATTGGCCGCCGCATGGCGCCCCTCAACTTCGCGCAGCAACGCTTGGAAGCGAATTTTCGGCACCACTTGATGCGCATCCGTGAATACAGCGAAGCCATCGCCATGGACCGAGGCGCCGAATTTGAAAACCAGTCCCTGCAAAAGCGTTTCAAAGGCGTGGTCGGCAACTTCATGCAGTTGCTCAAGGTGCAAAAGCGCTACACCTGGTTCAGCTCGGCCTATGGCCAGGCAGCGGTGGTGTTCCCGATCTTGGTGGCTGCACCGCGCTACTTTGCAGGCACCATCCAACTCGGTGAGCTGATGCAAATTTCGTCGGCTTTTGGTCAGGTCCAAGAGTCACTGAGCTGGATCGTGAACAACTACAGCCGCTTGGCCACTTGGTCGGCCACCACGCAGCGTTTGAGCGTGTTCCTCACACAGATGGAAACCCTGCGCGCGATTTCGTTTGCCGTGGTGCAACCCCAAAGCGACGACAGCCCAGCGGCCACTGAACTCAAAACCTCCGCCTTGACCATCACCTTGCCCGACCGCACGGTCTTGCTCGACGACGTGGTGCTGCAAGTGCGCGCTGGTGACTCGGTGTTGATCCGAGGTCCGTCGGGCAGTGGCAAGTCCACGCTGCTGCGTGTGCTGGCGGGCATTTGGCCGTATGTGCGCGGTTGGGATGCGCAGCACCAACCCTTGGCGATCTCGGACGCCATCCGTTTGCCGCCCAACGCGGTGTTCATTCCGCAACGGCCTTATTTCCCAGAGGGGAGTTTGCGCAATGCCTTGAGCTACCCCAGTGCGGTCAACACCTTCACCGACGAGCAAATGCAGCAAGCCCTGGTGCAGGCCTTGTTGCCCAATCTGTGTTCACAACTCGACCAGGTGGGGCAATGGAGTCAGCAACTGTCTGGCGGCGAAGCCCAGCGTTTGGCGATGGCGCGGGTGTTTTTGAAGCAACCCAGCTGGGTGTTTGCCGATGAAGCCACCAGTGCCTTGGACGAGGCGTCTGAAAAGGTGATTTACGAGCGCTTGCTGCTGATGGTGATCCGCCAAGGCGGTGCCTTGGTGTCGGTTGCCCACCGCCCCAGTGTGGCGGCCTACCACCAGCGTTTATGGCAATTGGTGAATGTGTCCGAGGGCAGCATCAAGAGCCATGTGCTGCAGGTCAGCCACTGAGCTGAGAAGTGGATGCTTTCAAGTGGGTTGGCCACTGACTGACAAGCATTTTTTTCCGGGACTCAAGAAACCCAACTTGCGCCCGATTCTCTTTGGGCGGGGGAAACAAGTTTTGGTTTCAGACCGTCCTCGCTCATAGCCTCGGTTTGAGAGGCGCGCCTTGTTGCGCCGGGGACGGTCGCCTTTTTTGAGCCCAAGATCCTTGTACCTGCTTCCTATGGGTTTTGTAAGGGTTCGGTTTCGTCTTCAATGGTGTCTTTGCCATTGGGAGGCAGAAAGAATTCATTGCCAGATTGAGTGATCCAACCCAGCCCAGACTTGGCCTCTAAAAGAAACTCATGCTGTCCCGTCGTGATTGAGCCCACTGCATACTGATCGCCAAATGATTGGCTGATGCTGAAACGCCCAGGGAAAGAAACATCTTCGACACGGCCCTGCCAGCGGTACTGGCCATTGGCTATTTCCACTGATTCAATGACAGCCTTGACAGCTTGAAAACCAGGCAAATGGATCATGAAGGCATCCCCTTCAACACGGGCACCCAGGATTTTCATGTCGTAATCGATCCATAAGCGATCATCCTCAAGGCGTCGCTCAGTTGCCAAGGGGGAATCCAGAACAGATTGTCTTGTTCTTTCTGGGCTGAACAGCCATGTTTGTTCTCTCGCTCGCTCAATTTCTTGCCCGGATGAAAACACCGGCCCAAGCGCTGATTGACGTGTCATCAAGAGCTTGGTGATGTCTTGAGACACATGCTCGTGGATAAGCTTCTCGGAAACAAAGCCTAAAGCATTGGGAGGGAAAACGCTTTCAGTGACATCACCCATCGCCTTGCTGAATGTTCTTTGGCTTAAGCGCACCATTGACTGAGGCCAATCAAAGTTTGGCCAAACAAGGCTGAAAAGCGCGAAAAGAAAGACAGCACCAATCGAACATACCGTCAGGCGCTTGAAAGCCGGGTTGATCATCTGAATTTCGCCACGGCAGGCGCATTTTTATCCATGAGATTGACCTCATCAGGTAGATAAGCTTTGTAACTGATTGGCAACAGTGTCGACGAGAATCTGAAAGGCGTGGCGAAATAGGGCATGCGATTGCCACTCATGGCGGTGGGGTAAAAACCATTTCCATGATTGAGCCCCATGTTATGTCCAGCCAATTCGTGCCTCATGATGACCGTTCCACAGTTGAGTGAACCAGCTGACATCATGCTGTAGCTGTTTGGTTTCGGGAGCACATATGCCAGACCACAACCAGCTTCAATGCCTTCGTAATAAACCGCATCTGCAGCCACGCGGTTTCTTTCTCCTTGTATCAGTGAATTGCTTCTTGCGTGGTAGATGGCGGTATTCAAGTCCTTACCAAAATCGGGAACGGTCAGTAACGAAGCCAACTGAAGTCTGAATTTGTTACCAGAATTCGACAGTGTTTCATTGGTTATTCTCAGTGACTCCATTTGTCGTAACTGAGCGGCAGACAGACCCAATTTATTGACCAAACCCTGTCCCATGGTCATCAATACCCGAATCGTGGAAGTTTCACGCTCCCAAGCTTTGGAAGCGTTGAAGACAAACACGACCTCCTCGCCGTTGCTGATCGTTTGCTGACTCATACCAACACCCATGACCACCATGGAATTAGGCGCTGATGATTTGACAACCACTCGGTCATGGGTGGTCGCCTGATTAGGCAGATTGACAGCGCTTGCCCAATTACCGTCCCATGCCTCGACGATCGTCATGGTCGTGGTCGTCGTTGGCAATGCTTGGTCCGCATAATTGACCGCTTTGAGTCGGGTGACTGGCGCTTGCAAAACCTGCCATGACTTCAGGTTATCGTCCCACATGAATTCGTAGGTTTCACCCTTGCCAATGGTCATCGTGCCTTTGCTCGTGTCATTCAAAATGCTGATGTTTGATCGGGTATCGGCTTGTGACTTGATGATGATGCGGTCCCGTTGGTTACCTGAGGCTGGCAATCGGACCAGGCCGGCTTTCGATCCCGGCTCCAACGTCAACCGTGTCATAGCAGTTCGGGGGGTGGGGATATCTGATCCTTCATTCAAGTCATTCAATGTGAGGAGGGTCTCAGGGGATGTGAGTAATAGCCATTTGCCCAAGCTTGCATTGAATATGAAGGCGTAATCACTGTCTTTTCCGAGGGATGTTGTGTATGGGAAGAGCAAATTGGTTGAATCGATCTTTCCTGTCTTGGTGGCTTTGGATGAAACCAACACTGCCGATCCATCCGCTGCTTTGGGTGGCAAAACAACTGCCGGGTTCCAAGCACTGTCAGACAAACGCACACGTGTGATGACGTTTTGTGGTGTGTTGATTTGCAAAGGTGACATTGAATTGTTACCTTCTACTGTGGGCACGATCACTTCCCAGCGTTTTTTGGCCTCGACATACTCAAAGCCCAAGCTGGTGTCCTTGGTTAATTTATACGACGCTTGTGGGATATCCGTGTTCGTGTTGAACACCAACGTTGGCCATGAGGAATAAATGACAATGTTGAGCTTGGCACCATTGGGTGCCGTAGGCGGTAAATTCACCGAGGAAACCCAAGCCCCATTCCACATGGAATAAACCATATTGGGGTATCCCGATGGGATATCTCCCCCAATGACCTTGCCTGCAACCACTGAACGGGGGTTCAAATTGGTGATGGGCTCCGCCAAGACCGTCAGACACTGAACTGCTAGAAAAAGAACGGTAAGAAAGCTTCGCATGAGATAAGCTCCATGGTGATAAAGTAACTATATAGTAACACTTATCAGTCAGGGTTGTCTATGCAAATACGTATTTAATTCTAAATATTTTTGTGACGTGCGTTCAATGCATGCGTTGCGTCAATGTGTCTTCAAACGCATTTCCGCGGCTCGGGCATGCGCTTGCAAACCCTCGCCATGCGCCAACACAGAGGCGATCTGTCCCAAAGACTGGGCACCCGCTTCGGAGACCTCGATCAAGCTGCTGCGCTTTTGGAAGTCATACACCCCCAAAGGCGAAGAAAACCTGGCCGTGCCCGAGGTAGGCAACACGTGGTTGGGGCCAGCGCAATAGTCGCCTAAGCTTTCGCTGGTGTAAGCACCCAAGAAAATCGCGCCTGCATGCTTGAGCAATGGCTCCCAACGGTGTGGGTCGCGGCTCGACACCTCCAAGTGTTCGGGCGCGATGCGGTTGCTGATGGCGCAAGCCTCTTGCATGTCGCGGGTCTGGATCAGGGCCCCACGGCCGTTGAGCGAGGCCAAGATGATGTCTTTGCGCGGCATGTCGGGCAACAACTTGTCCATGGACGCCTGGACCGCATCCAGGTAGGCCGCATCCGGACACAGCAAAATGCTTTGCGCCAATTCGTCGTGCTCGGCCTGGCTGAACAAATCCATGGCCACCCAATCGGGCGGGGTCGAGCCATCGGCCAGCACCAAAATTTCAGAAGGCCCCGCGATCATGTCGATGCCCACGGTGCCAAACACACGGCGTTTGGCCGCAGCCACATACGCATTGCCAGGGCCGGTGATTTTGTCGACCGCAGGCACGGTGGCCGTGCCATACGCCA
>CAJBOO010000017.1 GCA_903956845.1 uncultured Burkholderiales bacterium
AGTTGGGTCAATCCCTTGGCCCATGCCGCCTCGGATGCGACCCTGGGTGGCAATTTGTCTGCGCCCATGCCTGGCAAGTTGTTGTCCTTTGCGGTCAAAGTCGGCGACCAAGTCACCCCAGGTCAAGCATTGGCCGTGATGGAAGCCATGAAGATGGAACACACCGTGGCCGCGCCTGCAGCAGGGACCGTGGCCGAGTTGCTGTACGCACCCGGCGACCAAGTCAACGAAGGCGCACCCTTGTTGCGCCTGGACATGTAAGCTCTCAGGCATGACCCTTCCCACCACCCCTTGGCATGCGCTGCACAAGCGTTGGCAGCAAGTGCAGCAAACGCCCGCGGACCAAGGCTGTGCGTCCCCTTGCATGTCGGTATGCGTCATGAAAGACGACGTGGACGAGTGTTGGGGTTGTTTGCGCTCCTTGCAAGACATTGCACGATGGGCCGCCTACAGCCCGCCACAACAAAGACAGGTTTGGCTGCGGGTGGGCGAACGCATTGACCAGCATTTCCAACAAGGCCCTTGAATGCACCAACTCACTTTTTACCTGGACTTCATCAGTCCCTATGCCCACCTGGCTTTCCATGCCCTGCCCCAGGCCTTGCAAGGCTTGAGTTACCAGGTCACTTACCAACCGATTTTGTTTGGCGCGGTGCTTCAGCACCATGGGCAACTGGGTCCGGCAGAGATCGAAGGCAAACGCGAGTGGACCTACCGCCATGTGCAGTGGTTGGGCGCACAGCAGGGGTGCGCTTTGCGCATGCCAGCCAGCCACCCATACAACCCCTTGGGCATGTTGCGCTTGGCCACGGCCTTGAATGCCCAAGGCCAGCCCAACCGATTTCAGTGCGAGCAAATGCTGCACCATGTCTGGGCTGAGGGTTTGGATGCAGCCGACCCGACCCGCTTGGCCGACTTGCAAGCCCAACTCGCCCCAGAGCGTGACCCGAACTCGGATGAGGTGAAAAACCAGTTGCGCCAAGCCACCGATGCAGCGATCCAGGCGGGGGTGTTTGGCGTGCCCACCATTGCTGTGGACGGCAAGTTGTTTTGGGGGCAAGACGCCTTGCCGATGCTGCGAGACTGTTTGGAAGGCGGTGAATGGTTCCAAGGCAGCGCCTGGGACGACAGTTCAGTTTTGCCCAGGGCGTTGGCACGCAAACGCGCTTAATTCACATTGTGAAATAAGGGGTGCGGGTTTGCACTTAAGTTGTCAGCAGGGGTTCAGTTTGAAGTCAGTCGCGGGCAAGCACCGCCCCTGAGAATGCCGCCAGACCCCCGTCAGGCGGGCATCACCAGGAGACCCCCATGGCCATCGTGCATGAAGACCGACCAATGTCGTCGGAAGAGAAAAAAGTCATTTTCGCGTCCTCCCTCGGCACCGTGTTCGAGTGGTACGACTTCTACCTTTACGGCTCACTCGCCGCGATCATTGCCAAGCAGTTTTTCAGCGGATTGGATGCCGGTTCGGCCTTCATTTTTGCCTTGCTGGCCTTTGCCGCCGGTTTCATTGTTCGTCCCTTTGGCGCCATTTTCTTTGGCCGCTTGGGCGACATGATCGGTCGCAAGTACACCTTCTTGGTGACCATCCTGATCATGGGTTTGTCCACCTTCATCGTCGGCGTGTTGCCTGGTTACGCCAGCATCGGCGTGGCCGCCCCTGTCATCTTGATCGGCCTGCGTTTGCTCCAAGGCCTGGCGTTGGGTGGTGAGTACGGTGGTGCAGCCACCTATGTGGCCGAACACGCACCCCACGGCAAACGTGGTGCTTACACCGCGTGGATCCAAACCACCGCCACCTTGGGCTTGTTCTTGTCCTTGTTGGTGATTTTGGGTACCCGCACCGCGCTGGGTGAAGAGGCGTTTGAGCAATGGGGCTGGCGCATTCCTTTCCTGGTGTCCATCGCTTTGTTGGCCGTTTCTGTCTACATCCGTTTGTCGATGAACGAGTCGCCTGCTTTCGTGAAAATGAAAGCCGAAGGCAAAACCTCCAAAGCGCCGTTGTCTGAATCTTTCGGTCAATGGAAAAACCTCAAGATCGTGATCTTGGCCCTGATCGGTTTGACCGCTGGACAAGCTGTGGTTTGGTACACCGGACAGTTCTATGCGCTGTTCTTCCTGACCCAGGCCTTGAAAGTGGATGGTGCGACGGCCAACTTGTTTGTCGCCGCGTCACTGTTGATAGGCACACCTTTCTTCATCATCTTTGGCGCCATGTCCGACAAGATTGGCCGCAAGCCGATCATCATGTTGGGTTGTTTGTTGGCCGTGCTCACTTACTTCCCCGTGTTTGAGCAATTGACTAAAGCAGCCAACCCTGATTTGCATGCCGCTCAGCAAGCCAACAAGGTGGTGGTGGTGGCTGACCCTGCCGAGTGTTCATTCCAGTTCAACCCCACAGGCACCGTGAAGTTCACCTCCTCTTGCGACATCGCCAAACAAAAATTGGCCAGCAACTCGGTGAGCTACTCCAACGAAATCGCACCTGCCGGTACGCCAGCGATCATCAAAGTGGGTGACACCGTCATCTCCACCACCGTGACCCCTGAAGACGTGGCTGCAGCCAAAGACGTGGCAGAGAAAAAACTCGCCGAGTTGCAAGCAGCCAACCCGGTCGATTCCAAGGCTGTGAAAAAAGCCGAAGACGCGATCAAAAACCTGTCGGATGAAAAGAAGAGCCGCGATGCGGTCATCACTGCCAACCTGAGTGCCACCCTGAAGGCGGCGGGCTACCCCACCAAGGCAGACCCTGCCAAAGTGAACAAGGTGGTGGTGATTTTGATCCTGACTTATTTGGTGATCTTGGTGACCATGGTTTATGGTCCGATCGCGGCCATGTTGGTGGAAATGTTTCCCACCCGTATCCGTTACACCTCCATGTCTTTGCCTTATCACATCGGTAACGGCTGGTTCGGCGGCTTGCTGCCCACCACCGCCTTTGCGATCGTGGCCCAGACAGGCAATATGTACAACGGCCTGTGGTACCCGATCATCATCGCGGGCGCGACATTCGTGATCGGCACCTTGTTCATCACGGAAACCAAGGACGTCGACATCTACGCAGACGACTGATCTGGCATCGCCCCGTCTCTGAGCCCTCCCTGGTGGAGGGCTTTTTTTTGCCTACAATCGCGCACCTTCGGAGTGATGCCATCGACACCTTGCTGCAACAAATCATCAACGGCTTGGTGCTGGGCAGCATGTACGCGTTGCTGGCCTTGGGCTACACCATGGTGTACGGCATCATCAACCTGATCAACTTTGCCCACGGCGAGGTGCTGATGGTCGGCGCCCTGGTCAGTTGGACCACCATTAGTTTGTTGCAAGGCGCCTTTCCAGGCCTGGCAGGCTGGCTGGTTCTGGTGTTGTCCTTGTTGGCAGCTTGTGTGGTGGCGGCTGCGCTGAACTATGCGATTGAAAAAATCGCCTACCGCCCGTTGCGCGGTGCACCCAAACTGGCCCCTTTGATCACCGCGATTGGCATGTCCATCTTGCTGCAAACCTTGGCCATGGTGATTTGGAAACCCAATTACAAGGCTTACCCCACCTTGTTGCCAAGCGAGCCTTTGGCGATCGGTGCAGCGGTCATCACACCCACGCAAATCATGATCTTGGGCGTGACCGCTGTCGCTTTGGCGGTGCTGATGTGGTTGGTCAACGGCACGCGTTTGGGTCGGGCCATGCGTGCGACCGCCGAGAACCCGCGTGTTGCCACCTTGATGGGGGTCAAGCCTGACCACATCATCTCGGCCACCTTCATCATCGGGGCGATCTTGGCGGCCTTGGCGGGCGTGATGTGGGCATCCAATTACGGCACCGTGCAACACGGCATGGGCTTTTTGCCAGGCCTCAAGGCCTTCACTGCCGCGGTCTTTGGCGGCATTGGCAACCTGGCGGGTGCGGTCGTGGGCGGCATATTGCTTGGGCTGATCGAGGCCATCGCCTCGGGCTACATCGGTGACTTGACCGGTGGCGTGTTGGGCAGCCACTATGCCGATATCTTTGCCTTTGTGGTGTTGATCATCATGCTGACCCTGCGCCCATCGGGCTTGCTGGGCGAGCGCGTGGCGGACCGGGCATGAACATGGCCCATCCCGCCGTCATCTCGCGCATGCGTTACCTGGTGTGGGGGCTGGCACTGTTGCTCTTGCCTTTGGTGTTGCAAAGCATGGGCAATGCATGGGTGCGCATTGCCGACATGGCCTTGCTTTATGTGATGTTGGCGCTGGGCCTGAACATCGTGGTGGGTTATGCCGGTTTGCTCGACCTGGGTTTCGTGGCTTTCTTTGCGGTCGGTGCTTACCTGTTTGGTTTGCTGGCCTCGCCCCACTTGACCGATACCTTCCCTTGGATTGCCGCTCTCTTTCCCCTTGGTTTGCACCTGCCTTTGTGGGCAGTCATCCCGATCGGTGCGGGGCTGGCGGGTTTGTTTGGCGTCTTGCTGGGCGCGCCCACCTTGAAGCTGCGCGGCGACTACCTGGCCATCGTCACTTTGGGCTTTGGAGAAATCATCCGTGTCTTCATGAACAACTTGGACAACCCCGTCAACATCACCAATGGCCCCAAAGGCCTGGGGCAAATCGATGCCATGACCGTGTTGGGGCATCCCCTGTCCAAGCGGCTGGACCTGGGGTTCATCGAATTGCCCAGTGTCACCCAGTATTACTACCTGTTCTTGGCTTTGGTTTTGGTCAGCGTGCTGATTTGTTACCGCTTGCAAACCTCGCGCATTGGCCGCGCCTGGATGGCGATCCGCGAAGATGAAATCGCGGCCAAAGCCATGGGCATCAACACCCGCAATCTGAAACTGCTGGCCTTTGGCTTGGGCGCCATGTTTGGCGGTGTGGCGGGCGTGTTGTTCGCGTCCTTCCAAGGGTTTGTGTCGCCCGAATCTTTCAGCCTGATGGAGTCGGTGATGATCGTCGCCATGGTGGTCTTGGGTGGATTGGGGCATTTGCCCGGCGTGGTCTTGGGCGCGGTGCTGTTGTCGGCCTTGCCCGAGGTGCTGCGCTATGTGGCGGGTCCCTTGCAGGCCATGACCGATGGGCGCTTGGACGCGGCCATCTTGCGCCAATTGCTGATTGCCTTGGCCATGATCCTGATCATGCTGTGGCGTCCACGGGGTTTGTGGCCCAGCCCTGACCACGGCCAAACCCTGGCAGCCCAGCGGGGGTCTGCGTGAACACGCCCGTCTTGCAAGTCACCGGCGTTGCCAAACGCTTTGGCGGTCTGCAAGCGCTGAGTGAGGTCGGCATGACGATCCAAGCCGGGCAGGTCTATGGACTGATCGGCCCCAATGGCGCGGGCAAAACCACGTTCTTCAATGTCATCACGGGTTTGTATGCACCAGACGCTGGCCGCTTTGAGCTGGCAGGCAAGCCCTACCAACCCAGTTCGGTGCACGAGGTTGCCAAGGCGGGCATCGCCCGCACCTTCCAAAACATCCGCTTGTTTGCCGACATGACCGCTTTGGAAAACGTCATGGTGGGTCGCCATGTGCGCACGGGCTCTGGGGTGTGGGGCGCGGTCTTTCGCACCCAGGCGTTTCGGCAAGAAGAACAGGCCATCACCGAGCGCGCCCAAGCTTTGTTGGACTATGTGGGCATTGGTGCCTTGGCACCCTTTCAATCGCGCACCCTGAGCTATGGCGACCAGCGCCGTTTGGAAATCGCCCGGGCCTTGGCCACCGATCCTCAATTGATCGCCCTGGACGAACCCGCGGCTGGCATGAACGCCACCGAGAAAGTGCAGCTGCGCGAATTGATTGACCGCATCCGCCGCGATGGCCGCACGATTTTGCTGATCGAACACGATGTCAAATTGGTGATGGGCTTGTGCGACGCGGTGACCGTGCTCGACCATGGCCGGCAGATCGCCCAAGGCTCTCCCGCCGAGGTGCAGCGCAACCCGCAAGTCATCGAAGCCTATTTGGGCACCGGAGAACATTGATGGCAAGCACCGATGTGTTGTTGCAAGTGCAAGACCTGCGTGTGGCTTATGGCGGCATCCAAGCGGTCAAGGGCATCAGTTTCGAGGTCCGCGAGGGCGAGTTGGTTTCGCTGATTGGCTCCAATGGTGCGGGTAAAACCACCACCATGCAGGCCGTCACGGGTGGTTTGCCCGCTGCGGCAGGGCGGGTCAGTTACCTGGGGCGAGACATCCAAGGGCAGGGCGCATGGGACCTGGTGGCGCAGGGTTTGGTCATGGTGCCCGAAGGGCGTGGCGTGTTCACCCGCATGAGCATCTTGGAAAACCTGCACATGGGCGCGTATTTGCGCCGTGACAAAGCCGGCGTGGCCTCGGACATCGAACGTGTGTTTCAACTCTTTCCCCGCCTGCAAGAGCGCAGCAGTCAGTTGGCAGGTACCTTGTCGGGTGGTGAGCAACAGATGCTGGCCATGGGACGGGCGTTGCTGAGTCGACCCAAGTTGTTGCTGCTGGACGAGCCGTCCATGGGCTTGTCACCGATCATGGTGGACAAGATCTTCGCGGTCATCGCCGAAGTGGCTGCCCTGGGGGTCACCCTGCTGCTGGTCGAGCAAAACGCCAGCCGTGCCTTGAAGATGGCGCAGCGGGCCTATGTGATGGAATCGGGCGAAATCAGCATGCAAGGCGACGCCAAAACCCTGCTGCACGATCCCAAAGTCAGGGCCGCTTACCTCGGGGAATAATGGCGGCATGACCCAAGGCCTGATCCGCATCCGAGGCGCCCGCCAGCACAACCTCAAAAACATCGATATCGACATCCGCACCAACGAGCTGACGGTGTTCACCGGGCCCAGCGGTTCGGGCAAATCCAGCCTGGTGTTTGATACCTTGTATGCCGAAGGTCAGCGGCGTTATGTCGAAACCTTCAGTGCTTATGCGCGTCAATTCCTGGACCGCATGGACCGGCCCGCGGTGGACCGGGTCGATGGCGTGCCCCCCGCCATCGCCATCGACCAGACCAACCCGGTGCGCAGCTCACGCTCGACCGTGGGCACCATGACCGAGTTGAACGACCACCTCAAGCTGTTGTTCGCCCGCGCGGGTCAGTTGTTCGATCGGCAAACCGCCCAAGCGGTCGAACACGACAGCACCGAATCCATCTTCCACAAGCTGATGGCGCTGAGTGAAGGCGACCCACGCTGGGTCATCACCTTCCCCGTGGAGTTGCCCGCCAACACCACGGCCGATGAGCTGCAAGCCTGGTTGAGCGCGAGCGGGTTCACGCGGGTGCACACCCAACGCGAAGCCCGGGTCACCAGCACCCCCGCGGCCGACAAAGCTGCCAAGTCCAGCAAGCCTGCGGCCAAGAAAACCGCCAAAACCAAAGTACCAGTCGACGATCTGCGCCAGGTGTTGGACGTGGTGGCGGACCGTTTTCGCATCCAAACCGCTGAGCACGCGCGGGTCATGGAAGCCATCGAGCTGGCCCTGCAGCGCGGCAATGGCCGCCTGACGGCGTACCGCATGCCTGCCGATGCGGGTGCCGACAGCCTGGGTGAGGCCTTTCGGTTTTCCACGGGTTTGCATTGCCCCGACAGCGATTTGCGTTACAGCGATCCCACGCCGTCGATGTTCTCTTTCAATTCACCCGCTGGCGCGTGTCCCACCTGCCGTGGCTTTGGTCGGGTGATCGGTGTGGACTATGGCTTGGTGATTCCCAACGACAAACTCACCTTGCGCATGGGTGCGATCAAAACCTTGCAAACCCCGGCCTGGCAAGAATGCCAAGACGATTTGATGCGCCACGCCGAAACCGCCGGCATCCCGCGCGACACCCCTTGGTACAAGCTCACGGCTGAACAGCGTGACTGGGTGATCGGCGGTTCGCCAAACTGGAACGGCAAGTGGAACCAGCAGTGGTATGGGGTCAAACGCTTTTTTGAATACCTGGAGACCAAGTCTTACAAGATGCACATCCGCGTCTTGCTTTCTAAATACCGCAGTTACACCCCTTGCGGGGATTGCCAGGGTGCCCGCTTGCAAACCGAAAGCCTGTTGTGGCGCATGGGCAGTTTGAACGGCGCCTTGCAAGCCATGCCAGCGGCCAAGCGTTTCATGCCTGCCGGTGTGGCTTGGACCCGTGCGCAGTTGGAAGCGCTGCCAGGCTTGTGTTTGCACGACATGATGCTGTTGCCTCTGGAGCGCTTGCGGGCCTTCTTCGACCACATGGCCAGCGATGCCTCGCTCACCGCCCATGCCCAAGCCGAGCAACAAGCCCTGCACATGTTGCTCGAAGAAATCCGTACCCGCTTGAAATACCTCTGCGATGTCGGCATTGGCTACTTGAGCCTGGACCGTCAAAGCCGCACCTTGAGTGGTGGCGAAGTGCAACGCATCAATCTCACCACGGCCTTGGGCACTTCTTTGGTCAACACCTTGTTCGTGTTGGACGAGCCCAGCATTGGCCTGCACCCTCGCGACATGCACCGCATCACCCAAGCCATGTTGCGCTTGCGCGATGCAGGCAACACCCTGGTGGTGGTGGAGCACGACCCCGCGGTGATGCTGGCGGCCGACCGCATCGTGGACATGGGGCCAGGGCCGGGTGAACGCGGCGGGCAGGTGGTGTTTGACGGCACCCCCAACGGATTGAAACAAGCTGACACCCTGACCGGGGCTTATTTGGGTGCGCGCAAGCAAGTGGGCGTGGGCTTGAAGCGCTTGGTCAGCGACAGCACGCCTCGCCTGATCTTGGAGGGCGCACGTGAGCACAACCTGCAAGACCTGAACATTGAGTTTCCTTTGCAGCGATGGGTCACGGTCACGGGCGTGAGCGGCTCGGGCAAATCCACCCTGATCCAAGACATCTTGGCCCCCGCCTTGTTGCGCCATTTTGGCAAGAGCACCGAAGGCGCGGGCGCGCATGACCGTTTGCTGGGTGCCGATCACTTGAGCGATGTGGTGTTTGTTGACCAGTCGCCGATTGGCAAAACCGCACGCTCCAACCCGGTAAGTTACGTCGGTGCGTGGGACGCGATCCGCGACATTTTTGCCAACACCGCGATGTCTCGCCAACGCAGTTACACCGCCTCCAAGTTCAGCTTCAACGGGGGCGACGGCCGCTGTCCAACTTGCGGCGGCTCGGGCTTTGAACACGTCGAGATGCAGTTTTTGAGCGACGTGTATTTGCGCTGTCCCGATTGCGATGGGCAGCGTTACCGCCCCGAGATGTTGGAAGTCAAGATCGAACGCGGCGGCCGTTTTTTGAACGTGGCCGATGTGCTCGGGCTCACGGTGAGCGAAGCGGTGCATCTGTTTGCCAACGACCGCGAGGTGATCCGCGCTTTACAACCGATCGTGGATGTGGGGTTGGAATACGTGCGCTTGGGCCAGCCCGTGCCCACCTTGAGTGGTGGAGAAGCGCAGCGCCTCAAGCTGGCGGGTTATTTGGCCGACGCCGCGAAAAGCCTGTCGGCCAGCAAGCAAGCCATGGCCCGCAAAGGCATGCTGTTTTTGTTTGACGAGCCGACCACGGGTTTGCATTTCGACGACATCGCCAAGCTGATGCGCGCCTTGCGCCGCTTGTTGGACGCAGGGCATTCGCTGATCGTCATCGAGCACAACTTGGACGTGATCCGCGCCTCCGATTGGCTGATCGACCTGGGGCCAGAGGGTGGCGAGGCGGGCGGCTTGTTGGTTGCCGAAGGCCCGCCAGAGGTCGTGATGCAAATCGCGCATTCACACACCGGTGTGGCTTTGCGTGAGTACGAGCAGTCCATGGGGCCGTTGTCCCAGGATGTTGGCGTGCCAACTGCATTGACTGCGCAAGAGCCCTCAGCCAAATACCTGGGTGCCGTTCTCAACAACCATATTCGTATCGTCAACGCCAAAGAACACAACCTGAAGAACCTGAGTGTGGACATCCCGCGTGGGCAGTTCAATGTGGTCACGGGTGTCAGTGGCTCTGGCAAGTCCACCTTGGCCTTTGACATCTTGTTCAACGAAGGCCAGCGGCGCTATTTGGAAAGCCTCAATGCGTATGCCCGCAGCATCGTGCAACCCGCCGGTCGGCCCGAGGTCGATGCGGTGTACGGCATTCCGCCGACGGTAGCGATCGAGCAGCGCTTGTCACGCGGTGGGCGTAAATCCACTGTGGGCACCACCACCGAGGTGTGGCATTTCCTGCGCTTGCTGTATGTGAAGTTGGGCACACAGCACTGCATTCACGATGGGGCTGCCGTGCAACCGCAAACCCCCGACCGTTTGGCCGCTTTGCTGATGAAGCAATACCGAGGTCAACACATCGGCTTGCTCAGCCCGCTGGTGATGAACCGCAAAGGCGTCTACACCGAACTGGCCGATTGGGCACGTCCGCGTGGCTTCACGCATTTGCGGGTGGATGGACAGTTCTTGCCCACCACGGGTTTCCCGCGTCTAGACCGGTTCAAAGAGCACACCATCGAGTTGCCAGTGGCCAGCTTGAAGATAGACCCCAGCCGCGAAGCTGAATTGCGCCAGGCCTTGTTGACCGCGCTTGAGCACGGCAAAGGGGTGGTGCATGTGTTGAGCGAATTGGACGGCTTGCAAGAAGCCATGCTGACCGGTGATGACACGACGCACATTGGCAAGCTGCAGGCCTATTCCACCCGACGTGCTTGCCCGGTGTGTGACACCTCTTACGCCGAGTTGGATCCGCGCTTGTTCTCCTACAACAGCAAGCATGGTTGGTGCACCGAGTGCGTGGGCACCGGCATCACCTTGTCGCGTGAACAACGCGCCGCCATGGACGATTCGGTGCAAGACCCGCAAGAGCGTGGCCGTGAAAAAAGCTTTGCCGAACCTGACTTGGATGAGGTCAGCGAGCAGGTCTGCCGTGGGTGCGCCGGGACCCGCTTGAACCCCACCGCACGCGCGGTGCAATTTGAAGGGCAAGCCATCACCGCCTTGGCCAGCATGAGCGTGCTGCAAATCCAGCGATGGGCTGATGGCTTGGCGTTGACCGGCAGAGATGCGGACATTGCCCGCGACCTGGTGCCAGAAATCCAAAGCCGCTTGGCGTTTTTGGCGCAAGTCGGATTGGGTTACCTCACGTTGGACCGTGGCGCACCGACCCTGAGCGGTGGCGAGGCGCAGCGCATCCGCTTGGCCGCTCAGTTGGGCAGCAATTTGCAAGGTGTGTGCTATGTGCTGGACGAGCCCACCATCGGTTTGCATGCACGCGACAACCATGTGTTGTTGGACGCCTTGCGCACCTTGAGTGACAAAGGCAACACCTTGGTGGTGGTCGAGCATGACGAAGAAACCATTCGCCGTGCCGACCACATCATCGACATCGGTCCGAGTGCGGGTAAGCGAGGCGGCCACTTGGTAGCACAAGGTTCAGTGGCGGACCTGACCCGAACCAGTGACTCGCAAACGGGCCGCTATTTATTGCATGCGATGAAGCACCCTGTGCGGCCACGCAGGCCAGTCCATACAGGCAAAGCGGATGCACACGCGCACACCAGTTTGAGCTTGCGTGGCGCGTCCCTTCACAACTTGCAAAACGTCGACATCCGTGTGCCTCTTCAGCGTTTGGTGGCGGTCACGGGCGTGAGCGGCTCTGGCAAATCCACCTTGGCCCGCGATGTCTTGTTGCACAACGTCGCGGCCGTGGTGTCGCAGCGTTCTACCCAAGCTGGACGCAAACTCGACGAGGCAGGCAAACACCCGGCTTGGTTGGGATGCACGGCGTTAGATGGTTACCAAGGCATTGACCGGGTGTTGGAAGTCGACCAAACCCCGATTGGCAAAACCCCGCGCAGCTGTCCGGCCACCTACATTGGTTTTTGGGACACGATCCGCAAACTGTTTGCGGAAACCTTGGAAGCCAAAGCGCGAGGCTATGGCCCGGGCCGTTTCAGTTTCAACACCGGTGAAGGGCGCTGCCCGGGTTGCGAAGGACAAGGTTTGCGCACCATCGAGATGAGTTTTTTGCCTGATGTCAAAGTCTTGTGCGAGGTCTGCAAAGGTGCGCGTTTCAACCCTGAAACCATGGTCGTGCGTTGGCGCGGAAAAAGCATTGGCGACGTGTTGCAAATGGAGGTCGATGAAGCAGTCGACTTCTTCGCGGCCATGCCCAACATCAGCCACCCCCTGCAACTGCTCAAAGACGTGGGCTTGGGATACCTGACCCTGGGACAACCGTCACCGACCTTGAGTGGTGGCGAGGCCCAACGCATCAAGCTCGTCACCGAACTGTCCAAGGTGCGAGACGACATCACCCGCCGAGGTCAACAAGCCCCCCACACCTTGTATGTCTTGGATGAACCCACGGTGGGTCTGCACATGTCGGACGTGGACAAATTGATCCATGTGTTGCATCGCTTGGTCGATGGCGGCCACAGCGTGGTGGTGATTGAACACGACCTGGATGTGATTGCCGAGGCCGATTGGGTGATCGACCTGGGCCCCGAAGGCGGCGACGGCGGTGGTCAGGTGGTGGCGGCCAACACGCCAGAAGCCCTGGTCCAGTTGGGCACACACACCGGCCATGCGCTCAAGCCTGTGTTGGCCAGGCTTTGAAGCAACGGGGGCTGACTACAATGCCCCCTGCTTGCCATGAACATCAACACACAACGCCGCATTGACGCTTGGGTCGGACCCTGGTTATGTGGTTTGGTGTCTCTGTGGCACCAGTGGTTTGGCCGTCCGGCAGACACCGCAGCCCCCATTCAGCGCGTGCTGGTCATCATGTTGTCTGAGATGGGCAGCATGGTCTTGGCTGGACCCATGTTCCAACATTTGCGCGAGCGCCACCCCGGCGCAGACATCCACATCTTGCAATTGCGCCGCAACCAATCGGTGGCCCGTTTGCTGGGCTTGGTGCCCGAGACGCATTTGCACGGCATTGATGACCGCTCTTTGTTTGGTTTGTTGCGAGACCTGGTGTCGGTGATCTGGCGTTTGCGCCGCTTGCGGCTGGATGCGGTGATCGATTGCGAATTGTTCTCCCGCATCAGTGCCTTGCTTGCTTATGGATGTGGTGCACGCATGCGCGCTGGTTTCACGCCCCACACCCAAGAAGGTTTGTACCGCGGCTCTTTTTTCAATGCCGCGATTCCCTACAACCCCTACCGACACATCAGTTTGCAGTTCATGGCCTTGGTCGAGGCCTTGACAAACGCGGACACGCCGCGCACCAAACGCATGTTGCTCAATGCCAAACCGCTGGACTCGGGTTTGCAAGTGCATTTCACCCACGGCGACATGCCCAGCTTCACCCAAGCTTTGCACCGCGATCACCCCCGCTTGATGGCCGCCAAGAAACGCATTTTGGTCTATGCAGGTGGTGGCTTGTTGCCCATTCGTGCATGGCCTGCCTCGCATTACGCCACGCTGGCGCGCGACTTGTGTGAACAAGGCCATGCGGTCGGCATCATTGGGTTGCCTGAAGACCAGGCATTGGCGCAAGCCATCCAGGCCGAGTGCGGCCACGACGATTGCTTGAACCTGGTGGGCTACACGCGTGACCTGGAAGCCCTGACCCGTTTGTTCTTTCACTGCGACTTGCTGATCACCAACGACGGTGGACCAGGGCATTTCGCCAGCCTGACCCCGATCCGCACCCTGATGTTCTTTGGTCCGGAAACCAGTGCCTTGTACGGGCCACTCACCCCGCGCGCCACGGTGCTGGAAAGCCATGCCGCTTGCTCGCCTTGCGTCACCGCTTACAACCACCGTGCCACGCCTTGCGATGGCGATAACCAGTGTTTGAAACGCATCTCGCCAGCCCAGGTGTTGGCCATGGCGCAGACCCAATTGAGCTTGGCCGATCCGCGAGCGGCTGCCTATGACTGACGCCGACCGCCCTTTGCCGTTTCCCCTGCCGGCCCGCTTTTCATGGGCTGAGCCTGGTTTGTTGCGTCTGTACCGTTGGCGTTACCTGCGCTTTGCCACCGTCGGTGCATCTGGCACGGTGGTCAACATGCTCATGCTGCTGTTGATGCAAGAGTGGGTGTTGGCCGGCTTGAGCGACCCAGCCCAGCGTTTGTCTTGGGGTTTGGGGTGCGCCATTGCCGTGGCCACGTTGAACAATTTCGCCTGGAACAGCCTGTGGACATGGGCAGACCGCTTGGCCACGGGAGAGGTGCAAGCCTTGGGGGTGAATGCCACCACCGCTGCACGTTTGTTGAAATACGCCTTGGCTTCTTGGCTGGGTATCTTGATTCAATATGTGCTCACCCTGTGGTTGTCTCAGCACATGCACTACCTGGTCGCCAACGTCCTGTCGATCGTGGTGGCCAGCATCAGCAACTACTTGACGAATGACTGGTGGACGTTTCGTCGCCAGCCGCCTGCGGCATGAACCGCCTTGGCGGCCTGTTGCGTCATCCCCCCACTTGGTGGTTGTGGCTGTCGGTGGCGTGTTTTGCAGTTGTCTATGCCTGGGGTTTGAACAACGCGTACATGCCGACCAATGGCGATGAAATGGTCTATGCACACATCGCTCGCCTGACCGCTGAGAGCCAGCAATGGCTGCCCTTGGCGTCTGACTTGCCCCACATGCGCAACACCAAACCCCCTTTGCTGGTTTGGCAAGCCATGGTGGCCGGTGCTTGGGGCGAGGCTTGGCAATTGTGGTGCTTGCGGGCGCCGAGTTTGGTTTATTTGGCCTTGCTAGCCGTTGGCATGACGGCGGTGTTGCACCGCTGGGTGGGTGAATGGCGAACCCCTGCGTGGGCTCTGCTGTGCTTGTTCGCAAGCTGGGGCACCTTCCGTTATGGCCGCCCCTTTTTGACCACCGCACCTGAGATGTTTTGGTTCAGCCTGCCGCTGCTGCATGTGCTGTGGCGGTCTGCTCGCACCAGAGGTTTGCCCATCTCAAACAACCCAGGTGAATGGCTCATCTGGACAGGTTGGGGCGTGTTGTTGGGTGTGGGCTTGGGTTACAAATCCTTTGCGTTGGTCGCGCCGGTGGTGTCGGGTGTGTGGGCAGTGCGCTTGTTGATGGCACCCACGTGGTCATGGCGAGACACCCTGGTGTGCAGCATGCAAATGGCTTGGATGGGTTTGTTGGCTGTCGGCGTGATCGCCTCATGGCTCTTACTCGACCCGCAACCTGAGGCGGTTTGGCGTGAATTCGTGGTGGGTGAAAACTTGGGCAAGATGAACGATGCCCAGGGCTATTGGACTCAACTGCTCAGCCTCAAAGGTGCGGGAGCTTATGCACTGGCCCATGTTGAAAACGCGGGCTTGTTGGCGCCAGTCGTCATGGGTGTGTACGTCTTGGCTTGGCGGCATCGCACTGCCAAGGCGCTGGCTTGGCGGGGCAACGTGAGTGCGGCCTTGGTGGTGTGGCTAGGGGTTTGGTGGCTGGTGTTTTTGATCCCGAGCCAACGGTCAGCACGCTACCTCTTACCCACCTTGCCCGCCATGGGCATGCTCATGGCTTTGCATATTCACCGCTTGCCCGCTTGGGCGTTCAAAGGCGTCAACCTGCTGTCATTGCTGATGTTGGGCGTGTTGTCTTGGTTGGCTTGGCATGCCCATGCCTTGGGATTGATGCCCATGCCATGGGCGGTGTTGTTGGCCTTGGTCGTCATGGTGGCACTGGGGATGGCTTGGTTTGCCTGGAGCACTTCGGAGGCGTTGCCCTTGGCTGCCTTGCTCAGCGTCTGCACAGCCTTTGTGGGATTGAATGCCTTGCTTCAAGGCCATGCGGGTGAGCGTGTGGCGTTCCAAGGTGAGACAGCTGATCGCCCAGTGGCCAGCACGGTCTGGGTGCCTGCAGGCTTCAACGGCGATTTCGAGCGGTTTCAATTCTTGCTGCCGCGTGGCAACCGTTTTGTGCCGCTGCAAGACAAGGTCGATGCCTTGACGCAAGGCTTGGACACCACCTCAGGCACCTGGTTCATCGTCGCGCGTTTGAATGGTGCTGACCCTTTGCCCTGTGAAGCCAGCACATGCGAACGCGTGGCTGTGCGCTGGGACATCGAGCTCAGGCTCAAGCCTGGTCAAGTCAACGGTGGCAACATCGCCCGACCCGCCGAATGGTTGTGGCGTCAAGAATGGTTGATGCGGGTACGCTGAAAACCCAAGCGCCGCAAACAAGCGACATGGGCATAGACCCAAAGCCAAGGGTCCATCAACGCGTCCCATGCGTTGCCCGTGGGCGCACGTGTCAATAAGAACACCGCGCACGTGAGCAACACACAGGTGGCCGCGCGGCTGTGCCAACGGGCGGTGGCGCTGTTTTGAAAACCGACCCACACCATCCAAGCGCCTGTCACACCCCAGCACAACCAAAGCGGCCCAGGCGTGAACCCCCAGAGGTACATGTCGATGGGCAACTGGCCCCAGACGTCAAGCATCAAGGCCCAGCCCAGCAGCAGCAAAGCCGTCCAAACCACTGAAACGCCAGACAAGGTTTCAGGGCTGGAAAAAATCTGTCGAGGGGGGGTGCGCATGTCGACCCAGGCGGCCATCACGCACAGACACAAGCTGAGCAAAGAGGGTGATTGAAACGCCAAGCCCAGCGCAGACAAGGGAGCATCCCAGACAGCCATCAAGCCTGCCCAGAAAACGCTGGCGAGCAACCAACGCCCTTGCCGCCAGTCTTTAGGCAACAGGCCTGCCGATGCCCACGTCAGTACCGCGACCCAGGCCGCGGTATGCAGCATCTGCGCGACAGGCAAGTCGGGCAAGGCGAAGCTGAGCACCGCATTCATGGTTTGCGCTCCGCTTCAGTCTGGGGGCGCCAACGTTGCCAAGCAATCCCTTGGCGGTTGTTGGTGTAACTCAGCCACAAACGGTTGTCTTGCCATGCCCATGCCGGGTAAGAAAACTCACCCTTGCTGTCGCCATGCAAGGTGTGTGGCGTTGACCATTGCACGCCATCGCTGCTGACATGGCCCAAGAGTTGGCTGCGATAGCCCTCTTTGGGGTTGCGTGCCATCACCAGGCGACCATCAGGCAAGCGCATGGCGGCGATCGCCGCGTCGGTGTTGCTCAGGTCCAGGTCAGCTTGCAATGCCCAGTGCAGGCCTGCGTCTTGGGTCTCGATCACCGCCACCTGCTCATCCGGGCCTTGCGTGCGCAAGTAGGCCAACCAATGCTGAGCGTTGATCGCCACGGGTGCTGCTTGCAACACGTTGCGACGCCCCGTGAACCGTTTGACACCTTGAAAGTCACCGTCTGGGCTGAACCAGGCAAACACCGGGTACTTGGCACCCAACTCGAAATACACAGGCAGCACCATGCCGCCATCTGCCAAGGGCATGGGCGCGTGACGAACCAAGTGGCTGATGTTCCAAAACCAACTCAAGGGCAGGTTGCCCACCACGTCCCAATCCAGGCTGTGTGCTTGCAAGGGTGAGTGCGCTTGGCGCAGGTGCAACACGCGAGCTGCGGCCCATCCGCCCAAGCCGGTGCCAACCACAAACAGGTGAATGCGATGGGATTGGTCCAGCCAGGCCACGGGGTTGCCTAAGCGGCGAACGCCTTTGCCCAGCGCGGCCCCCACCTGCTGGCGATGCACCACCCATTGCGGTGCGGTCCAAGCCTGGTCACTGCGCGACCACAGCGACATGGCGATTTGCACATCTTCTGCGCCTTCGCTGCTGCCTGCAAACCAAAACGCAGCCATCGAAAAATGGGGGTCGTGGGGCAGGGCCAGCAGGTTGCTGGCGTGTGCCGCGGGTGCTTGTGTGGGTTGCGGAATGTCCCCTTGGGCTTCCAAGACAAAGGGCCAGGTGTCACTGTGAACAGGCGTTGCATGGGTGGGGCCTAGGGCGGCATCTCGGCCTGCCGTGCTTGGCATCGGGGAGGCGGCATACAGCGCCCAGCCGATGCCCAGCCACAGCAATGCCCACAGCACAGGCAGCAGTGAGCTGGGAATCAGACCGCGTCGCATGCGTGTGCGTTAACCCGCTGAGCCCAAGGCCAATCCCGCGTGCTCACGCAAAGGATGGAAATGGATTTTGGGAAACCGCTCTTGCGCCAAGCGCACGTCATAAGGGGAGGTGCACAAATAGGCCAAGGTGTGAGCTGCATCCAGCGCCATGCGCTGGGGATAGGCGTTGACAAATGTATTCAACTCTGCCGGCGTGTCAGCAGTGATCCATCGCGCCCCGGTGAACTGGCTGTTTTCCAGGCGCACATCGCAGTCGTATTCGGCTTTGAGGCGGTGTTGCACCACCTCGAACTGCAATTGCCCCACCGCACCCAACAGCATGGCGCCACCCATCTCAGGCTTGAACACTTGGATCGCACCTTCCTCGCCCAATTGCTCGAGACCGGTTTGCAGTTGCTTGGTGCGCAAGGGGTTCTTCAACACCACGGTCATGAACAACTCGGGTGCAAAAAACGGCAAGCCGGTGAATTGCAAATTCGCCCCATCGGTGATGGTGTCACCCAGTTGCACGCCGCCATGGGTGGTGAAGCCAATGATGTCGCCCGCAAAAGCCTCGTCCACCGCTTCGCGGCGTTGGCTCAAAAAAGTCACCACCGAGGTGGGGCGCAACTCTTTGCTGCTGCGCTGCACCTTGAGCTTCATGCCGGGCAGGTATTTGCCAGAGGCCACGCGCACAAAAGCAATCCGGTCACGGTGGTTGGCGTCCATGTTGGCTTGCACTTTGAACACCACGCCTGCAAAACCCGGGTCTTCGGGTTGGATGGTTTTTTCAACCAACTGCTTGTTCACTTGCAAGGAACTTTGGCGTGGTTGTGGCGAGGGGGCCAGATCGACCAAGGCGTCGAGCACTTCCATCACGCCGAAGTTGTTCACGCCAGACCCAAAGAACACGGGCGTTTGCTTGCCCGCCAAAAACGCTTCGCGGTCGAAGGCGGGCGATGCACCTGTGGCCAATTCCATGCTGTCCATGGCGCTGGCCCATTCCATGCCAAACCGCTCGCTGAGCTTGGCCTGGTCGCTCAAGGGAACGGTTTCAAAGTCTTGTGGCAAGCGCTCGCTGCCCGACTCGAACACGGTCATGGCTTGCGTGCGCAGGTTGACGATGCCGCCAAAACTTTTGCCTTGGCCCACCGGCCAGGTCATGGGCACGCAGGGCATGCCCAGTTCGCGTTCGACCTCGTCCAAGATGTCCAAAGGGTCGCGCACTTCGCGGTCCATTTTGTTGACGAAGGTGATGATGGGCGTGTCGCGCTGACGGCAGACCTCGATCAAGCGGCGGGTTTGTGCTTCCACACCGTTGGCCGCGTCGATCACCATCAAGGCCGAATCGACAGCAGTGAGCACGCGGTAGGTGTCTTCAGAGAAATCTTTGTGGCCCGGGGTGTCGAGCAGGTTGATCACATGCTCGCGGTAGAGCATTTGCATGACCGAGGACGCGACCGAGATGCCGCGTTGCTTTTCAATCTCCATCCAGTCGCTGGTGGCGTGGCGGCTGGCTTTGCGCGCTTTCACCGAACCCGCGATTTGGATCGCGCCCGAGAACAGCAGCAGCTTTTCAGTGAGCGTGGTTTTGCCCGCGTCGGGGTGGGAGATGATGGCAAAGGTGCGCCGACGGCGCACCTCTTCTAAAGCAGTGGTCATGTTGAGGGATTCTGAGGAACACGGGATCATAGCCCCGCCATTCTTGTGACGGACCGTGCCGTTGGGCACGATTTCCCCACCCGTGCGTGGCCTTTGGGGTCCACCTCTTTTCCCAATTAGAATAACGGCACCGAGGAGCGCTGCAGTGCCCACAGGCATGAGGCTCGGTCATTCCACCCAACTGCGCTCACCCACTGACAACGTGAGGTGAGCACCTCGGTCCCCCCGTCTTGCTGTGCTCACGTGCGTCAGTGGCCCTGAACCTTTTTGGAGCCTCACATGAATGCATCGCTGAAACCCGCCCAAACCACCGATTTCCATGTCGCCGACATGTCCTTGGCCGATTGGGGCCGCAAAGAAATCAAAATCGCCGAAACCGAAATGCCCGGCCTGATGGCGATTCGCCAAGAATTCGCCAAAGCCCAGCCCCTCAAAGGCGCGCGCATCACCGGTTCTTTGCACATGACCATCCAAACCGCGGTGCTGGTTGAAACCCTGCAAGCCTTGGGCGCGCAAGTGCGTTGGGCCTCTTGCAACATCTTCTCAACCCAGGACCATGCAGCAGCAGCCTTGGTGGCCAACGGCACCCCCGTGTTTGCTTACAAGGGCGAGACACTGGACGACTACTGGGACTACACCCACCGCATTTTCGAATTCGGCGCAGCAGGCACCGAGGGCGAAGGCCCCAACATGATCCTGGACGACGGCGGCGACGCCACCTTGCTCATGCACTTGGGCAAGCGTGCTGAAACCGACGCGTCCTTGTTGAACAACCCCGGCAGCGAAGAAGAAGTCTGTTTGTTCAACGCCATCAAAGCCAAGTTGGCCATTGACCCCACCTGGTACAGCCGCAAAGGTGCGCACATCATCGGCGTGACCGAGGAAACCACCACCGGCGTGTTGCGCTTGAACGAGATGGCCGCCAAAGGCAGCCTGATGTTCCGCGCCATCAACGTGAACGACTCCGTCACCAAGAGCAAGTTTGACAACCTGTACGGCTGCCGCGAGTCTTTGGTGGACTCGATCAAGCGCGCCACCGACGTGATGATCGCGGGCAAAGTGGCCTTGGTCGCCGGTTACGGTGACGTGGGCAAAGGCTCTGCCCAAGCCCTGCGCGCTTTGAGCGCCCAAGTGTGGGTGACCGAGATCGATCCGATCAACGCCTTGCAAGCTGCCATGGAAGGCTACAAGGTTGTGACCATGGAATACGCGGCTGACAAGGCTGACATTTTCGTGTCTGCCACCGGCAATAAAAACGTGATCCGCTACGAGCACATGGCCGCCATGAAAGACGAAGCCATCGTGTGCAACATCGGTCACTTTGACAACGAAATCGATGTCGCCTCCCTCGAGAAACTCAAGTGGGACGAGATCAAGCCCCAGGTCGACCACGTGATCTTCCCGGACGGCAAGAAAATCACTTTGCTGGCCAAAGGCCGTTTGGTGAATTTGGGCTGCGCCACCGGCCACCCCAGCTTCGTGATGAGCAGCTCGTTTGCCAACCAAACCATTGCGCAAATCGAACTCTTCACACGCCAAGACCATTACGAGTCTGGCAAGGTCTATGTGTTGCCTACACATTTGGACGAGAAAGTGGCCCGCTTGCACCTGAAGAAAGTCGGCGCCATGCTGACCGAACTCACCGACGAGCAAGCGGCTTACATCGGTGTGAGCAAGAGCGGCCCTTACAAAGCCGATACCTACCGCTACTGACCCCATGCGCGCCGACCAGTTGATGGTCGAGCGCGGCTTGGCTGCCACGCGCTCGCAAGCGCAGCGTTTGATCGCTGCGGGCGTGTTGTGGCGCTTGGGCTCGAGCGATTGGCAACGGGTCGATAAAAACGGCGCTGTGCTGTCCACGTTGTGCGAATTGCAATTGCTTGACGATGCCGAGGCGCGGTATGTGTCGCGCGGTGGCTTGAAACTCGAAGGGGCATTGCGTCACACTGGCTTGAAGGTCGAGGGTGGGATATGTTTGGACTTGGGCCAATCCACCGGCGGCTTCACCGATTGTTTGTTGCAACAAGGTGCGGCTCAGGTGTGGGGGGTGGATGTCGGGCACGGCCAATTGCATCCGCGCTTGAGCTCAGACCCACGCGTGCATGTGATTGAAAAACACAATGCCCGCGAGTTGCAACCCGATGCATTGGGCCCGCAAGGTGTCATGGGCTTTGACCTGTTGGTGGCAGACCTGAGTTTCATCTCCATCACCTTGGTGGTGCCGGTCATGCCCATGTTGCTCAAGCCATCAGGCTCAGCCCTGTTGTTGATCAAGCCGCAGTTTGAGTTGCAAGCGGACGATTTGGGCAAGGGCGGGATCGTGAAAAATCCAGCCCTCTACCCACAAGTCGAACAGCGAGTCCGGCAAGCCTGTCAAGCCGCCGGGTTAGACATCTTGGATTGGTTTGCCAGTGCCATTCACGGCGGCGACGGCAACCAAGAATTTTTCATCCATGCCAGGAGGGCCGCATGAGTGCCTCAGATTTCCCCATCAGTTTCGAATTTTTCCCACCCAAAACCCCCGAAGGCCAAACCAAGCTGCAGCAAGTGCGACAAGACTTGTACGCCTTGAAGCCGGCCTATTTCAGCGTGACTTCCGGCGCGGGTGGCACCACCCAAGATGGCACCTTGCAGCAAGTGCAAGCCATTTTGAATGACGGTTTCGATGCCGCTCCG
>CAJBOO010000018.1 GCA_903956845.1 uncultured Burkholderiales bacterium
CTGCTTTGGCGGCCAAGGCTTCGCGGTCTTTGGCTTCTTGGGCCTCGCGCAAGCGGCGTTTTTCAGCCAACTCTTCTTCTTGGCGACGAATGAACTCGGCCTGGCGACGCGCTTCTTCCTCGCGACGAGCCAATTCGGCTTGGTCCAGGATGGGTTGCTGGACCGCAGGTGGTGCCGCAGTGTCGGCTTCGACCTCGGCGGGGGCGTCTGTCATCTCATCATCGCGCTTGACGAAAGTGCGTTTTTTGCGCACTTCCACCTGGATCGTGCGGGCTTTGCCAGTGGCGTCAGCTTGCTTGATCTCCGAGGTGGACTTTTTCACCAAGGTGATTTTTTTGCGCTCTGGCGTGTCTGTGCCATGGCTGGCTTTCAAAAAGCCCAGCAATTTTTGCTTGTCCGCGTCTGTCAATTCGTCAGAGGTGGCGGTTTTGGCCACACCTGCAGACTTGAGCTGTTCAAGCAGCGTGGCGGGAGATTTTTTGAGTTCCTTGGCAAACTCGGCAACCGTTGTGATGGTCATCTGTGGTGTTCCTCTTCATGACCGTTACGCTTGACCCGTGAACCAATGTTCACGCGCCTTCAGGATCAAAGTTTTTGCATCTTCTTCAGACTGGCCGGTGATGTCCACCAACTCGTCCACCGCCAAATCGGCCAAATCGTCACGGGAGTTGATACCGCCCATAGCCAGCTTGGCAATCAATTCGGCATCCAGGCCGTCGAGGTCGCGCAGGTTTTGCGAGACTTCTTCAACGCTTTCCTCATGGGCAATTTCCATGGTCAGCAACGCATCTTTGGCGCGGGCCCGCAATTCGTTCACGGTGTCTTCGTCAAAGCTTTCGATTTCCAGCATTTCTTGCAACGGCACATAGGCCACTTCTTCGAGGCTGGTGAAACCTTCTTCAATCAGGATGTCAGCCACCTCTTGGTCGACATCGAGTTTTTCAACGAACAAGGCACGCAGGCCTTCGGTTTCGTTGGCGGTTTTTTGCGCCGATTCAGCCGCGTCCATGATGTTGATCTTCCAACCGGTGAGGTCAGAAGCCAAGCGCACGTTTTGACCACCACGGCCAATCGCCATGGCCAGGTTTTCATCGTCCACCACCACGTCCATGGCGTGTTTTTCTTCGTCCACCACGATCGAGGAGACGTTGGCAGGCGCCAAGGCGCCGATGACGAACTGCGCTGGGTCTTCGCTCCACAGCACGATGTCGACGCGCTCACCTGCCAATTCGTTGGTGACCGCGTTCACACGCGTGCCGCGCACACCCACACAGGTGCCGATCGGGTCAACACGTTTGTCGTGAGAAATGACGGCGATTTTGGCGCGTGAACCAGGGTCTCTGGCGCACGATTTGATCTCGAGCAAGCCTTGTTCAATTTCAGGCACTTCCTGGCGGAACAACTCGATCATGAACTCGGGGGCTGAACGCGACAAGATGATGGGCGCACCGCGCAAAGTGGTGTCGACTTCCATGATCATGGCGCGCACCCGGTCGGCGCTGCGCAGGTTTTCCTTGGGGATCATCTCGCCACGGCGCAAACGGCCTTCAACGCGACCGCTCTCGACGATGATGTCGCCCTTGTCCATGCGCTTGACCGAGCCGACAAAAATCTTGTCGCCACGGGCTAAGAAGTCGGACAGCAGCATTTCGCGCTCGGCATCCCGGATTTTTTGAAGGATGATCTGCTTGGCAGCCATGGCACCGATGCGTCCGATGGGCAATGACTCGATGCTTTCTTCGATGTATTCACCCACCTCGATGTCAGACAAACGCTCTTTGGCGTCCATCAGCATCTCTTCGGCGTCTGGGTTTTGCAAACCGGCTTCGTCCGGCACCACCAGCCAACGGCGGAAGGTTTCGTATTCGCCAGAGTCACGGTCCATGGCCACGCGGATGTCCGCGTCTTCCACCGGATTTTCTTTGTCGGCTTGCAACAGTTTTTTGGTGGCTTGGGCCAACGCAGACTCGACCGCGCCAAACACCAAGTCACGCTCGACGTTTTTTTCGCGCGATATGGCGTCCACCAACATGAGCATTTCGCGATTCATGATTCATTACTCCTGTTCTCAGCGGGCCTGCGGCCCTTGAAATTCACAATCGGCGCCAAGCGCGCGTCCCGCAACTCACTCAAAGTGAACTGCAAGGCTTGCACTGGCAAGTCTTTTTTGACCTTGGCGGGTCGCATGCCAGGCTTGCTGGCAGGCTCATCACGCCAGGTGATTTGCCAGGTCTGGGGGGTGTCAGTGGTTTCCAACACACCCCGAAATTTCTTGCGGTTAGGGGCCACCAGGCCCCCTGCCGCCGCCCCCATGGGCGCCTTGAGCGTGATGTCGATTTGTTCGCCGACAAAACGCAAAAAATCGTTTTCGCTGCGCAAAGGTCGGTCGATGCCTGGCGAAGAGACTTCCAAACGGCTGTACTCGGTGCCTTCGACCTCCAACACAAACTGCAGTTGGCGGGTGACTTTTTCACAGTCTTCCACCTGAACGAACTGCTCGGGCTCACCTTGCGTCCAAGGCAAATCAATGGTGATGCGCAACAAACCACCGGCAGATCGCTCCACCTCGACGGTCTGGTAACCCAGACCGGTGACAGTTTGTTCAATGATGTCTTGCAATGCCAACGCTTTTCACCCGACCAAAAAAAACGGGCGGTTGGGATGTCCGCCCGTTATCGTTCATTTGGTCGGTATTGTAACCGTTAAATCGCGGGTTTTTACCCGGGTGCAGGCATTCGCAGGAAAGAAGCCGCCAGCAGGCTGCGGGTGTATTCGGATCGCGGACGCTCCAACACGTCGTCCAAGCTGCCGGCGTCAACCACTTCGCCGTCTTTGAGCACCATCACGTGGTGGGCCATGGCCTGGATCACCTCGATGTCATGCGTGATGAGCAAATAACTCAGCCCACGCTCGCGTTGCAGGCGCTGCAACAGGTCCAGGACCTGCTTTTGGATAGACACGTCCAGGGCGCTCGTGGGTTCGTCAAGCACCAGGATGCGCGGCTGCACGATCAAGGCCCGGGCAATCGCCAGGCGTTGGCGCTGTCCACCTGAAAATTCGTGGGGATAGCGCGCCAGCAGACCGGGAAACTGTTCCTCGTCCATCCCGACGTCGGCCAAGGCCTCGCGCACCTTGCCTTGGCGTGCCAAGGGGTTGAGGTCTGGGGCATGCACTTGCAAGCCTTCGCCCACCAACTGTTCCACGTTCATGCGAGGCGACAAAGAGGAAAACGGGTCTTGGAACACCACCTGCAAAGCGCGTCGCAGGGGCAAATCGGCATGGGCTTGACCTTGCCAGGACTGCCCCTCGATACGCAACTCCCCTTGAAACGGGATCAAACCCAGTGCAGCCAAGGCCAAGGAAGACTTGCCCGAGCCGGATTCACCAATGATGCCCAGGGTTTGCCCCGTTTGCAGCTCGAAATCAGCGCCCTGCACCGCCACGAATTGCCCGCGCTGAAACCAACCACGGATGCCAGGCATGGGGACCGGGTAGCTGACCCGCAAGCCTTGGGCTTGCAAACACACCGGGGCACTGTCGACCGGCTCGAAGACATTGCGCTCCGGCTGGCTGTCCACCAAACGCCGGGTATAGGCATGTTGGGGGTGGCTCAAGACCTCGCTGACATGCCCGTGCTCGACCACCAGGCCGTTCTCCATCACCACCACCCGATCGGCAAAACGGCGCACCATGTTCAGGTCGTGGGTGATCAACAGCACGGCCATGCCGTGTTTGCGCTGCAGGCTGTCGAGCAAATCGAGGATCTGCCCACGCAGAGACACGTCCAAAGCAGTGGTGGGTTCGTCGGCCAAGAGCAGTTTGGGTTCGCCCGCCAGGGCCATGGCGATCATGGCGCGTTGGCGCTGTCCGCCCGAGAGTTGATGCGGATAACTGCCCACCCGCCGCTCAGGCTCGGTGATGCCGGTGTCGGCCAGCAAATCCATGGCTTTTTGAAGCGCTGCTTGGGATGTCAGCCCTTTTTTGAGGGTCAGCACCTCGGTGATTTGGTCGCCAATCGTGAACAAGGGGTTGAGCGCGGTCATCGGCTCTTGGAAGACCATGGCAATGTCACTGCCCCGGATCTCGCGCCACTGGTCCTCGCTCATGTGCAGCAGATCTCGGCCCTCGAACAGGCTTTGGCCGCGCACCCATGCGCCCCGCGCCAAACCCAGCAGGCTCAGGGCGGTGACGGTTTTGCCCGAACCCGACTCGCCCACCAGGGCCAGTTTTTCGCCCGGCTGCATTTCAAACGACACGCCGTGCACCACCTCTCTGCCTTGGAAAGACATGTGCAGGTTGTGAACCTTGAGCAAAGGCGCGCTCATGCCCGGTGCTCCTGACGCAGTTTGCGGGGGTCCAAGGCGTCGCGCAGCGCGTCACCCATGAAGGTGAGCAGCAACAGGGTCAGTACCAAGACACCAAAGGTGGAGATCGAGATCCACCAAGCGTCGATGTTGTTTTTGCCCTGTGACAACAATTCACCCAGGCTGGGGGTGCCCGGGGGCACACCCAAGCCCAAAAAATCGAGGCTGGTGAGCGCCAAGATGGCCGCACTCATGCGAAATGGCAAAAATGTGACCACCGGGGTCATGCTGTTGGGCAACACGTGTCGCCAAATGATCGCCCAGTTGGACAGCCCCAGGGCTTTGGCGGCACGCACATAGTCGAGCTGACGGTTGCGTAAAAATTCGGCGCGCACATAGTCGGACAAACCCATCCAGCCAAACAAACTCAGCAACAACAGCAACAAACCAACACTGGGCTCGAACACCGCCGAGAAGATGATCAACAGGTACAACTCGGGCATGGCGCCCCAAATTTCGATGAAGCGCTGAAACGCCAAGTCGGTCTTGCCCGCAAAAAAGCCCTGGATCGCACCCGTCACCACCCCCAGCACCGTGCCCGTGATGGTCAAGGCCAGCGCAAACAAGACGGATACACGAAAACCGTAGAGCAAACGCGCCAACACATCGCGCCCGCGGTCATCCGTGCCCATCCAGTTGTCGGCCGAGGGGGGCGCAGGATTAGGCTCTTTGGCAAAGTAGTTGAGCGTGGTGTGGTGGTAGGGATTGAGGGGGTAAATCGCCCAATTGCCTGGTTGCTCAAACTGCTGGCGAATGAAAGGGTCGAAGTAATCCGTGGGCGTGGCAAAGTCGCCGCCAAAAGCAGTTTCTGGCGGGTTCTTGAACACGGGGAAATACACCTGGCCTTGGTAGCTTGCAACCAGCGGTTTGTCATTGCACACCAACTCAGAGGCCAAACTGACGATAAACAAAGCCACAAAAAGCACCAAGCTGACAAAGCCCAAGCGGTTGCGCTTGAAGCGCTGCCAAGCCAGCGCGGAGGGGGACTGGGAGACGGTGTTCATGGCGGTCAATCGAACTTCACGCGCGGGTCTACCCACACGTAACACAAGTCGCTGATCAGCTTGGTAACCAGGCCGATCAGGGTGAACAAATACAAGGTGCCCAAAACGACCGGGTAATCACGGCGCATCACGCTCTCGTAACTGAGCAGCCCCAAACCGTCGAGTGAAAACAAGGTTTCGATCAGCAAAGAACCGGTGAAGAAAGCGCCGATGAAGGCCGCTGGAAAGCCCGTGACCAAAGGGATCAAGGCGTTGCGCATCACATGCTTCCACAGCACGCTGCGCTCGGACAGTCCTTTGGCGCGGGCGGTCAAGACGTATTGCTTGCCAATTTCTTCGAGGAAAGCGTTTTTGGTCAACATGGTCGTGACTGCGAAAGAACCCAAGACGCTGGCAGTGACGGGCATGGCGATGTGCCACAGGTAGTCCACCACCTTGGCCCCCGTGCTCAGCGTTTCCCAGTTGCTGGATGTCAAACCCCTCAGGGGGAACCATTGCAACTGCCCGCCAAACACCACCAGCAACGCCACGCCCAGCACAAATCCAGGGATGGCATAACCCACCAACACCACCAAACTGGTGAGCAGGTCAAAGCGCGAACCGGCCCGCACCGCTTTGGCAATGCCCAGTGGCACTGAAATCGAGTAACTCAAGAAGAAGGTCCACAACCCCAAACTGATGGACACTGGCAGTTTTTCTTTGACCAATTGCCAGACGTCTTTGGGGTAGAAAAAGCTTTTACCCAAATCAAAACGGGCAAATTGACCCAGCATCTGGCCAAAGCGCTCGAGAGGCGGTTTGTCAAAGCCATAAAGCTGCTTGATCTCTTCGATACGCGCGGCATCCACGCCTTGGCGACCACGGTAGCCCGCGCCCGAAGCCGCTGCGCCCTCCCCGCCGGTGTCACGGCCTTGGAGCTGCGCGACCATTTGCTCCACGGGGCCCCCCGGCACAAATTGGATGACCACAAAGGTCAGGAGCAAGATCCCAAACAAGGTCGGGATCATCAACAGCAAACGTTTGAAGATGTAGGCCAACATGTCAGCGGATTCCCAGCAGGTTGTCAGTGGTGGCCCACCAGGTTGAGGTGATCCAGGTTTCTGGCTGGTAGTAACGCGGCGTCACCGCTGGACGCTCGAAGCGGCCAGATCGCCAGGCAACGCGGTGCACGCTGCCGTACCAATGCGGCACGCTGTAATGGCCATGGCGCAAGACCCGGTCCAAGGCTTTCAAGGCTGCCACCAATTGGGGGCGGGTTTGCGCGGCCACTGCCTTGTCCAGCAGGGCATCAACCGCAGGGTCTTTCACGCCAATCACATTGCTCGAACCCTCGGTGTCCGCCGCTTTTGAACCAAAGCGCTCTAGCAGTTCGGTGCCTGGGGCTTCGCTGCCCCCAATGCGGTTGCTGATGAGCTCGAAATCGAACACGTCCATGCGCTTTTGCAGCACCGCGAAATCGACCACCTTGTAGTTCACTTGGAAACCCAGCTTTTCCAGGTTTTTGGCGTATGGCGTGACCACGCGACCCATGGAACCCGAGTTGTCCAAGAATTCCAAGGTGAACGCCTCGCCCTTGTCGTTGCGCAAAGCGCCGTCGCGGTAAGTCCAACCCGCTTGGGCCAACAGGTCACGCGCTTGGCGCAAATGGTCTCTGAGGGTTTGACCGCTGGCCGGGTCCAGGCTGGTCACCGGTGGCAGGGGTACTTTGTCGGTGAACACCTCGGGGGCCAGTTGGCCACGCAAGGGTTCGAGCAAGGCCAGTTCGTCGGGCGCAGGGAGGTCTTTGGCCTCAAAGTCGCTGCCCACAAAGTAGCCGCGCACCCTGGTGTAGGCCTGGTAAAACAATTGGCGATTCATCCATTCATAGTCCATGGCCAATGCAATGGCTTGGCGCACCCGCTTGTCCTTGAATTTAGGCAGACGGGTGTTGAACATGAAGCCCTGAAAGTCGCCTGCGTTGCCGTGCTTGAGCTCTTGTTTGATCAGCGTGCCGTTGTCAAACAACTTGCCTTTGTAGCCCCGCGCCCATTCACGCGCCACAAAGGCTTGGATGTAATCAAACTCACCCGCCTTGAAGGCTTCAAATTGGGCGGTGGTGTCTTTGTAGAGTTTGTAGGTGATGCGGTCGAAATTGAACATGCCGCGGCGAACCGCCAGGTTTTTGCCCCAGTAGTTAGGGTCACGCACGTATTGGATGTCTTTGCCAAAGTCGGTTTTGCCGATTTTGTAAGGGCCGGAGCCAATCGGCACATCGGTGACCACTTGGTCAAAGGCTTTGCCAGCGCCCCACTGTTGGCTGAACACGCCCATGCCGCCCACGATCAAGGGCAACTCGGCATTGGCGCGTTTGAAGTCAAAGCGAATTTCTCGTGGCGACAGGACCACCGCGCCCTTGACCTCACTGAAATAGGTGCGGAACTGCGGCGCAGCTTCCTTGCTGGTGAGTCGGTCGAAGGAATACTTCACATCCGCGGCCAGCACCGGGTCGCCATTGTGGAACCGCGCTTCTGGGCGCAGTCGGAAGGTGGCCGAGAGCTTGTCGGGGGCCACGCTCACATCTTCGGCCAACAAACCATAGGCGGTGGTGGGTTCGTCGCTGTTGCCCACCAGCAATGTCTCGAGCAATAAACCACCCAAGGCGGGCGGCGGCGTGCCTTTGAGGGTGAACGGGTTGTATTTGTCAAAACTCGAGGCACGCGTGGGGGCGACCATCACGATCTCACCGCCTTTGGGCGCGACGGGGTTGACGTAGTTGAAATGCTTGAAGTCAGGCGGGTATTGGATGTCGCCGAACTGGGCGTAAGCATGGGCTGCCCACGCACCGGTCGTGCTGCACAGTAACAGGCCAAGCAGAAAAGTTCGCATGCGACAATTCTGCAAGATTTTTCAGGAGCAGCGAAATGCAACAAAAAACAGGGTTTTTGACAGGCAAAAAATTATTGATCACCGGCGTGTTGTCCAACCGCTCGATCGCCTACGGCATTGCCAAGGCCTGTCATGCCCAGGGAGCCGAGCTTGCTTTCAGCTACCAAGGCGAGCGGTTCAAGGACCGCATCACCGAATTTGCGGCCGACTTTGGCTCCAACTTGGTGTTTGATTGCGATGTCTCCAGCGATGAACAAATCGCGGCCATGGTCAGCGGCTTGACCGCCGTTTGGCCCCAATTTGACGGTTTTGTGCACGCGATTGGCTTCGCGCCCCGAGAAGCGATTGCCGGAGACTTTTTGGACGGCTTGAGCCGCGAAGCCTTCGCCATCGCCCACGACATCAGCGCCTACAGCTTTCCCGCCATGACCAAAGCCATGCTGCCCTTCTTCAACGACAAGGCCTCGGTCCTGACCCTCTCGTACCTGGGCGCGCTGCGCAACGTTCCGAACTACAACACCATGGGCTTGGCCAAAGCGTCGCTGGAAGCGTCGGTGCGTTACTTGGCGGAATCCCTGGGCAGCCACAACCGTGGCATGCGTGCCAACGGCATCAGCGCAGGCCCCATCAAAACCTTGGCGGCTTCTGGCATCAAAGGTTTCGGCAAGATTTTGGACGTCGTGGCCAACAACTCCCCCATCCGCCGCAATGTGACGATTGAAGACGTTGGCAATGTCGCCGCCTTCTTGTTATCGGACTTGGCGGCTGGCGTGTCGGCGGAAATCACCTACGTCGATGGTGGCTTCAGCCAGGTGGTGCCGGGTATTGCTGAGTAATTGGGGTCAGATTCCAATTATTTGATTGTCAAGTCACGTTGGAGCTGCCCGCCATGGGGACTCATTTTTCTGCTCTTTCGCTCGAAAAATGGTCCCCATGCCGTGCGGCTCTATCGAGACATTTCTGAAAACTGAGCAATGCCCCGAGGTGTTAGCCAGTTTTCTGAGCCAACGCCACCCCCGGCAAGATCAACAGGGCCCCAACCAAATGGTGCCACCCCAGCGGCTCATTGAGTACACCCCAAGACACCACCGCGCCCCACAGCGGCCCCAGGTACAGCACCATGCTGACGCGGCTGGCGCCCAACAGCTTTTGGCCCCAGGCGTAAACGCTGTAAGCCAAGATGCCTGGAAACACGCCAACCACCAGCACCATGGCGGCCGCCTGCCATGTCCAGGCAGGCGTGCTGGGCAAGCTGGCTTCCCAAAGCACAAATGGCAAGACCACCACACAGCCAAAAAACGCCATCACCGACAAACGCGCCAAACCACTCAATGGCGATGGCCAGTGCTTTTGCAGCAAGGCAAACGTGGCCCAACTGCAGGCGGCCAGCAAAATCAGCGCATCGCCCTCGACCCATTGCACATGCGACAGCGACGACCAATGGCCTTGCACCACCACATGCACCACCCCACCCAAGGCCAAGACCACGCCCACGGCTTGCCACCAGCGCATGCGCTCTTTCAGCCAAACAACCGCAGCCAAGCAAATGAACACCGGTGAAGACGAATAAATCAGCGAAATGTTCATGGCGGACGAACTGCGGGCGCCAACATACACCCAGGCACCACAAATCAGCATGCCAAAAACGCTGAGCGTCACATAGCGCAGCCAATCTTGGCGGATATGCGCTCGGTGCTGCCAAATTTCATGGCGGGTCCACCAGCCCAAACACAGTGTGACGATCAGCCAACGCCCCAGCGCCAAGCCGTGCGGTTCGATCACGCCAGGGGCCATGCGGGCCACCATGAAATTGAAAGCCCACATGGCGGGTACGCACCAAATCGCCACCGCCGCCCAGCGCAGGGAGTTGGCGTGGCTCACGCCTGACCTGCCGTTGAACCTGCCAGCACGGGGTGTTGCGTGGCCGTTGTCAACGCCTCACGCGCCAACTGGGCGACTTCGGTGGCCGGTCGGTCTTTCAATCGGTGGTCGCTCCACACTTGTCGCCAACGCCTGGCACCCGGTTGGCCGTGGCGTAAGCCCAGCATGTGGCGGGACACCGCGAACCATCCCACACCCTGCTTGGCCTGCTGCGTCATGTAATCCACCATCCGCGCCTCCACCTGGTTCATTTCCAGGGGGTCGGTGGGGTGCCCCATCAAACTGTCCCATTCGCTGATGAACCACGGGCGGTGATAGGCCTCTCGCCCCACCATGACGCCGTCCAATTCACCCAGGTGCTGGGCTATTTGCTCGGAACTGGTGATGCCTCCGTTGATCACGAATTGCAAATCAGGAAAGTCGTGTTTAAGGCGCAGCACCCATTCAGGCTTGAGTGGGGGGATCTCGCGGTTTTCCTTGGGCGACAAACCTTCTAACCAAGCGTTGCGGGCGTGCACGATGAAATGCTGGCACCCGGCCTGCGCCACCGTGCCGACAAAGTCACGCACAAAGTCATAACTCTCGCCACGGTCAATGCCAATGCGATGCTTGATTGTCACGGGGATGTCCACCGCGTCCTTCATGGCTTTGACACCATCGGCCACCAACTGAGGCTCGGCCATGAGGCAAGCCCCAAAAGCGCCACGCTGCACACGCTCTGAAGGACAGCCGCAATTGAGGTTGATTTCCTGGTAGCCCCACTTCGCGCCTAGTCTGGCGGCCAGGGCCAAGTCGGCGGGTTCGCTGCCGCCCAATTGCAGCGCCACCGGTTGCTCTTCGGGGTTGAAGTCCAGGTGACGCGGCACGTCCCCATGGATCAGCGCACCCGTGGTGACCATCTCGGTGTAGAGCAAGGCGTGGCGAGACAACAGGCGGTGGAAGTAACGGCAGTGCCGGTCGGTCCAGTCCATCATGGGCGCGACACTCAAACGACCTGATGGAGATCGATGTGCTGAGTGGTGTTGCTTTTCCATGATGGGGAATATGTTGATGAAATCAGGGCAAACAAGTTCTGTGATCGGTCGCCGCTCTGACCAAGCAATCTTCGTACATCTGATGCCTGGTGAAGGGATCAATCCCACCTGCCCGAGAGCCGGCTGCAGGTGGCGCAACAATCACGGTCGTTTGGGCTGAAGCTGCATCTTCATTGCGCTTATTCGAGGCATCAATGGTGGATTGCCACGCCTTCAAAATGTCAGCTTTGGCTTTGGCTATTCCAAACTTACCGCTGCTGAATTCCTCCATGACCCCATCCAAAAAGACATAGAAGTTTTTTGTTTCTTGGCTGCCAGGAAAAGTGCCGACTGTCTGGTAGGTGCGTTTGATGCAACTTGCAACATCCAGAAATTCATCGGGGTTCTTGGTTTCGCAAGCGTTGATGGCTTTGATCATTTGGATTTTTTCGCCTGCAGGAACAAGCAATCCTGGGCTGGTCAACTGCCCATTTCTCCATTGCCCAATGTGCATTTCTTTGCTGGGGAAAGTATATGTGCCGAGGCCATGCCACTGTCCATCTTGATTCAGGCGTCCAGAATACATCTCACCATTTGAAAATGAATAGGTACCCTTGACATACTTGCCATCAACGAAAACCCCGACAAATTTTTCGCCTTCAACGGGCACAACAACACCAAAGCAATGGTTCCAACTGGCAGTGCTGGAGCCTTGACACGGCGGTATCTTGGCTTTCAATGTTCGTTGGACAGGCCCAGGATGGGTGGTCTCGTTTTGAATGGATTTGCTGGTGTCGGCATAGACAGTGCCAACAAGAAATACAGCAAAAAATGGCGCGAGCGCCGTGAAAAAACCATGCCCAAACATATCCATTCACCCGAGGATCAAACTGGATTTGATTGTTGCATGTGAATTCAAAACAGGCTCATTTGGTTGTTTTGCAGCAAATGATTAGCCACAAACTGCCACAACAGCGGGTGATGCGCGTTTTGGTGCCACAAAGGCTGCATGTACTTTTTGCTGTACCAATGCTGCTGGCTTTCCAAGTGGCAACCAATCAAGCCCACATTGCCTTGCACAATGGCCATCGGGTCGCCATTCGCATAGGTGGCCACGGTTTGGAAATCACCCCCGATGAATGTCGGGCCATCGTAAAAGTACATCTGCTGCGCTTTGCCCAACCAACTGACCGACGCCACCGTGCCATAAGAAGAACGGATCTCGGCGCGGCGGCGCTTGATGTATTGCACGCAACGGGTGTTTTGCAGCAAGTTGAAGTAATAGGCGTCGGCCCAGTAGGCGCCCATGCAAATACCCAGGTATTTACCGCCACGCTGCATGAATGCGCGGACATCAGGCAAGTTGGGTTTGAGGACGCTGCGAAACGCCGTGGCTTCGCCGTCGCCACCGGGGAAGACCACCAGATCGACATCGTCGAAAAAACCCTCTGGCACTTTGTGCTTGGTGAAGATTTTGATGCGAGCCATGGGGTTGAAGGCCGCGATCACCCCATTCACCGAGTCCGAAGAACAGGTGGGATGGTGTAAAAAAAGGGCAATGGTTTTCTTCATGCATCCTGCCAGCAACGCTCAGTTCGCCGTGTCTAGCACCACATTGCCAATGGTTTGTCCTGCCTCCACGGTTTGATGCGCCTGCACCACTTGGTCTAAGGCAAACACAGCCCCAATGGTGTGTGTCAGCCGGCCTTGGGTAAGCATCTCAGACAACTGTGCCAAGCAAGCTTGCCTGTCCGCGGGGGTGAGGTCGTAGACCAAGAAAAACTTCAAGCCAATGGAGGCAAACAACAAGGGCCTGAAACTGATGCTGATGTCGGGCGGCGGGTTGGAGCCGTAGCAAATGACTTGACCGTGGTGTTTCACCAAACCCTGCGCCAACCAGCCTGCGGTGGTGGAGAAGTCCATGTCGATCACGGCGTCCACGCCCTGCCCGCCTGTGAGCGCCTTGACACGCGCCACCACGTCTTCGGATTTGTACAAAATGCAGTGCGCTGCGCCAGCGGCTTGGGCATGGGCTGCTTTGGCCGGGTTGCCTACGGTGCCAATCACCTGCGCGCCCGCCTGGGTCAGCATTTGGGTGATGTAGTGACCCACCGCTGAGGAGGCCCCCGTCACCAAGACTTGTTTGCCGCGCATATCGCCAGCCAATCGCATCGCCTGCAAGGCCGTGAGTCCCGGGATGCCCATGCAAGCACCGGCCTCGAAGGAGACGTTGTTTGGCAAGTGCACGGCTTGCGCGCTGGGCAACACCACGTATTGGGCCGAGGTGCCAAAGGGCCGTTGCCATTGGGCGTTCCAGGTCCAGACCCGCTCGCCCATTCGGCTGGCGGCAACCCCCTCACCGACGGCATCAATCACGCCTGCACCGTCGCTGTTGGGAATGATGCGTGGGCCGCCCAAAGGACGGGCCATGCGGGACTTGACGTCCGAGGGGTTGACCCCAGAGGCGTGCAAGCGCACCCGCACCTCACCCGCAGCAGGCTCGGGTGTGGGCATGTCGCCCACCACCATCACCTCAGCAGCCCCACCGTTACTTTCGTACCAAGCGGCTTTCATGCGTTAACCCATGTGCAGGCCGCCGTTGCAGGAGAAGTCTGCCCCGGTGGTGAAACCTGATTCGTCGCCTGCCAACCAACCCACGATCGAGCCAATTTCTTCTGGCGTGCCCAGGCGTTTGACGGGAATGGTGGCGACGATTTTTTCCAGCACTTCGGGTTTGATCGCTTTGACCATGTCGGTGCCGATGTAGCCAGGGCTCACGGTGTTGACGGTCACGCCCTTGTTGGCCATTTCTTGGGCCAAGGCCATGGTGAAGCCGTGCATGCCGGCTTTGGCGGCCGAGTAATTGGTTTGGCCCGACTGGCCTTTTTCACCATTGACCGAAGAGATTTGAATGATGCGCCCCCAGCCTTTTTCGACCATGCCCGGCACGACTTGCTTGGTCACGTTGAACATGGCGTTCAGGTTGGTGTCAATCACGGCTTTCCAGTCGTCAACCGACATTTTCAAAAACATGCGGTCACGGGTGATACCCGCGTTGTTCACCAACACATCGATCGGGCCATGCTCGGCCACGGCTTTGCTGAAGGCTTCGGTGGTGGACTCCCAATCAGCCACATTGCCAACCGAGGCGTGAAAGCTGTAACCCAAGGCTTTTTGCTCGCCCAGCCATTTGTCAAAGTCGCGGCTTGGGCCACAACCTGCAATGACTTTGTAACCCATTTTGTGCAAGCGATGGCAGATGGCGGTGCCGATGCCACCCATGCCACCGGTCACGTAGGCGATTTTTTGACTCATGATGTTGTCTCCTGTGGTTGTTATTGATCAGTGACTCAGGCGCGTTGCTTCACATAACGCCCTGGCGCAGCTTCGATGGCTTTGAATTTGCCCCGGCCATAGGTTTTGGGGGCGGCCACTTGTTGTCCTGCGTGTTTCTTCAGCCAGGCGGACCAATCGGTCCACCAGCTGCCGGGATGTTCTTTGGCTTTGGAGAGCCAGCCGTCCAAGGTCTTGGGAAACGCGCTGTCGCTGCGAATCCAATGGCTGCGTTTGTTGGCCGCAGGCGGATTGATGACACCTGCGATGTGGCCAGACGCGCCCATCACAAAACGCTTGGGGCCAGGGAAGACATGGGTCGATGCGTAGGCACCCCCGATCGGGACGATGTGGTCTTCGCGGGAGCCGTAGATGTACACCGGCAAATCGACTTTGCGCAAATCGAGGGCTTCGCCACAGACGGTGGTTTTGCCAGGCTTGGTCAGGTTGTTTTCTAAATAGGTGTTGCGCAAATACCAGGCGTACCAAGGGCCTGGCAAGTTGGTTGAGTCGCTGTTCCAGTAGAGCAAATCGAATGGCGGCGGGGTTTCGCCTTTGAGGTAGTTGCCCACCACATAGTTCCAGACCAAGTCGTTCGGGCGCAAGAAACTGAAGGTCGAAGCCATGTCACGCCCGGCCATCAAGCCCCCTTCAGAAAACTGCGCTTCGCGGAATTTGACAAACGCTTCATCAATGAAGACGTCCAACACGCCGGGGTCGGAGAAGTCCACAAAAGTGGTCAAGAGGGTTGCACTGGCCACCGGGTCTTCACCGCGGGCAGCCAACACCCCCAAAGCGGCGGTCAGCATGGTGCCCCCCACGCAAAACCCCAGGGCATTGATTTGCGGCATGTTGCCAATTTGACGCGCCACTTCAATGGCTTGCATCACGCCGTTTTCCACATAGTCGTCCCAGGTGGCATTGGCCAAATCGGCATCTGGGTTGCGCCAACTCACCACAAACGTGCGATGACCCTGGGCAACGGCATAGCGCACCAGTGAATTGGCAGGTTGCAAATCAAGGATATAAAACTTATTGATGCACGGCGGCACCAGCAAAAACGGCCGCTGGTACACCTTGGCGGTGAGCGGTTTGTACTCGATCAGCTGGAACAACTCGTTTTCAAAAACCACCGCACCTTCCGTAGTGGCCACGTTTTTGCCCACCTCAAACAGGCTTTCATCGGTCATGGACACATGGCCTTGCTGCAAATCATGCAGCATGTTGTGCAAGCCTTGTTTGATGCTCTCGCCTTGGGTGTCGATGGCTTTTTGTTGAGCCTCGGCGTTCAGGGCCAGGAAGTTGCTGGGAGACGACGCCGCCGCCCACTGCTCCACGGCAAAGCGAATGCGGGCGCGGGTTTTTTCATCGGTGTCTAGCGAATCAGCAAACGCCATCATGGTGCGGGCGTTGAGCAAGTAAAGCGCGGCGGTGTAGGCCGAGCTGGGGTTGTGCTGCCATGCGTCATTGGCAAAGCGCCTGTCTTTCAAAACAGGGGTGGTTTGCAAGCCTTGTTGCCACAGCGCTTGGAGTTCTTTGGCGTACTCGGCCTGCAATTCAAGCAACTTATCAGCGGGAATGTTCAGTGCAGGTAATGAGTTCATGGGCAACCAAGGCTTAGGTGTTCATCGATCTTATGTACTTGATTAGATTGCACCACCCCTACAAACCCCTGACATGCGGATTATTTACACCATGCCAATCCCCACAGCGAAGCGTCCACTGCGACCATCTCGGCGGTGGGAAAAAAAGCGTTGACTCTGAGAAAAAGTGCACCAAGTCGGGGATCCGTCGTTCCCTTCTATGTGCTCCACCCCACAGACCGCTAGCCGTTGTCTGGCCAGTGCTGGCAAATTGGCAAGGTATTTAGAAGACACGGGCAAGGCTTCGAAAGCTTGTGCGCTTGCCAGGTCATGCGCCATGAAAGCGGCTCTGACCTCTTCCCCCACTTCGAAAGCCGTTGGACCAATGCAGGGTCCCAGCCACACCCTGACGGCAGACAACTCGCCCATGGCTTGGAAAACGGCCAATGTCTGCTCGATCACGCCCGCCGCCAAACCGCGCCAACCTGCATGGGCGGCGGCCACCACCCCCGCCTCTGGGTGGTGAAACACCAGGGGCAAACAATCCGCCACCATGATGGTGCATGCCAGCCCTGGTTGGCGGGTGAAGCAAGCATCTGCCTCGGACCCATCAGGGCTGTGGCGGTCGAGTTCAAGCACACGTGTGCCGTGAACTTGCTTTAAAAACACAGGGTGCATGCCCCACAGCTGGCGCAAACGGTGGCGGTTAGTTACCACGGCCTGGGGGTCGTCACCCACATGGTCACCGAGGTTCAGGCTGTCAAAGGGAGGGGCTGACACCCCACCGGTGCGGGTACTGCAGGCAACCCGCACCCCGGCCCACTGGGGCAGTCCTGGCAGGGGTTCAGGGTTCAAAGTCGGGACAGGCACTGGGTTGGGCTTGCTGAAAAGCGGGTAACGCCATGCAGGCGTGGAACACCGCCATGGTCAGGGGAAAGCCACTGAGGTCGACCTTGAAGCGTTGGGCATTGAAGATTTGCGGCACCAAGACGCAGTCGGCCATGGTGGGCGTGTCGCCGTGGCAAAACCGGTGATGGGGTTGCAATGCCAATTGCTTTTCAAACGCCTGCAAGCCCACATCCACCCAATGGCGGTACCAGGTGTTTTTGGTGTCTTCGTCGACGTTCAGTGTGCCGCTGAGGTATTTCAGGATGCGCAGGTTGTTGATGGGGTGAATCTCGCAGGCAATGGACTGCGACAAAGCCCGGACACGGGCACGGCCTGCGGCATCGGCTGGCAGCAATGCGGGGGTGGGATGGGTTTCGTCCAGGTATTCCATGATCGCCATGGACTGGGTCAGACGCCTTCCGTCCACCTCGAGCAACGGGACCAAAGCATCACCATTGAGTTCGGTGAACGCCGCTTGAAATTGCTCCCCTTTGGCCAGGTGCACCGGCAGGTACTCGTAAGGCAAGCCCTTCAGGGCCAAGGCAATGCGCACGCGAAAGGAAGCAGAAGACCGAAAGTAGTTGTGGAGTTTCATGGGGGTAAGGATAACAAGCCGAGCCAGACGCTGAGCAGGTGGCTTGACCTAAACTGCGGTCCACCGGGCGTCTTGCCCCCTTTGCCTGAAAGCCACCCATGGACAATGCTTGGTCCAGCGCCATCAAACACTGCAAAAACTGCGGCACCGCCGTGGTGCGTCGACTGCCTGACGATGGCGACACCCGCATGCGTGCTGTCTGCCCAGCTTGTCACACCGTGCATTACGAAAACCCATTGAATGTGGTCGGTACGATTCCCGTGTTTGAGGGCAAAGTCTTGCTGTGCAAGCGCAACATCGAACCACGCAAAGGTTTTTGGACCCTGCCTGCCGGTTTCATGGAATTGCGGGAAACCTTGGCCGAGGGTGCTGCCCGTGAAACCGACGAAGAGGCGGGTGTCGATATCGAGTTGCACAGCTTGTTCTCGGTGTTGGACGTGCCACGCGTGGGGCAGGTGCACTTCTTTTTTCGAGCCACCATGCGCAACCTCAGCCTCAACCCAGGCCACGAGACCATGGAAGCGCGGCTGTTTTCAGAAAACGAAGTGCCTTGGGATGACTTGGCTTTTCGCACGGTCAAAGAGACCTTGCGTCTGTATTTCGCCGATCAAGCCAATAACGACTTTGGCTTTCACACCCTGACGATCAGTTAAGCCTCATTTGCCCAGGCCCATGCTGCGGGTGATGACCTCTTTCATGATTTCGTTGGTGCCGCCGTAGATGCGCTGCACTCGCGCATCCGCATAAGCGCGGGTGATGGGGTATTCCCACATGTAGCCATTGCCGCCGTGCAATTGCACGCACTCGTCCATCACCTTGCACTGCAAATCCGAGCACCAGTACTTGGCCATGCTGGCCGTGGCGGTGTCGAGTTGGTCTTTGAGCAGCAACTCGGTGCATTTGTCAACAAACACTTGCGCGATTTGCACCTCGGTTTGCATTTCGGCCAGCTTGAAACGGGTGTTTTGGAAAGCGGACACGGTTTGGCCAAACACCTGTCGCTGCTTCACATATTCCAAGGTCCAACCGATGGCCGCTTGCGAAGCCGCCACGGCACCGATGGCGATTTGCAAACGCTCCCAAGGCAATTGCTCCATCAAACCAATGAAGCCTTTGTTCAAATAGTCCACGCCACCCAACAAAGCATCGGCCGGCAGGTGCACATCGTTGAAAAACAACTCACAGGTGTCTTGTGCCTTCAATCCCAACTTGTGCAAAGGCTTGCCTTTGGTGAAGCCCGGTGTGCCTTGCTCGAGCAGCAAGAGGCTGGTGCCGTTGGCGCCGGCGCTGGGGTTGGTTTTGGCCACCACGATCACCAAGTCTGAATGCCATCCATTGGTGATGAAGGTTTTGCTGCCGTTGAGCACAAAGCTGCCGTCAGCTTGCTGGTGAGCGGTGGTTTTGATGCCCTGCAAGTCGCTGCCTGCTGAGGGCTCGGTCATGGCAATGGCACCAACCATGTCACCACTGGCCAAGCGCGGCAAGTACTTGGCTTGCTGCGCAGCTGTGCCGTAATGCAGCAGATAGGGCGCCACGATTTCCGAATGCAGTCCGTAGCCAATGCCACTGAAACCGGCTGCACTCAGCTCTTCCATTTGGATGATGGAGTAGAGCTTGTCGGCATCAGACCCACCAAAGGCCTCGGGCAAGCTCATGCACAAAAAGCCCAATTCACCGGCTTTGCGCCAAACGGTTTTGTCCACATACCCCTGGGCTTCCCATTGGGCATGGTGGGGCGCAATTTCTGCTTGCATGAAACGGCGAAAACTGTCGCGGAAGGCTTCATGGTCTGGTGAAAAAAGTGTGCGAGTGATCATGGAAAAAACCTCATGGAATGACAGAGAATGCTCGGGTTAACCCTTTGGGGCTTGTTTCTATAATTTTTGTTTTTCGTCTTGGAGATATTCGCATGGTATGGCAACAAATATACGACCCGCTGGGCAACATGTTTTTATCCACACTGCTCGCCGCCGTGCCAGTCGTGGTCATGTTGGCAGGTTTGGGTTTCTTCCATTTGAAAGCCCATATCGCAGCAGGTGCAGGTTTGATTGCCGCTTTGGTGATTGCCATCTTGGTGTACGGCATGCCCAGCGAAATGGCCGCCAACGCAGCCCTGTACGGTGGTCTCACTGGTTTATTGCCCATTGGCTGGATTGTGCTCAACATCATTTTCTTGCACCAGTTGACCGAACAAAACGGCAGCTTCAAGGTTTTACAAGACTCGATTGCAGGCATCACGGAAGACCGTCGTCTTCAGTTGCTCTTGATCGCCTTTGCGTTCGGTGCCTTCTTTGAAGGCGCAGCGGGTTTCGGCACCCCTGTGGCCGTGACGGCAGCCATCTTGATTGGTTTGGGTTTCTCACCCTTGGCTGCCTCTGGTTTGTCTTTGATTGCCAACACCGCGCCTGTGGCGTTCGGTGCCTTGGGAACCCCCATCATCACCTTGGCCAAGGTGCACGGCTATGACGCCATGGCCGTCTCCGCCATGGTCGGTCGTCAGCTGCCTTTCTTCTCTTTGTTGGTGCCTTTCTGGTTGATCTGGGCTTTTGCAGGTCGCCGCGCCATGTGGGAGATTTGGCCTGCCATCTTGGTGACCGGCTTGAGCTTTGCGGTCATGCAATTTTTGGTCTCCAACTTCATTGGCCCTGAGCTGGTTGACATCATCGCTGCGGTGGTCAGCATGGCCAGTTTGGTGACTTTCTTGCGCTTTTGGCAACCCAAAACCATTTGGACTTCTGTCTCTTTGAAAGGGCATGAAGCAGATGGCGGCCAAGCGCAAGCCCCGCGTGCAGTGACCGTTCATTCACGTGACGAGATCATCCGCGCTTGGACGCCCTGGGCGATCCTGACCGTGTTCATCTTCATCTGGGGCCTGCCATCGGTGAAGGCCTACCTGAACGGCATCTTTGCTCCTCAATTCCCCATGGATGGTTTGCACAACCTGATTGAGAAAATGCCGCCTGTGGTGCCCACACCCAAAACAGAAAGCGCCATCTACACGCTCAACCTCTTGTCTTCGACGGGCACAGGCATTTTGTTGTCAGCCATCGTGGGCGGTATCGTCATGAAATACAACCCGATCAAC
>CAJBOO010000019.1 GCA_903956845.1 uncultured Burkholderiales bacterium
CATTTGCATGTTGCCCAAGCGCATGAATTGCATGCGGTCAAGGGAGTGCGCATCGGTATCGCCGAGGCAGGGGTGCGCAAAGCCAACCGCAAAGACCTGACCGTGTTTGAATTGGCCGCTGGCACCAGCGTGGGTGCTGTGTTCACGCAAAACCGCTTTTGCGCTGCACCCGTTCAAATTTGCCGCTCTCACATGGCGTCTGCACACGGCATTCGAGCTTTGGTGATCAATACCGGCGTGGCCAATGCAGGCACTGGTGAGTCAGGCTTGCAACATGCCCATGCGGTGTGTGCTGGTTTGGCCAGTTTGCTCCACCTGGCACCCGAGCAAGTGTTGCCCTTCTCAACGGGTGTGATCATGGAGCCGCTGCCATTCCAGCGCATCCTGGATGGTTTGCCCAAGGCCTTGGCTGGCAGCCGTGAAGACAACTGGGTCAACGCGGCGCAAGCCATCATGACCACCGACACCTTGCCCAAAGCGGTCAGTCGGCAAATCGTGGTCGATGGGCACACGGTCAACATCACGGGCATTTCTAAAGGCGCGGGCATGATTCGCCCCAACATGGCGACCATGCTGGGCTTTTTGGCCACCGACGCCAACATCGCGCCTGCGCTCATGAACGCGTTGGCAACCGAATTGGCCGAGGCGTCTTTCAACCGCATTTCCATCGATGGGGACACGTCCACCAACGATTCCTTCGTGGTCATGGCCACCGGGCAGTCGGGCATGACGCCAGTCGCGCATTGGGACACACCTTCTGCACAAGCGTTGAAAACCGCGCTCACCGACGTGGCCCGTTTGCTTGCTCAAGCGATCGTGCGCGACGGTGAAGGCGCCACCAAATTCATCACGGTTCAGATAGAAGGCGGTCGCTCCGCCGCTGAATGCAGACAAGTGGCTTATGCGATTGCGCATTCACCTTTGGTGAAAACCGCCTTCTTTGCCAGCGACCCCAACCTAGGTCGGATTTTGGCTGCGGTCGGCTACGCCGGCATCGATGACCTTGACCAAAGTTTGATCGATTTGTTCCTGGACGATGTGCACGTGGCCACCCAAGGAGGCCGTCACCCGGCTTACCAAGAAGCCGACGGACAGCGGGTGATGAAGCAAGACGAAATCACCATCCGAGTGGTGTTGGGCAGAGGACAAGCACACGACCAAGTGTGGACATGTGATCTCAGCCATGAATATGTGACCATCAACGCAGATTACAGAAGTTGACATGTCGATCAACGACTCTTTAGAGCGAATGCTCCACCGCGCTGAAGTATTGATGGCGCGTATCGAGGCTGTGCTGCCTCAACCCTTGCATGCACCCGACTGGCAAGCCAGCATTGCTTTTCGCTACCGCAAGCGCAGCAGCGGGCATGGCGTGTTGGAGCCGGTCAAACACGTGGGCCATTTGGCTTTGGTTGACTTGAAGGAAATTGACCTTCAAAAGGAAAAAATCCAGCGCAACACTTTGCAATTCCTTCAAGGCTTGCCCGCCAACAACGTGCTGCTGACAGGCGCTCGCGGCACCGGCAAATCCTCCTTGGTGAAAGCTTGTTTGAATACCTATGCGGGCCAAGGCTTGCGGTTGATCGAGGTGGACAAGCAAGACATGACCGACTTGCCTGACATCATCGATGTCGTTTCTGCGCGACCTGAAAAATTCATCGTGTTTTGCGATGACTTGAGCTTTGATGAAGGCGAGCCTGGCTACAAAGCCTTGAAGTCCATCCTGGATGGCACCGTGGCGGCCACCACACCCAATGTGTTGATTTATGCGACCAGCAACCGGCGCCACTTGTTGCCCGAGTACATGAAAGACAACCTGAGCTACAAGCACACCGAAGACGGTGAAGTGCATCCCGGTGAAGTGATTGAAGAAAAAATATCGCTCTCCGAACGTTTTGGTTTGTGGGTGAGTTTTTACCCGTTCACCCAAGAAGAATATTTGCACATCGTCAACCAATGGTTGGTTTCGCTGGGTGTCCCTGCGAGCCATACGGACCAAGCGCACCCTGAAGCCTTGGTTTGGGCCTTAGAGCGTGGCTCCCGCAGTGGGCGTGTTGCCTATCAATTTGCCAGAGACTTTGCCGGGCGTTTGGGGCGCTGATCCCATGAGCGACAACACCTCCGCGCCAAGCGTGCGCATCGCTGATGCCCAGCTGCCGCGAGAAGGCGGCATGGACAGAGCCATCACCTTGGTAGCGGTGGGCGTGTTGTTTCAACCCGATGGTCGCTTTTTGCTCACCACCCGACCTCCTGGTAAAGCGTATGCAGGCTATTGGGAATTCCCAGGCGGCAAACTGGAATCAGGTGAAACGGTTGTCCAAGCCTTGACCCGCGAACTGCATGAAGAACTGGGCATCACCATCCAAGACGCCGTGCCTTGGAAAACCGAACGCATTGACTATCCCCATGCCTTGGTGGAATTGCACTTTTGCAAAGTCTTCCAGTGGGCGGGCGAGTTGCAGATGAAAGAAGGCCAACAGTTCAGTTGGCAGCGCTTGCCGGTGGAGGTGGTGCCTTTGTTGCCGGGCACGGTGCCGGTCTTAGAGTGGCTGGCTTAAGCGCACAGCTCGATTTCAAATTCGGCATTGCCCACCGCCGCTTGGGGTTTGGCTTCCCAAGACTGGTGAATCAGTCGAACCCAAACCATCATGCGGTTGCCACTGATCTCGGGCACCAAACCCAGCGCAGGATCGATGAAGACACGCATCATTTGAAAGCGACCTTGCGGTAGGGCTTGCTGAAACTGCCCTTGTGTGGCCATCACGCGTTGCGGCGAACCGCTTTCGCGCAGCAGTCGCATCAACAAACCCACGCTGTCATTGAGCGCCTTGAGCGGCTCTGACCAACGCAAAATGTCTTGGCGTCGTTGGTCAGGGTCGCGCTGCTGCCAAGCGTGGTAACTAGGCAAGTCAAAGGCGCAAGTGCCACCTGGCACCGCAACGCGGTTGCGCAAGCTGCTCAAAAAGTCACTGTCAGTGACGCAATGGCTCAAGCGCCCACCGTAGGTGTTGAAGCCTTGCAGGCACTGGTCGATGCGTTTGAGCAAATCGTCCAGCACGTCTTCAGACACTGACGGGTTGCCACGGTAGCTCAGGAATTGCTGTTTGTGTCGTTCGAGTTCTTTGAGGATGTCTGATTTCAAATCAGAGCGGCCACCGACTTCCACGATTTCGAACAGCGTGGTCAGCGCAAAGTGGTGATCAATCTCAGACGTGCGCAACAATAAATGTTCGAATCGGCCAAGCAAATATTCCAACCGCAAATAGGTGCGAATACGCTCATTGAATGGGTGTTCGTAGAGAATCACGGACAGTGCTGACCTGAAGGGTTGGATAACAAGCGAAATGATAACCGCTGAACTGACCGGCTCGACTTGTCAAAGCTTATCAAGTCAGAATAATTCCGAGGGCTTGGGCTTGCAAATGGGCCAGGTCATCTGGATCGTTGAACACCACCACATCCGCTGCGGCGAGTCGTTGTGAACGCTTGGCTTGGTTCGCCATGATCTGGCGAACGTCAGCCTCGGCCACGTGGTTGCGTGCCATGACACGCCTGACTTGCGTGGCTTCGGCGCAGTCCACCACGATCACCTTGTCAAGTTGGCCACGCCAGTGCGCGGACTCGACCAACAGGGGAATGTCGATTAACACCATTGAATTACCTTCTTTGGCGGTTTTGGCAACTTCTTCAAGGATACGTTGGTGAATCAAGGGGTGAAGCAAGCTTTGCAGAGCCAGCTTGGCAGACGGGTTGGAAAACACATGTTGGCGCATGCGGGCACGGTCCAGGGCGCCTTGGGCATCGATGAAGGCATCGCCAAATTGCCGTCTGATCGGTTCGATGCCCGCCCCTTGGGGTGCGGTGACTTGGTGGGCAATGGCATCGGCATCAACCAGGGGGATGCCACGCGCCACCAACATCTGCCCCAAGGTGGATTTGCCGCTGCCAATGCCGCCGGTCAAACCGATGCGATGAATGCGTGAGTGGGCCATGGAGACAGTTTATAAGCATCCTCGTTCACATCATTTGTCCCATTTGAAACACAGGCAGGTACAACGCCATGACCAAGCCACCCACCACGCCGCCCAAGACCACCAACATCAGGGGCTCCAGCAGTTGAACCATGCGCTGGATGTGCTGCTCGATGTGTTGTTCCAAATCTGTCGCGGCTTGCGACAACAGGTGTGCCAAGGCGCCCGATTCTTCACCGATCATCACCATTTGAACCAACATGGCTGGAAACAAAGGGGTTGAGATAGCCGTTGTTGAACCCAGTGGATAAACGGCTTGCATGGCTTGCGCCAAACCGCGACCTTGTGAAACGCTGTGTCGAACGGCCAAGGTGGTGATGGCAAAGGCACGGTTTTGGCAGGTGCCTGCCGTGACTTCCAGAGCGTCTAGCAGCGGCACACTGGCTTGCACCAAGGTCGCCATGCAGCGTGTCCAAACCCCCAAGCTGGCTGTGCGGATCAAGTTGCCCAGGAACGGGACACGCAGCACCCACACGGCGACTTGAAGTTGAACGGCGTCATGGCGTTGATAGACCACACGAGCCAAGTAAACGCTGCAAGCGAGCAAGCCCACCCATGACGGCCCCTGAACGACCACCCACTGACTCGCCTGCAGCACCCAGACGGTTGCCGCAGGCAGTTCAGCGTCAAAGGCTTCAAAAATGCCTTGAAACACAGGAACAACCCAGACCAACATCACGGTGATGACCAAGAGGGCAATCGTGAACACCGCCGCCGGGTAAACCAACGCGGTGCTGACTTGCTGTTGGATGGCGCGTTTGTGGTCTAAGTGCGCAGACAGACGGACCAGCACTTGGTCTAGGGTGCCAGACAGCTCGCCTGCGGCCACCAATTGGCAATAAAAAACATCGAACCCTTGGGTTTGCATCAGCGCTTGTTGAAAAGATTTGCCCTGGGAAACCGATCGCTTGAGCATGGTCGCGACAGATTGCAAGGGTTGGGAAGCAGCCCCGCTGGCCAGGGTGTCCAGGGCCTGCAGCAAAGGGATGCCAGCACCTAGCAAAGTGGCCAATTGCTTGGTGAAGGCACTGAGGTGTGGCAGCGAAAGTTCAGCCATGTGTGGCACCCATGACTTCTTCCAAGGTGGTTTCACCTGCACTCACTTTGGCTAAGCCTGCATCTCGCAGGGTTTGAACCCCTTCACGCTCGGCTTGCAGGACCATTTGCTTCATAGGGGCTTGCTCGAGCATCATGGCTTGCATCTCCTCCGAGATGGGCATGACTTGGTGAATGCCGATGCGGCCTGAATAACCGTCCTGACATGAAGGACAGCCGACCGCGCGAAAACGCCGTTGACCCCCCACGGGCACTTTGCATTCAGCGCATAAACGCCGCACCAAACGTTGGGCTGAAATCAAGGTGATGCTGCTGGCGATATTGAACGGCGCAATGCCCATTTGTCGCAAGCGAATCAGGGTGCTGGGCGCATCATTGGTGTGCAAGGTCGAGAGCACCAAGTGACCGGTTTGGGAGGCCTTGACCGCCATGTCAGCGGTGTCCAGATCGCGAATTTCACCCACCATCAGGATGTCGGGGTCTTGTCGCAACAGGGACCGCAAGGCGCTGGCAAAGTTCAATCCAAGTTTCTCGTTCACATTGACTTGGTTGATGCCCGGCAACATGATTTCAGCGGGATCTTCCACAGTGGCGATATTGACTTTGGGTGAATTGATGTGTTCAAGGCAGGTGTAAAGCGTGACGGTTTTCCCTGAACCGGTTGGCCCCGTGATCAACACCAGCCCATGGGGTCGGCTGATTGCCTCGATCAGTCGCGTTTGTGCAATGGTTTCCAGACCGAGCGCGGTCATACGCAGTGCCTGCGCGGTGACATCCAAGATGCGCAAAACGGCTTTTTCACCGTGAACTGTCGGCAAAGTGCTGACCCGAACATCAACCAAGCGGTCGGCTGTGCGCATTTGCAAGCGACCATCCTGGGGCAGCCTTTTTTCAGCAATGTCCAGTTTGGACAACACTTTGATGCGCGAGATGATGCGCTCTCGCATGGCGGCAGGTGGGGCGGGCATTTCATGCAGCCAACCATCGATGCGCATGCGGATGCGCAGCAATGATTCATAGGGTTCGAGATGGATGTCAGAAGCACGAGCTTGCAAGCCTTGGCTCAGCAATTGACTCAACCAATCGACAACCTGTTGGTCTTGTTGGTGTTGTGCGTCGGTCAGCAGTTTGGCGTTCATCTCCAAACTGTAGTGACAGGGGGCAGTCAGTGGTGAGAGTTCAACTCACCTGTGCAGCCAAGCGCCACTCAAACGCTATGGGTCAGTTTGATCGACTCGATGAGCATGGACAAGCGTTGAAAGTACTTGTGACCCGATTCGGTCAAGGCCATGTACTTGGTGCGTTTATTGCCACCTTCAAAAGTGGCGTGCACCAACTCGGCCTGCACCAATAAGTCCAATTTCCGGTGCAGGGTTGCGGGGGATGCGATGTGCCTCAAGCGCATGACCATGGAAACAGTCAACCGTTGCTTGTTTCTTTCTGCCAAAGCAATTTCGTCCAACACCTGTTTGCAAACCGGGTCGCTGAGCACGGCTTCACTCTCAGACCGGCTTGACTTGAGCTGCTGCAAAAAATCCAAGTAGTGGTTTGTTCGCATGGGAGGGTGTTGGGTGGGGATGTATCAAATACATCAACCATGATTACTTCATTTGAAATAGACAAAGTTTGTTGGTCTTGTGATTATTGCCAGTAAACACACAAAGCACAAGATATTGATGCATTTTTGTCTAATTCAGAAAAATCAAACAACAAGCGCAATGGAGTCAAATGGGGGCTATGAGTGCCGAGGTGAGGAGGTTAGCCATGGGCTTGGTTAAAATGACCGCATCGTCATTTAGTCGCCCATTCTCGTTAGAGGAAATCATGAAACGCTTGTTGTTGGTCTCAGTCATTTTGTCTGTCCAGTCAGTGGCTTTTGCCCACTGCGCTGGCCCCGTTCCCTGTGAAATGAAGTACGTGGACGTGGCTTTTTTGAAAACCAAACGCACCGGCGCTGATGTGGAAAAAGCCAAGGCGATGCGCGAAGAGGGTGAAAAACTCTTCAAAGAAGGCAAGGAAGACGAAGCTTTGAAGCTGCTTCAAGAAGCCAAAAAATTCTTATTAGAAGGATCCTGACCCCCAGCCCCTGACGGGGCGGCGGTCCAGCGGTCACACCAGGGAGGTCAACACACATGCTTAAACAGGTATTTTTGGCAGTGGCCATGTCGCTTGGCCTGTCCCAGGCGTTTGCGGGCGACATGTCCGAATGCGCCAAGATGGAAGACCACGATAAGAAACATTACTGCTTGGGCAGCTATGCCGGCAGCGCCACTTACTGCGACAAGATCAAGAATGGCGAGTTAAAGCGCGACTGCTTGTTCAAAGTGGTCCGCATTCAGCGGGAAGTGACTTACAAACCCGCCAAGCCGAAACCCGCTGGCGAAGAATGAATTCAGCTTTGCCGGGTCAACAGTTGCTCGGCAATGTCTTGCAATGCACGCTTGTGATCACTCTCAGGCAAACCGTTGAGCTGGTTCAAAGCCACCTGCGCTTCGGCTGAAGCGGCCTCACGGGTGATTTGCATGGCCCCCGTTTCCCGCACGATTTGGGCGATGTCATGCAGCGCCTCCACCTCACCTTGCTCAATGGCGTGCTTGATCAGCGCGCACTGCGCGGCGTTGCCCCGCTGCATGGCGATGATCAAGGGAAGGGTGGCTTTGCCTTCGCGCAAGTCGTCGCCCAGGTTTTTGCCCATGACCGCGGCGTCGCCGTCGTAGTCCAGCACATCGTCAATCACCTGGAAAGCCGTGCCCAGGGATTGGCCAAAATGCGCGCAAGCTGTCTCTAGTGCCGGGTCTGCCTTGGTCAAAATCGCGGGCAAACGGGTGCTGGCCTCGAACAGCTTGGCGGTTTTGCTTCGGATCACCCGCAAATACGCCTGCGTGTCCAAAGAGGCGTCGTGCATGTTCATGAGTTGCAAGACTTCGCCTTCGGCAATCACGTTGGTGGCCTCGGCGACCGTGTCCAGGATGCGTATGTCCTGGCACTCCACCATCATTTGAAAGGCACGGGAGTACAAAAAATCGCCCACCAGGACGCTGGCGGGGTTGCCAAACATGGCATTGGCCGTTGGGCGGCCGCGCCGCAAGTTGGAGTCGTCGACCACATCGTCATGGAGCAGGGTGGCGGTGTGGATGAATTCGATGACGGCAGCCAGTTTGTGGTGGTCTGCGCCTTTGTAGCCCAAGGCCCCAGCCATCAGCAGCAACAACACCGGACGTAAGCGCTTGCCCCCGGCCAAAATGATGTGCTGCGCCACTTGTCCTACCAGCGGCACGCCAGAAGAGAGCCGCGCGGTGATCAAACCGTCAACCGCCAGCATGTCCGTGCCGATCAGGCCAGGGTAAGCCTTGGAAGGTGTTGCTTCAGGGGTGGCCAAGGTGCATGTCCAGGTTCATCCCAGAATTATAGGGAGCGCGCAGCGGCTTGGTTGGCACAAACGCCCATTTCCGCCATAACGTGCTAAAATGTTCGGCTCTGCTGAAATCCGTTGGCAGAGCAATGAAGAGTCTATCTTTCAGAGGTTCGTATGTACGCAGTCATAAAAACCGGTGGCAAGCAGTATCGCGTGTCAGCCGGCGAAAAAATCAAAGTAGAACAGATCGCTGCGGACGTTGGCCAAGAAATCGTGATTGACCAGGTGTTGGCTGTCGGTAACGGCGCTGAACTCAAGGTCGGCACACCCTTGGTGTCCGGTGCATCTGTCAAGGCCATGGTTGTGGCCCACGGCAAGCACGACAAAGTGCGCATTTTCAAAATGCGCCGTCGCAAGCATTATCAAAAACGTCAAGGCCATCGCCAACAGTTCACTGAACTGCAGATCGCCTCTATCCAAGGCTAAGGAGCAAGCACCATGGCACAGAAAAAAGGCGGCGGTTCCACGCGAAACGGCCGCGATTCCCAACCCAAAATGCTCGGCGTCAAAGCCTTTGGCGGTGAACACATCACCGCTGGCGCCATCATTGTTCGCCAACGTGGTACCAAGTTCCACCCCGGCACCAATGTCGGTATCGGCAAAGACCACACCTTGTTCGCCTTGGTGGAAGGACATGTTTCCTTCTCCATCAAAGGTGCTTTGAACAAGCACTTGGTCAATGTGACACCCGTCTGATCCAGCGCTCAAGCACAGCGAAAGCCCCGCTCGTCGGGGCTTTTCTCTTTAAGATACCCCCATGAAATTCGTAGATGAAGCGTATATCGACGTGATCGCCGGCGACGGCGGGAACGGCTGCGTCTCGTTTCGTCACGAAAAATACAAAGAATTTGGCGGCCCCAACGGTGGCGACGGTGGCCGTGGCGGACACGTGTTTGCCGTGGCGGATGCCAGCCTGAACACGCTGGTCGACTTCCGGTTCTCCAAACGCTATGAGGCCAAACGTGGTCAGCACGGCATGGGCTCGGACATGTTCGGTGCGGCTGGCGACGACATCACCCTCAAAATGCCCGTGGGCACCATGCTGATCGACGCAGACACCAACGACGTGCTGTTCGAGTTGCTCACGCCCGGCGAAGTCATCATGATCGCCAAAGGCGGTGACGGTGGGTTTGGCAATATGCGCTTCAAAAGCTCGATCAACCGCGCCCCCCGACAGAAAACCCCCGGCTGGCCCGGCGACCGCAAAAACCTCAAGCTCGAGCTCAAGGTCTTGGCTGATGTTGGCCTCTTGGGCATGCCCAACGCAGGCAAATCCACGCTGATCAGCGCGATCTCCAACGCTCGCCCCAAAATCGCCGATTACCCATTCACGACCTTGCACCCCAATTTGGGCGTGGTACGCGTGGCTGCCGAACAAAGCTTTGTGGTGGCCGATGTGCCGGGTTTGATCGAGGGTGCCGCCGAAGGCGCCGGGTTGGGACACCAGTTTTTGCGCCATTTGCAGCGCACCCGTTTGCTGCTGCACATGGTCGATTTGGCTCCCTTTGATGATGCCGTTGACCCGGTGGCGCAGGCCAAAGCCATCGTGCTGGAATTGAAAAAATACGACCCCGCCCTCTACGCCAAACCGCGTTGGCTGGTCCTCAACAAGCTCGACATGGTGCCAGCCGATGAGCGCGAAGCGCGAGTCAAAGATTTCGTCAAGCGCTTCAAGTACAAAGGCCCAGTGTTTGAAATTTCCGCCCTCAACCGAGAAGGCTGTGAAGGCTTGGTGCGGGCGGTCTTCGATCACTTGCAGGCCCAATTCAAATCAACCCAGGTCGAGGAAGCGCCCGACCCCCGTTTTGCGGCCGTTCCTGCGGACACCGATTCCCACTGACACAAGCCATGTCTGATAACCCCTCACTTCTGCAAGACGCCCGCCGCATTGTGGTGAAGGTGGGCTCGAGCCTGGTCACCAATGAAGGCCGCGGCCTGGACGAACAGGCCATCGGCGAGTGGTGCCGTCAAATCGCTTTGCTGATGCGCTCAGAGCCCAAGCGCGAGGTGATCATGGTCTCCAGCGGCGCCATCGCCGAGGGCATGAAACGCCTGGGCTGGACCACGCGTCCGCATGAAATCCACGAATTGCAAGCCGCTGCCGCGGTGGGCCAAATGGGTTTGGCGCAAATGTATGAAAGCAAATTGCGCGAGCACGGCTTGGGCAGTGCCCAGGTGCTGTTGACCCACGCTGACTTGGCCGATCGAGAGCGCTACCTGAATGCCCGCTCGACCTTGAATACCTTGCTCGCCCATGGCGTGCTGCCAGTGATCAACGAAAACGACACGGTCGTCAACGATGAAATCAAATTCGGTGATAACGATACCTTGGGCGCCTTGGTGGCCAATTTGGTCGAAGCCGATGCCTTGGTGATCTTGACCGACCAAAAAGGCTTGTTCAGTGCCGATCCGCGCAAAGACCCCGCTGCCCATTTGATCCCCCTCGGCCAAGCTGGCGATCCACAACTCGAGTTGATGGCCGGCGGCGCAGGATCGAGCATTGGCCGCGGCGGCATGCTGACCAAAATCTTGGCGGCCAAGCGTGCCGCAGGCTCAGGTGCGAGCACCGTGATTGCCTGGGGCCGCGAACCCGATGCCTTGTTGCGCTTGGCGGCGGGCGAGAGCATCGGCACTTTATTGGTCGCGCCGACGCAAAAACAGCAAGCGCGCAAACAATGGATGGCGGACCACCTGCAATTGCGCGGCGCCATCACCATCGATGCCGGTGCCGTGATCAAGGTGTTGCAAGAGGGCAAAAGCCTGTTGCCCATTGGCATGCACAGCGTCAAAGGCGATTTTTCGCGCGGTGATGTGATCGCGGTGTGCGACGAGCAAGGCCAAGAGTTGGCCCGTGGTTTGGCCAATTACGCCAGCGCCGAAATGCGCTTGTTGTGCAAAAAAGCCTCGACCGACATTGAAAAGCTGTTGGGCTATGTGGCCGAAGCAGAGATGGTGCACCGCGACAACCTGGTGTTGATGCGCCCCTTGGCCGACTGATTCGCCTCAGGGTTCGCTGACTTCGCTGTCAGCATCGTTGTCGTCGTGCCTTAACTGCCCCGTTGAATGGGCACCTTGTCTTAAAAAGCGGGATTTATTTTCTTGCCGAGGCAGGTAGCGGGCCAATTCGGTGAGCGCCATTTCATAGACCCCGCGCTTGAACTCCACGACGGATTCCAGAGGCACCCAATAGTTGTTCCAGCGCCAAGCATCGAACTCGGGATGGGTACTGGCGCGAAGGTTCAAGGCATGGTCAGCCGCGACCATTTGCAGCAAAAACCAGATTTGCTTTTGTCCTTTGTAATGGCCTCGCGCATCCTTGCGGATGTAGCGGTCTGGCACCTCATAGCGCAACCAATCGCGGGTTCTGGCCACGACGCGCACATGCTCCGCTTGAAGCCCGACCTCTTCATGCAATTCCCGGTACATCGCCTGCTCAGGCGTTTCGCCGCGGTCGATGCCGCCTTGCGGGAACTGCCAACTGTGGGTTCGGATGCGCTTGCCCCAAAAAACCTGGTTCTTCTGGTTGAGCAAAATGATGCCGACGTTGGGCCGAAAGCCGTCCCGGTCAAGCATAATCAAACCTCAAAATTTCAACTGCAACCATTATGCACAGCATCGGGCTGGCATCAAGAGGTCAGACCCACGTTTTTCCAATGCCCTTAGCGGCAATTTCCGCGCATGAAAGCCTCACAGTTCCTCATTTCCACGCTCAAAGAAGCCCCTGCTGACGCCGAAGTGGCCAGTCATCAATTGATGATGCGGGCAGGCATGATCAAAAAGCTAGGGGCTGGGATTTACACCTACATGCCCATGGGTTTGCGTGTGATCCGCAAGGTGGAAGCCATCGTGCGCGAGGAAATGAACCGGGCACTGGCCATCGAGCTGACCATGCCCGTGGTGCAACCCGCTGAGCTTTGGCAAGAAACGGGCCGGTTCGAGAAAATGGGCCCAGAGCTGCTGCGTATCCGCGACCGCCATGGCCGCGACTTCGTGGTGCAACCCACCAGCGAAGAAGTGGTGACTGACATCGCTCGCCAAGAATTGCGCAGCTACAAACAGTTGCCCAAAAACTTCTACCAAATCCAAACCAAATTCCGCGACGAACGCCGCCCCCGTTTTGGCCTCATGCGCGGGCGCGAATTCATCATGAAAGACGCCTACAGCTTTGACCGCACCGGCGAAGCCGCCAAGGCCAGCTACCAGGGCATGGCGCAGGCTTATCGACGCATCTTTGACCGGTTTGGCTTGCAATACCGTGCCGTGGCCGCTGACAGCGGCGCCATCGGTGGCGATCTGTCCGAGGAGTTCCAAGTGATGGCCGCCACGGGTGAGGACGCCATCGTTTACTGCCCGAGCAGCGATTACGCGGCCAACATGGAAAAAGCCCAAGCTTTGCCGCCTCAGCAAGCCCGGCCTGCCGCTGGCCAAGCCCTGACCAAAACGCCCACGCCCGGCAAAAGCACTTGCGCGGACGTCGCCATGTTGTTGGGTTTGCCCTTGACCCAAACGGTCAAGTCGCTGGTTTTGGCCACCGACACCTTGAACGAACAAGGCGAAGTGGTCAAGTCGCAGGTCTGGCTGTTGCTGCTTCGTGGCGACCATGACATGAACGAAGTCAAAGTCGGCAAACTGCCTGGCATGGAAGGCGGATTCCGCTTTGCCACGGTGGCCGAAATCGACAACCACTTTGGCTGCAAGCCCGGCTACCTGGGGCCTGTCCAACTCAAGCAAGCCCTCAAAGTCGTGGCCGACCTCGACGTGGCGGTGATGGCCGATTGGGTGTGCGGTGCCAACACCGAAGACTTCCACATGACCGGCGTCAACTGGGGCCGCGACTTGCCCGAACCCGACCTGGTGGCCGACATCCGCAATGTGGTGGCGGGCGACGCTTCGCCCGACGGCCAAGGCGTGTTGGCGATAGAGCGCGGCATTGAAGTGGGCCACATTTTTTACCTCGGCACCAAATACAGCCAAGCCATGAACGCCACGTTTTTGGACGAGGACGGCAAGCCCAAGCCCTTTGAGATGGGTTGCTACGGCATTGGCATCACCCGTTTGCCTGCCGCTGCCATTGAGCAAAACCATGACGCCAAGGGCATCATCTGGCCCGACGCCTTGGCGCCGTTCACCGTGGTCATTTGCCCGATCGGCATGGACCGCAGCGCCGAGGTCAAAACCGCTGCCGAGCAGCTCTACGCCGATCTGATGGCTGCAGGTGTGGACGTCATCTTGGACGACCGAGGCGAGCGCCCTGGCGCCATGTTTGCCGATTGGGAGCTGATCGGCGTGCCCCACCGCGTGACCATCGGCGACAAAGGCCTCAAAGACGGCTTGGTGGAATACCAACATCGGCGTGACACCGAGGCAAGTAAGTTGGCATTGGCTGAGGTGTTGGGGGTGCTAAAGGGTCACTTGGGTCTTTAATGGTCGGCACCTTTTGAAGGCGTGACGGGTGGATTACTGAATTTCACGTTTGCAAAATGCCAGCCACCAAACCGCCAAGAGTTTCGCCGTTGATCTTGGACTCAAACCGCACCCGCACTCCTTCTGCTCGCAGGGCTTCAAAAAACCGCTTAGCGCTGTCAATTTTGAAGCGCTCGTGGCCTTCAATGTCTGTGCGGTTGTCATAGCCTTTGGTCTCAACCACCAAATACAAGGCTTTAGGATCGCCTTGACGGTGAACCGCGTAGCCAAAGTCGGGGTTGTATTTGCCTAGCGGTGTGGGTATATCGATGCGGGGCAATTTGGCAAACACCGTTACGCTGGCCAGTTGAGACTCGTCTACTGTGTCCCGCTCTATGTCGCTGTCCACCGGCATGATCGGCTCAGCGTACAACGACAAGTCGCGGACAGCCTGGTTGTCAATGGGGTGCAATTCTTTGCCGCACAAATGGACAGG
>CAJBOO010000020.1 GCA_903956845.1 uncultured Burkholderiales bacterium
CCCCGTTCGCGCACGTGCTTACATTCGTCAATCGTCCATGATCGACGCCCTCGAACGCGCCAAGGCCATCCCATGATCAAACAAGGTATCTCCACGCTGACGCACACACAACGCCGTGCCATGCTGAAACAAAGACTGAGCCAAGGTCAGTTGGTGGTCGCTCCTGGTGTGTATGAAATGGTGTCAGCCAAGATGGCTGATCAAATGGGCTTTGAGGCCCTCTATATGACCGGCTATGGCACCGTAGCGTCTTATTTGGGCATGCCCGATGCGGGTTTGGCCACATACAGCGATATGGTGAACCGCGTGACGCAGTTCACCAGCATCACCCAAACGCCGATGATTTGCGATGGCGACACCGGCTACGGCGGCTTGTTGAATGTGATGCACACGGTGCGTGGCTATGAAGCCGCAGGCGCTTGTGCGATTCAGCTGGAAGACCAAGAATTTCCCAAGAAATGTGGCCACGTGCTGGGCCGCCGTGTCGTGCCCGCGCAAGACATGGTCGACAAAATCCGCGTGGCGGTTGAAACCCGCTCAGACCCCAACTTTCTCATCATCGCCCGCACTGATGCCCGCACCACCTTAGGTTTGGACGAAGCGTTGCGCCGCGCAGAGCTCTATGCCAAAGCGGGAGCCGACATTCTGTTTGTAGAAAGCCCCGAGTCGGTAGCTGAAATGCAGCAAATTGGCCGCAGCTTCGACTTGCCCTTGGTGGCCAATATGGTGGAAGGCGGACGCACACCGGTGCTGAGTTTTGAAGAACTGCAAGCCATTGGTTATGGCCTGGCCATTTTTCCGGCCACCGCTTTATTGGCGGCAGCCAAAGCTTATGAACAAGTCTACACCGCCCTGAAACAAACGCGCTCGAGCACCCGCGTGCAGGATGCGCTGTATGACTTTCCAGCTTTCTCCAAACTGATGGGCTTTGACTGGGTGACCGCTTTTGACCAGGCTCACACCAAGCCCGAATCAATAGCCTGACGTCATGAACACCGAAGAGATTTACCAACGCCAAGGCTTTGGCCACACCACCGGCATCGGTCAACGTTGCTGCTTGTTGATGGTCGATTTCGTCAACAGCTTTGTCGACCCGCTGCAACTCGGTGGCCCCCACATTCAAGACGCCGTGAAGGCCACCGTACCCTTGCTCGCGGCATTCAGAAGCTGGGGCTTGCCAATTGCCCACACCCGCGTGGTGTTTGACGCAAACGGTTCAGACCGTAACCTGTTTGCCACCCGCGTGAAAGCTTTGCAGGCCCTGACCGAAGGCGCTGTGGGCAGCCAGATTGTGTCCGAGCTGGCACCCCAGAACAGCGAATGGGTGGTTCGCAAGCAAGGCGCTTCGGCGTTTTTCAACACAGGGTTAGCAGACTGGTTGCACTTTCAATCGGTGGATACGGTGGTGGTGACTGGTTGCACCACCAGTGGCTGTGTGCGGGCCACAGTGGTGGATGCGGTGCAACACAATTTCCGCACCGTGGTGCTGTCTGACTGCGTGGGTGACCGCGCCTTGGGTCCGCATGACGCCAACTTGTTTGACATGCGCCAAAAATACGCTGACATCCTGACGCGGGACGATTTGCTGTCCCACCTGCACTCTCGGCAAGGAGCTTCAACATGACCGACCACTTGGGTTATCGGAAAAAATTTGGCACGCTGGGTCCCTCCACCAACACCATCGTGCAACCCGACTTTGACGACCTGCGCCCCGTGGGCGTCACCAACCATTACAGCCGCATCGCCATCCCTAACAACCCCGTTACGGACGACACCAGTTTTTTAGCCTTGGTCGAGAACATCAACCGCGCCACTTTGGATGCAGTGGATATTTTGAAAACCTGTGAGATGGACTACCTGGTCATGGGCATGTCGGCTGCCACGTTTTGGAATGGCCGCGCTGGTGCGCAATCCTATTTGGAGATGATGACCGAGCGTGCTGGTGTGGGTGTGTCGTGTGGGTCTTTTGCCACCGAAGCCGCACTCAACACCCTGAAAGTCAAGCGCATTGCTTTTTTATCGCCCTACTTTAAAGTGGCCAACGACCAAGTACGCCGCTTCTACCAAGACTGCGGTTTCACCGTGGTCAGAGACGTCTGTTTCGAGCGGCCCAGCCCAGTGCAAATCGCGCACAGCACCGATGCCATGTGCCGTGATGCGATCAAACAACTCGATGGCGATGATGTGGATGCGATTGTGCAAGTCGGCACCAATTTGTCCATGATTCGTTTGGCCGCCGCCGCTGAATTGTTTTTGGGCAAGCCGGTGATTGCCATCAACACCGCCACTTACTGGCACGCCTTGCGCGCTTGCGGCATCACCGATCGCCGCGCAGGGTTTGGCAGCTTGTTAGAGCAATATTGACTTTGAAAGCTCCTATGTTGAACAGACGATCGCTGGGTTTGGGATTGACGGCCATGGCTGTTGCGGGCCCTTGGTCCGCCGCTTGGTCCCAAGACTATCCGCGCAAAACCATCAAGCTGATCATCCCTGCCACCACCGGCAGCTCGGATGTGATTGCACGCGCCTTGGCACCGCGACTGGCTGCCGCTTTGGGGCAAAGCGTGGTGGTGGAACAGATGCCAGGTGCGGGCACCAACATTGGTAACAACCATGTGGCTAAAGCCGCCCCCGATGGCTACACCTTGCTGATCAATGGTTTGCCCTTGGTCACCAACTTAGCCCTGTACAGCCAACTGCCCTACAACCCCATGACCGACCTGGTGCCCATCATCGAACTGGCCGAGGTGACGAATGTCGTGGTGGTTCACCCAGACTTGGCGGTCCAAAACCTCAAAGAGTTGGTGCAATTGGCCAAGAGCAAACCGGGTTTGTTGAATTACGGCTCGCCGGGTGCAGGCAGTTCAGGCCATTTGGCGGGCGAGTTGTTGGGCCTCAAAACAGGGACCCAGATGGAGCACTTTCCGTACAAAGGCAACTCACAAGCCATGGTGGATTTGTTGCGCGGCGAACTGCAAATTGGTTTTGTGAATCTGCCCCTGGCCTTGCCGCAAGTCAAAGCCAACAAGCTCAAAGCCTTGGCGGTCACAGGTCAAAAAAGATCGCGCCTGCTGCCCAACGTGCCCACCGTCGCCGAAGCTTTGTCGATGCCCGACTATGAAATCACCGCTTGGTTTGGCATCTTGGCTCCAGCGAAAACGCCCGCCTCGGTCGTGCAACTGCTCAACCGCGAAGTGGACAAAATTCTCAAAGACCCCGACATGATTGAAAAAATTCAAGCTGCGGGTGCCGATTTGATTGGCGGCAGCAGCGCCGCCTTTGAGGCACGCATGAAAAAGGATGCTATTCGCTTGACCGAGGTGATTCGCCAAGCGGGCACCAAGGCGGAATAACGCCAAGCCATGAGGTCATTACTTTTTCAGTAAGCTTCAACCACTGTCCCCTTCTCTTGGAGATTTTCATGACCACTTCAGTGCAACGTCCGGATCGCCGCCAATTTTTGCAACAAGCCACGGTCCTCTCTGGCGCCTTGGTCTTGGGCTTCCAAGCACCCCCTGCTCAGGCAGCAGGTGGCCAAGCAGTGGCCGAGGTCACGCATTGGGTGGTGATTCAGCCCGACAACACCGTCATCATTCGGATTGCTCGAACCGAATTGGGCCAAGGCTCCATGACCGGTTTGGCCATGTTGGTGGCAGAGGAATTGCAATGCGATTGGTCCAAAGTTCGCGCCGAATACGCCAACGTCAACGAGCACATGCAGCGCGACAAGATTTGGAAAGACATGACCACGGGCGGCAGCCGAGGCATTCGCGAATCCCAAGAATACCTGCGTCAAGCAGGTGCCGCGGCCCGCAGCATGCTCATCGCTGCAGCAGCACAGCAATGGAAGGTGCCTGCAGCGGAATGCCAAGCCCTCAACAGCGTGGTTTCGCATCCTTCGGGCAAACGCGCCACCTACGGTGAATTGGCGGGCTTGGCCAGCAGCTTGCCCGTGCCCACCAACGTCAAGCTCAAAGACCCGAAAGACTGGACCTTGATTGGCACCTCTCCACCCCGCGTGGACATCGCCGCCAAAGTCGATGGGTCACAACTGTATGCGGTTGACATCCAATTGCCTGGGCTCTTGCATGCCGCCATTCACCAATGTCCGGTGTTTGGTGGAAAGGTCAAAAGTGTGGACGACAGCAAGGCCCGCCAGATGCCTGGGGTGCGCAAGATTGTCACCAGCGAGGATTGGGTGGCGGTGGTTGCAAGTAGCTGGTGGCAAGCGCACAAAGCGGTTCAAGCCCTGAAAATCGAGTGGGACGGTGGCGCCAACACTGCGGTCAACAGTGACAGCATCCTGCGCAAGTTGAAGCATGACTTGGCCGCAGACAAAGCCCCCATTGCCCGCAAAGATGGCGACACATCGAAAGCGTTCGCCAACGCGCACCAAGTGCTGGAGGCCGAGTACTTCACCGGCTTTGTCAACCACGCCACCATGGAGCCGCAAAACGCCACGGCGCTATACAAGACCGATGCATTGCAAGTGTGGGTCGGCACGCAAAACGGTGAGGCTTCGATCAACGCTGCTGCCAAGGCCTCAGGGCTGCCTGTGGCCAAGATCCAAGTGCATAAGATGCACGCAGGCGGTGCTTTTGGGCGTCGCGTCATGCACCAGGACTACACAGAACAAGCCGTCAAAATTGCCATGGCCATGCCCGGCACGCCCATCAAGCTCATGTGGTCACGCGAAGAAGACATGCGCCAAGGCCGCTACCGCCCCATCTCCTTGGTCAAGCTGCGTGGAGCTCTCGACAAAGACGGTCAATGGACCGCCTGGGAAGTGCGTCAGGCCGACCAATCCATCGCCATCACGGTGCTGCCCGGCATGATCAAAGAAGGGATCGACCCGATCAACACCCGGGTGTTTCGCGACAACCCCTATGCGGTCCCCAACTTCACCAACGAGTACATGCTCAACCAATTTCATGTGCCACCCGGTTTTTGGCGTGCGGTGGCACACACCAACAACCCGTTTTACCGGGAATGTTTCATCGATGAATTGGCGCATGCGGCGGGACAAGACACTTACGCGTTTCGCCGCCCCTTGCTCAAAGGTAAAAAGGACTTGGCTGTTCTGGATGCAGCGGCCAAAGCCATTGGCTGGAGCCAAGCACCCGCCAAAGGCGTTCACCGGGGTATCGCCGTCGTCGATTCATATGGCAGCTTCACAGCTGCCGCAGTTGAGTTATCGGTGACAGGCAAACAAATCAAAGTGCACCGAGTGGCCGTGGCCATTGACTCAGGCCATGTGGTTCACCCCGATGCAGTCAAAGCACAAATCGAAGGTGGTGTGATTTGGGGCTTATCTGCACTGATGTTTGAAGACATCACCATCGACAAAGGCGCGGTGGTGCAGGGTAATTTCGGTGACTACCCCTTGGCACGTTTTGGCCATGCGCCAGAAATCATCCCTGTGTTGGTTCCCAGCGGGGACTTTTGGGGAGGCGTTGGTGAACCGCCGATCGGTGGTGTGATTCCGGCCGCCATGAATGCCTTGTTCAAAGCGACAGGACAGCGGATACGCTCACTGCCTTTGCGGCACCATGGCTTTTCTTTCAAGACTTGATCAATGCATTCACTGAACCAAACATTGCGATTGCCCAGTGGTACGGTGCTGCCCAACCGCTTGGCTAAATCAGCCATGAGTGAGGCGCTTGCCACCTACGACAACCACCCTACTCTTGCCTTGGTTGAGCTTTACCGCCGCTGGGCCCAGTCCGGGATCGGCATGCTCATCACAGGCAATGTGATGATTGACAGAAGGGCGTTGGGCGAGCCTGGCAATGTTGTCATCGAAGACGAAGCAGACATGGATGTGTTGAAGCAATGGGCAAGCGCGGTGACTTCCTATGGGTCCACTGCATGGGTTCAGTTGAACCACCCAGGCAAGCAATCGCCCAAGGGCTTGAATACTTTCAACCTAGCCCCCTCTGCAGTGCCCTTCCGCCAAGACATGGCTGCATTTTTTGACACGCCGCGCGAAGCCACACACGCAGAGATTGTCGAGATCATTGAACGTTTTGGGCGCAGTGCTGCCATCTGTCAAAAAGCAGGTTTCAGTGGTGTACAAATCCATGGCGCGCATGGCTATTTGGTCAGTCAATTTTTGTCCCCCCTCCAAAATCAACGGACCGATGAATGGGGTGGCAATGACACCCATCGACGCAAGTTTTTAATGGCGGTGTATGCAGAAATTCGCAAACAAGTGGGCCCGGATTTCCCTATTGCCATCAAACTCAATTCTGCAGATTTTCAAAAAGGTGGCATCTCAGAAGAAGAATCCCTGGGAACGATTCAGGCATTGGCAGAGGCTGGCATTGATTTCATCGAAATCTCTGGTGGCACTTACGAAGCTCCGGCCATGAGTGGCGCGATCACACGTCCCCAACGTGCATCAACCCTGGCACGTGAAGCGTATTTCTTGGATTTTGCAGAGAAGATCAGGTCCTCGGTCAAAGTGCCCTTGATGCTCACGGGTGGTTTCAGGAGCGTGGCCGCGATGAACGAAGCCATCCACAGTGGCGCTGTAGATGTCATTGGCTTGGCACGTCTGTTGGCCATCGAGCCAGATGCAGCCGTCTCCTTGCTGGCAGGACTTGACAGCAAGCAACAGGTACGCCCGATCACAACCGGCATCAAACCCATCGACAAAATGGGTTTGATGGAAATCCTTTGGTATGCACGTCAATTGAAACGCATGGCCAACGGCAACGATCCCAAGCCACATGAAAGCGGTCTATGGGCTTTCTTGGCATCCATTTTGAAAAATGGATGGGGAACCTACCAAACCAAGCGCATGCGTGCCTGACAAACACAAAAATCAGCTGGGTGAGGATTGAAAAGTGTTCTCCCTGAAAGTAACCACCAGTGTGTCACGGTGCCCAGATTCAGCGAGGGGTTGAATAGGAGTGCTTTCGTGAATCATGCGCGTGTCATCCAATAGCAACAAAGACCAAGCTTGGTCGAGGGTGAACCTTTGTCCACGCGGCCCATCGGCTTCAAAAACGCGTGTTTCTCCCCCTTTGATGTGGTTGCGTCCCACCATGAACACAGCCACAAAATTGACGCCATCGCGGTGAGCACCTTCAGGCGTTGGCCGACCGATCCCATCGCTTGTATCGATTCGAAATTGATGCGCTTCTATGCACCATTTCCCATTCAATGGTTGATGCATGTCAGTCAACTTCTGCGACAAAGCACTCAGGATTCGGGTCCACGCCGGCTTGGCAATGGTGGTGTCCAGCACCGGCTCAAATAACCGGTCCATACCGCCATGAAGTGCGTTGTAGTCCAGTGATTGCCAATGGGCTCTGTGGGGCACTTGTGACAAGGTGTGGTCTTCAAAAACAAAACAGCTATGGCGACGACGACGGTAATGACCTCCGTCTTTGAGGTAGTTGTCTTGTGGCATCTGGTTCCAATCAGATGCCAAGCCATTGAGTTCCGCCAACGTGCAGCCGGTCAAGCGCAGCACATTGGCGGTATCCAACACACAAAAGCCATTGGCCTCAATGCAAGCTTGGATGTCGTTTGTATCTGCGTAATGGGGAGAAAGTTCTTTCTTAGGCAATGACTTTGACGCCTTTCCAAAAAGCCACGCGACCACGGATTTCCTCAGCCTCAGGTTTGGGATCAGCGTAATACCAAACCGCATCGCTGTTCAACTCACCATTGACCAACAAGGAGTAATAGCTGGCCTGCCCTTTCCATCCACAGATGGTTTTATGGTTGCTGTTGGACACAAAGTTTTGATTCAATGCGTCTGCAGGGAAGTAATGGTTGCCTTCAACCAAAACGGTGTCGTTGCTTTCAGCAACCACGGTGTCATTCCAAATGGCTTTCATGATGAGGTCTCCTGTCAGGGGGGAATGTTGAGCCAAAGCAGGCCAAAGTATTGTTGAGGATCGGTCCAAAAAGCCCCGGATTGCAGGCCTGCTGATTGTGCCGCTTGTTGAACACCTGCAAGAGTGAACTTATGCGAGTACTCGGTATGCAAGGTTTCACCCTGCTCAAAATGATAGACCTTGCCGCCCAGGTGAACTGTTTGTGATTGCAAGCTGAGCAAATGCATTTCAATCCGCTGCCAAGGCGCGTTGTAAAAAGCACTGTGCGCAAATTGCGTCAAGTCAAAGTCGCTTCCCAGTTCGCGGTTGGCTCGCTCCAACAGATTCAAGTTGAACGCCGCAGTGATGCCTTGCGCATCGTTATAGGCATCATGCAGCACCGCGGGTGACTTGATCAGGTCTACGCCAATCAACAAGGCACCGCCGCGCAGATGCTCAGCACAATTGCGAAAAAAAGCATGGGCTTGCGCTGGTGAAAAATTGCCTATCGTTGATCCAGGAAAAAAAGCAACACGTCGGCCCTGCCCTGGCAGAGGTGCAGGCAAAAGCCATGGTTGGGTGTAGTCCCCCACCACAGGCTGAATATGCACATGCGGGAACTCTGCTTGCAGTTCGGTAGAGGCAGCCTGCAAATGCGCACCTGAAATATCCATCGGCACATAACGTGCAGGTTTGGCAGCGGCATTGAGCAAATAACGGATTTTTTGCAACGATCCCGCTCCAAACTCAACGATGTCTGCGTTGTCACCCATGTACCTGGCCATGTCAGTCGCATGGGATTTCAAGATCGATAGCTCGGTGCGTGTGGGGTAGTACTCGGGCAATTCACAAATCTGATCAAACAGTGCAGACCCCGCTTGGTCATAAAAATACTTGGGCGAAATACTTTTCGGAGAGTGTGCAAGCGCAGCTTGCATGTCCTGCATGAAGGGCAGGTGTTCAGATTCAGAGGCGGTCATGTGGTGTGATTTCAGTAGTCTTTGGCCAAACGCAAACCACTGAACTGCCAACGTGCGGCAGCAGGGAAAAAATTGCGGTAAGTGTGGCGGCTGTGTTGGTCTGGGGTGGCGAAACTGCTGCCTCGCAATACTTGCTGACCAACCATGAATTTGCCGTTGTATTCGCGCACAGCACCGCTGGCAGGCACAAATCCAGGATAAGGCTCGTATGCAGAACGGGTCCATTGCCAGACCTGCCCATGCAAGTCAAGCATGTCGGGATGGCTGCTGGCGGTCTCCCATTCAAATTCAGTGGGTAGCCGCGCTCCAGCCCATTGAGCAAAGGCAGAGGCTTCATGAAAACTCAAATGGGTGACGGGCGCATCTGGGTCAAGTGCTTGAACGCCGTTCAAGCCAAAGGCTTGCCAATGCTCAGCCGGTGCACGTGGGTCTTGGGGCTCCAGCCAATACAGGGGATGACGCCAATGGTCCTGCAGCACGTGTGCACGTCCTTCAGATAACCACAACTCGGCATTGTCATAACCACCGTCTTGGATGAAGGCCAAAAACTCGCCACAGGTGACCAAGCGGTTGGCGATCTGAAACCGTTGCACAAAACGTTGATGGGCTGGCGTCTCATTGTCAAATGCAAAACCAGGCTGATCCAAGGGCTTGCCAAGTGTGTGTAAGCCGTCTTCGATGGAAATCCATTGCATCGCTGCAGGGTGTGCCAACGGGCGAGCAAAAGACGCGTCGTAGGCAGGCAGCATCGGATGACAGGAAAGCAAATGCAATGCATCGGTCAGCATCAATTCTTGGTGTTGCTGCTCGTGGTTCAGGCCCAACTCTGCCAATGCCAAGGCCTGCGGGCTGAGTTCCACCACCTTGCTCAGCAGTTGTTCCATGGCCGCGTCAATGTGCTGCCGATACGCCATCACTTGAGGCAATGATGGTCGGGTCAGCAAGCCTCTTTGCATTCTTGGGTGTCGAGGCCCCAGCGCTTCGTAATACGAATTGAAAAGATACGCAAACGATGGATCAAATACCTGGTAACCGGGCAGGAAAGGCAACAGCACCACGTTTTCAAAAAACCAACTGGTGTGGGCCAGGTGCCATTTGGTGGGACTGGCGTCTGGCATGGACTGTACGCACTGATCCTCGGCGCTGAGTGGAGAGGCCAATTGGCTTGTGTGTTCGCGTACATTGGCGTAGCGGGCAGATAAAGAGGCATGCATGTGAAGTGAATTTTATGTGGCATTGCTGACTTTTTCTGACACAGCGCACGTTTTCCCGATAAAACCCCCTGAGGGTGGATGACATCATGACTGAGCCAGCCATTTTTCCCAGATCCTTGGACAATCTTTCAACTTGTTTTGAGCAATGAACGATGAAACCACTGCACAGGAAAACACTGTCTCCTGCCGACATCTCTGAAGTGATCCAACTGGCCACCCAGACATGAAGTTCAGTGACCACCGCATTGCCGATCACCGCTGAGCGAATGGCTAACCCCCCGAAGGAATGAAGGACACATCATGAGTGAAGACCCCCGATGCTGCGGAACCGGCACATGCATCATCAACGAAGAAGGCATTTGTTGGTGTGGACAAGTCTGGGATGGAGAAAAAATGTGCATGCCCAACAACCACAACAGCGAAGACACCTCCCAAAGTCTCAGCAATGACAGCCAAGCAATCATTCAAAGGCAATAAGCAAAGCTTGCCGAGCAAGCCATGCCAAGTGTGTGGCCTTGAAATGACTTGGCGCAAGTCCTGGGCCAAACATTGGAACGAGGTTAAGTACTGTTCAGATGCCTGTAGACAATCCAAACAACCTGTGCATTCGCCACCTGCATCAAGGCATGAATAGACTGAAAGAGCACTTCACATGACAAGTCCCGTTCGACACTTGGTGTTGGTGTTGGGAGATCAACTGGATGAAAACGCCAGCGCTTTTAGCGACTTTGATCCGCAACAAGATGCCGTGTGGATGGCTGAAGTGGACGAGGAATCCACCCATGTGGTGTCGGCCAAGCAACGCACCACGGTTTTTTTGAGCGCCATGCGGCACTTCGCAGCCTTGTTGCGCGAAAAAGGTTGGCGCGTTCTTTACTCGGCATTAGATGCGCCAGACAACCAAGGCACCTTGTCTGGGGAACTCGAAAAAGCCGTATCCACACACCAACCCAGCAAGCTCATCATGACAGCCCCAGGTGAATGGCGTGTGCTGCAAAGTTTGCGTGCCGTGGCTGCCAAACATTCCCTGGTTGTGGACGTCCGCGACGACTCGCATTTCTTCAGTACGGTGCGCGATTTCGCCGCCCATGCAGCTGGCCGCAAGCAAATTCGATTGGAGTTTTTCTACCGTGAACTCCGTTTGAAACACGGCATATTGATGAACGGCAAACAACCCATTGGCGACAAGTGGAATTTTGATTCAGACAACCGTGGCAGCTTTGGCAAGCACGGCCCCAGTGCCCTGCCTCCTCCCTCCCGATTTGCACCTGACGACATCACACAAGATGTGATTCGATTGGTTCAACAGCGTTTCGCACACCACCCCGGCTCTCTTGAGCAGTTCGGTTGGCCTGTCACACGCCCACAGGCACTGATCGCGTTGGATGCATTCATCACACACCGATTGCCGTATTTTGGTCTTTACCAAGACGCCATGTGGGAAGGAGAGGTTTGGCTCTACCACTCCCACCTGTCTTCTGCTTTGAATTTAAAGTTGCTCCATCCCCGAGAAGTGTTGGATAAAGCCGTGAAGGCCTATCACGATGGACTGGCACCGCTGGAAGCGGTAGAAGGTTTTGTTCGGCAGGTACTGGGCTGGCGTGAATATGTCCGCGGCATTTATTGGATGAACATGCCGGGTTACCTGGAGCTCAACTCCTCTGACGCACAAGCTCCCTTGCCAGCTTTTTATTGGTCAGGTCAAACCGACATGGCTTGCCTGAAAGACGCGATCGACCAAACCCTCAAGCACGGGTATGCACACCACATACAGCGATTGATGGTCACGGGACTTTACGCATTGCTGTTGGGGGTGAATCCCAAAGAAGTCCACCAGTGGTATTTGGGTGTTTATGTGGATGCGGTGGAATGGGTTGAATTACCCAACACGCTGGGCATGAGTCAGTATGCCGATGGCGGCCTGATGGCCAGCAAACCTTATGTGGCCAGTGGAAAGTACATCGACCGCATGAGCAACCATTGCAAAGGCTGCCGGTTCAACCCAGCCGAATCCACCGGCGACAAGGCGTGCCCTTTCACGACCCTGTATTGGGATTACCTGAATACCAACGCAGACTCACTGGCCAAGAATCCACGCATGTTGATGCAATTGAAAAATCTCCATCGCTTGTCCGATGCGCAAAAAACCGAGATTGCCGAACAAGCCGAAAAACACCGGTCTTTGCTTCGCTGACATCCATTCGCTCAAAGATTCAATGCTTGGGGCCAATGTGTCCGCGCAGCATGGCCAAACCCAGCATCGTCACCACCATGGAACCCCCCAGCA
>CAJBOO010000021.1 GCA_903956845.1 uncultured Burkholderiales bacterium
CAATTACCAATTAGTGGTTGTCAGCCAGCTGATCCAGGATGGCTGGGTTCTCAAGGGTTGAGATGTCCTGAGTGATCGCCTCACCCTTGGCGATCGAGCGCAACAAGCGGCGCATGATCTTGCCCGAGCGGGTTTTGGGCAGGTTGTCGCCAAAGCGGATGTCCTTGGGCTTGGCGATCGGTCCGATTTCCTTGCCCACATGGTCACGCAAAATCTTGGCGATTTGCTTGGCTTCGTCGCCTGTGGGTCGTGAGCGCTTCAAGACCACGAAAGCGCAAATCGCTTCGCCGGTGGTGTCGTCGGGACGGCCCACCACCGCGGCTTCAGCCACCAAGTCGGTGCAACTCACCAACGCAGACTCGATCTCCATCGTGCCCATGCGGTGGCCAGACACGTTCAACACATCATCGATGCGGCCCGTGATGGTGAAGTAGCCGGTTTTGGCGTCGCGGATCGCACCGTCGCCTGCCAAGTAGTACTTGCCCTTGAACTCGTCTGGGTAGTAACTCTTGACGAAACGATCAGGGTCACCCCAGATGGTGCGGATCATGGAAGGCCATGGCTTCTTGACCACCAAGATGCCGCCTTCACCGTTGGGCATGTCGTTGCCCGCCTCGTCGACGATGGCGGCTTGAATGCCAGGGAATGGCAAGGTACACGAGCCGGGAACCATGGGCGTCACGCCAGGCAGCGGCGTGATCATGTGACCGCCGGTTTCGGTTTGCCAGAAGGTGTCCACGATCGGGCAGCGGCTGCCCCCCACGTGCTGGTGATACCACTCCCAAGCGGCGGGGTTGATCGGCTCGCCCACCGAGCCGAGCAAACGCAGGCTGCTGAGGTCATAGCGATCGGGGTGGACGGCTGCGGTGCCTTCAGCGGCCTTGATCAATGAACGGATGGCCGTGGGCGCGGTGTAAAAAATGCTCACCCGGTGGTCTTGGATCATTTTCCAAAACCGGCCTGCATCTGGGAAGGTAGGCACGCCTTCAAACACCACCTGGGTGCCGCCCAAGGCCAATGGGCCGTAGGCAATGTAAGTGTGGCCAGTGACCCAACCGATATCGGCAGTGCACCAAAACACATCGTCGTGTTTCAAGTCGAAGGTCCACTCGGTGGTGAGCGCGGCGTGCATCAGGTAGCCGCCGGTGCTGTGTTGCACACCTTTGGGTTTGCCCGTGGAGCCAGAGGTGTAGAGCAAAAACAGCGGGTGCTCGGCACCCACCCAAACGGGTTCACAGGTGCTGGGCTGTTTGTCAGCCACATCGGCCATCCACAGGTCACGACCCGCGTGCATGGGAATGTCAGCTCCTGAACGCTTGACGACCAACACGTTTTGAATGGTTTCGCAGCCGCCCAAGGTCAGCGCTTCGTCGACGATGGCTTTCAGGGGGAGTTGCTTGCCGCCACGCATTTGGTGGTCGGCGGTGATGACGAGTTTGGCGCCAGTGTCTTGGATGCGGTCACGCAAGGACTGCGCCGAGAAACCACCGAACACCACCGAGTGGGTGGCGCCGATGCGGGCGCAGGCTTGCATGGCAGCCACGCCGTCGACCGACATGGAGATGTAAATGATGACCCGGTCGCCTTTGTGGATGCCCAAGGAGGTGAGCGCATTGGCGTACTGGCAGGTTTTGGCCAGCAACTGGGCGTAAGTGGTGCGGGTGACTTGGCCGTCATCGGCTTCAAAAATGATGGCGGTTTTGTCGCCCAAGCCACGCTCGATGTTGCGGTCCAAACAGTTGTGGGAGGCGTTGAGCATGCCGTCCTCGAACCAAGTGAAAAAAGGCGCTTTCGATTCGTCGAGCACCTTGGTGAACGGTTTTTGCCAGTGCAGCAAGCGACGCGCTTGGTCGGCCCAAAAACCCTCGTAGTCCTCGCTGGCCTGTTTAGTCAGGGCCTCGTAGGCGGCCATGCCAGACACATTGGCTTTTTTCGCAAACTCTGCGGGTGGATGGATGATGGGCAATTCGTGGTGGTGCTGGCTCATGGCTTGTCTCCTGTTGGGTCTGGTCGCTTGTGCGACTCTCGATTGGGCGTGAATGTCGTTGATGGCTCTTACACCCTACTGACTGGCACGAAGCTTACGCTGTGCCTCAGGTCGGCAATGGCGCAGCATTCCCTAGAATCAGCGGATCGGGCCTAGAGCCCCAAGCCACACGGAGCCTTCACATGCCAGCCAGCCCCCACCCTGACCTCAACGGACAACCCAGCACCTTGTCCCGCATGATCTTTGCCAGCCGTTGGCTGCAACTGCCTTTGTATGTTGGTTTGATTGCCGCACAAGGTGTGTATGTGTTCCATTTTTGGGTGGAGCTGGTGCACTTGCTCGAAGCGGTGTTTGGCAACCAAGCCGCTTTACAAGCCCTGGTCACGAGCATTGGCTACAAAGCCGAAAGCGTTCCCAGCCATTTGAACGAAACCATCATCATGTTGGTGATCTTGGGTCTGATCGACGTGGTGATGATCTCTAACCTGCTC
>CAJBOO010000022.1 GCA_903956845.1 uncultured Burkholderiales bacterium
ATCATCGGCCATACACAACCCCGCCGCATCGCAGCCACATCGGTGGCCAAGCGGATTGCCGACGAGCTGAAAACCCCGCTGGGCGAGGTGGTGGGCTTCAAGGTGAGGTTTCAAGACAAGCTGTCACGAGACGCCTCGGTCAAGCTGATGACCGACGGCATTTTGTTGGCCGAGACGCAAACCGATCCGCTGCTGCTGGCCTACGACACCATCATCATTGACGAGGCGCACGAGCGAAGCCTGAACATTGACTTTTTGCTGGGCTACTTGAAGCAAATACTGCCGCGCCGCCCCGACTTGAAAATCATTGTTACCTCGGCCACCATCGACGCCGATCGTTTCGCACAGCACTTTGCTTCGGCCAAGGGCCCTGCGCCTGTGCTGATGGTGTCGGGCCGAACCTTCCCGGTGGAGATGCGCTACCGCCCCTGGGAAGAAAGCCGCGAACACGACCTGGGCAATGCCATTGCAGACGCGGTGGACGAGCTCTGGACAGGTTCGCCACGCGGCGACATCTTGGTGTTTTTGCCGGGCGAGCGCGAAATCCGTGACGCCGCCGAGCACCTGCGCGGCCACTTGGCACACAACGCCTACACCCGCCATGTCGAGGTGCTGCCGCTGTTTGCCCGGCTGTCCCAGGCCGAGCAAGAGCGTGTCTTTGACACTGGCGGCGCACCCCGCATCGTGTTGGCCACCAATGTGGCAGAAACCTCGCTCACTGTGCCCGGCATCCGCTATGTGATTGACGCGGGTTTGGCCCGCATGAAGCGCTACAGCTTCAGGAGCAAGGTGGAGCAACTGTTGGTGGAGCCCATCAGCCAAGCCGCTGCCAACCAACGCGCTGGCCGATGCGGCCGCGTGGCCGATGGCATTTGCATTCGCTTGTACGACGAAAAAGACTTCAACGGCCGTCCTCGCTTCACCGAGCCCGAAATTTTGCGCAGCTCATTAGCGGGTGTGATCTTGCGGATGATGTCCTTGCGTTTGGGCGATGTGGCGGACTTTCCGTTTTTGGAAGCCCCGCGCCCCAAAGCGATTTCCGATGGCTTTCAGTTGCTCAACGAACTCGGCGCGGTGAACGAGGACAACAGCCTGACCCCGATCGGCCAAGAGCTGTCCAAGCTGCCCCTGGACCCTCGGGTCGGGCGCATGATCCTGGCAGCGCGAGAGCGGCAAAGCCTGAACGAAGTGTTGATCATCGCTTCGGCGCTGAGCGTGCAAGACGTGCGCGATCGCCCCTTGCAAGCGCAAGCCCAGGCCGACCAATCGCATGCCAAGTTCAAGGACGACAAAAGCGAGTTCAGCGGCTACTTGCGTTTGTGGGATTGGTTGCAAGGTTCACGGGGTGGGGAGCGCGCCACGCACAAACTGTCCAACCGCCAACACGAAAACTTACTGCGCCAAAACTTCATCAACATCCGCCGTTGGCGCGAATGGCGAGATGTGCACAGCCAGCTGCTGACCGTGGTGAAAGAACAGCGCTGGGTGCCCAACGAGCAGCCCGCCAGCTACGAGCAGCTGCACTTGGCCATGCTCAGCGGCTTGCTGGGCAACATCGGTTGGAAGCAAGACGAAGAAGACATTTACCTGGGCGCACGGGGCATCAAGTTCTACCGCCACCCCGGGGCCCACCTGCGCAAAAAACCGGGCAAATGGTTGGTGTGCGCCGAGTTGGTAGAGACCACGCGTTTGTTTGGCCGAGGCATGGCCAACATCGAGCCAACTTGGCTGGAGCAAGCCGGAGCGCACCTCCTGAAAAAACAGCTGCTGGACCCGCATTGGGAAGCGCGGCATGGCGATGTGGTGGCGTTTGAACGCGCCACGCTGTATGGCTTGGTGGTCTACAGCGGCCGCCGCGTGCCCTTTGCCAAGGCGGACCCGGTGTTGGCGCGGCACATCTTCATTCGCGAGGCCCTGGTCGAAGGTCAGTGGCAAACCCCCTTGGCTTTCATGGCCGCCAACAAAAAACTGATTGCCCAAGTGATGGACCTGGAGCACAAGTCGCGTCGTCAAGACGTGTTGGTGGACGAGACCATGATCCAGGCGTTTTACGAGCAGCAACTGCCCGCAGACGTGTGCAGTTGCAAAACGCTGGAGCGTTGGCACCGAGAGGAGTTGCGTCGCCGCTCTGCGCTGGGTGACCCAACCGAGCCACTGTTGATGACCCGCGAGAGCCTGATGCGGCATGAAGCCGTGGGCATCACCGCGCAAGCGTTTCCCAACATGGTGCGCTTGGGCGGAGTCGATTGTGCTGCGCAATATTTACACGCCCCCGGCGACCCCAAAGACGGCGTGACCGTCACCGTGCCCTTGTTTGTGCTCAACCAAGTCAGCGACGACCGCGCCGAATGGCTGGTACCCGGCATGCTGAAAGACAAGATTCAGGCGCTATTGAAAAGCCTGCCGCAACGCCCCCGCAGCCGCTTTGTGCCACTGCCCGAGAGTGCTAAACGATTGGCCAATGAGTTGTCAGCCCCCGAGGTGTTTGGCTCAGGCGGCTTGACCGAGGTGCTGCTCAAGAAAGTGCGCGACGAGACCAGCCTGGATGTCAAGCGCACCGACTTCAAACTCGACATGCTGAGCGCCCACTTTTTCATGAATTTCAAGGTGGTGGACGAACACGGCCGCCAGTTGGGGCAGGGCCGCAACCTCGGCGCCCTGAAAGCCGAACTCGGCTCGCAAGCCCGGGGCGCGTTTCAGGCGCTGGCTGGCCTGAAGGTGAAATCGCTCAGTGAGCAGAAATCAGGGACAGATCCCGATTTTGCAAATCACAACTCGGGCTCTGCCCCCCATTTCAATCAAGCATTTAAAGCGAGCACCGACCCCCATTTCAAAACCAAACTGGCCTCTCCCCCTCCTCTGTCCAACCAACGACACACCACCTGGTCCTTCGGCGAACTGCCCGAACTCATGGAAATCAGCAAAGGCGGCCAGTCGCTCATCGGCTTTCCCGCCCTGGTGGACCAAGGCGAAGCGGTGACCATCGAGGTGTTTGACGAACCCGACGTCGCCGCCGCCAAGCACCGCGCTGGCCTGCGCCGCTTGTTTGCGCTGCAGATCAAAGACGCGCTCAAGTACCTGGAAAAAAACATCCCCGATTTGCAAAAAATGTCGGTGGCCTACATGAGCTTGGGCACCACGGACGAACTGAAGCAGCACATCGTGGAAGTGGCGCTGGACCGCGCCTTCTTGCTCGAGCCACTGCCCAACGACGAAGCCAGCTTCAAGCGCCGTGTGGACGAGGGCAGAGGGCGCTTGACCCTGATTGCCATCGAAGTGGCGCGGCTGGCTGGCACGGTGCTGCTGGAGTTTGGCGCGGCCACCCGCAAGATCAAGGACACCAAAAACGCTCCCGACGCCACCGCCGACTGCGCCCAACAACTGCAACGCTTGGTCCCTAAACACTTCATGGCCACCACCCCGTGGCCGCAGTTGCAGCATTACGCGCGGTACCTGAAGGCCATCACCCTGCGGCTGGACAAATACCGCGCTGACCCCGCCCGTGACGCCCAACGCCTGACCGAGCTCAAACCGCTGGAGCAAAAGTACTGGCGCTTGGTGGCCGAGCGCAAAGGCCAAACCGACGCGCGGATGCAGGAATTCCGATGGCTACTGGAAGAACTGCGCGTGAGCTTTTTCGCGCAAGAGCTGCGGACCCCGCAGCCTGTGAGCATCAAAAGGCTTGAGAAGGCTTGGGGGCAGTTGAATCATTGAGACAAAAGCCAAGGGTTGATGACGGTCAGGCCCGCAGCCTCAAAGGGCCCCGTGTCACGTGTGGCGACCATCAAGCCATGTTGAATGGCCGTTGCCGCAATGTAGCCATCTGCAGCTGCAATCGCTTGGCCTTGTGCCCTTGCTGAGGCTCGCAGCGCTGCATAAGCTTCGGTCGTTGCTTCATCAAAGGGCAAGATTCGACCCGCAAATAAGGGCAAGATGCGTTGCTCTAGGCTCGTGTGCAGGGTGTCTTTTCGCTTTCCTGCTGGCATGCTTGCGATGCCAAAACGCAGTTCAGCCAAACTGATCGTGGACAGATGCAGTGTTTCGATCATTTGAGCGTCCAGCCAAGCTAAAACCTTCGCATCGCCTGCAAGCTTGATAGGCTCAGAGAGGACGTTGGTGTCCAGCAGAATCATTCGAAGCTCAGCGGTTCTGTGGGCGTTTTGTCGCGTTCAATCACCAGATCTACGCCGCCAGCCAGCTGCCCAATTTCTGCCAGCAAAGAACCCAGTTTGACGCGGTCGTCTGGCCGGGCAGCGCTTTCAAGAATCGCGCGTACTTCGGCCTCGGTACTCCTTCCTGCCTTTGCTGCCCGAATCCTCAATGCTCGATGAGTTTCTTCAGGGATGTTGCGAACTGTGATGGACGACATAGGCACCTCCAAGAGATTGATCTCAATGATTGCATATTACATTAAATGCAATCAAACGCATCATAAAAGATGGTTTTTTCATTGGGCAGATCGCATGAGGTCGGCATGGTGGATGACCGTCCATGTCCCAAGCCGCTTTTGCGAACGCCATTGGCATCTCCGCCATGCGCGTGTCTCGTGTGCTCAAAGGTGATCGACCCGTGGCTGCTCAATCAACGCGCCACGGACGCGGCCATGTCCTCGGCGTTCAACTCGGGGTTGAGCAACTGCGCAAACTCAAACACAAACTGGCGCAGGTACGCGTGCCGTTTGAACGCAATGCGCGCCAAGTTGTGGCCGAACAACCGGCCAGCAGGGCGCACCACCAGGTCGGTGTCGGTGATGTCGCGCACCGCCATTTCAGCCACGATGCCCACGCCCAGGCCCAGGCGCACATAGGTTTTGATCACGTCCGAGTCGATCGCTTCCAAGGCAATGCGCGGCGTCAAATGCGCTGCTGCAAATGCCTTGTCAATCCGGGTGCGACCCGTGAAAGAAGGGTGGTAGGTGATGATGGGTTCATGGGCCAAGTCCGCCAATTCGAGTTGCTCCACCTTGGCCAGCGGATGGTCGGCGGGCAGCACCAGCACGTGTTGCCATTCATAGCAGGGCATGGTGATCAGCTCGGGATAGTCGGACAAGCTCTCGGTGGCGATGCCAATTTCAGCGGTTTCATCCAACACCATTCGGGCGACTTGGTCGGGTGCGCCTTGGTGCAAGCTGATGTTCACACTGGGGTAGGCACTGCGCAGTTGCGCCACCGGCAAGGGCAGCACGTAACGTGCTTGGGTGTGGGTGGTGGCGATGGACAAGGTGCCCGTGTCTTGGCTGCTGTACTGCTCGCCAATGCGCTTGAGGTTGTTCACCTCACGCAAGATGATGTCGATGCTTTTGAGCACATGCTCGCCAGGCTCGGTGACACGCTTCAAGCGTTTGCCGTGGCGACCAAACACCTCGATGCCCAATTCACTTTCCAATTCCAAAATCGCTTTGGACACCCCGGGCTGCGAGGTGTGCAGCACTTTGGCCACTTCGGTCAGGTTGAGGTTGCGGCGAACAGCCTCTTGCACGAATCGGAATTGATGGAGGTTCATGGCTTATTTCGTATAAGAAAGGCTTTCATTATGCCTTTTTATAGGGGTTTGGCTAAGCCTGCCAGTTCTCCAAGGCGATCTGCGCCAGCAGGTGCAGCAAGTCGGGATGCTCGCCCACGGCGGGCACGGGCTCCAGGGTCAAGGTCGGGAAGCGCTGGGCCAACTCGGCCAGCATGCTGGGCAGGTCCTCGCGCACATGCTTGCCCACGCCCAAAAACATCGGGACCAAGCGCAGGTGGTCAAAACCTTGGCTCACCAGCTCTTCCACTGCGTGGTCCAGGCTCGGGGTACTGAGCTCCAGGTAGGCGCACACCACCTTGACCCCAGGCTGCAGCGAGGCCACCCGCTCGGCCACGGCTTGCATGGGGCGGTGCCACAGGGGGTCACGCGAACCATGGGCAAACAACACAATTGCTTTCATCGTCAGTGCCTCAAAACCAGCCAGCCAAAGGCCAGCAAAGAACCCGCCATGTAAACCATGCCTGGTGTGGCCGCAGCCAGCCATGGTGACCAGGCGTTGAGGTTACCGATGAAGCCAAACAGGTTGTTGATCAGGAAAAAGCTGATGCCCAGCAAGACGCCCAAGAACACCATGCTGGTCATGGGTGTGCTGCGCAGTTGCAAATAAGCAAATGGCAGAGCCAAGATCACCATCACCAAGCAGCTCAAGGGGTAGAAGACTTTTTTCCAGAAATCAATTTCAAACCGCTGGGAGGCTTGCCCGTTGGAGCGCAGGTGTTGGATGTAATTGAACAACTCCAAGGTGGCCATCCGCTCGGGCTTGAGCAAAGCCACGGACACCATGTCTTCGGTCAGGGTGTTGTCCCAGCGCCATTGCGCGAGCGTTTCGCGGCGAATCTGAGGCCTGCCGCTGTCCAAGGTGCTTTGAAACTGGTCGCGCTCCAGGTTTTGCAACAGCCAGCCGCTGCCATCGGGTTCAAATTGCCCCAAGCCTGCGCGAACCAGCGAGGTGAGTTTGCCTGTGTCATCGAACTCGAAAATCCGGATACCCACCAGCTGACCATCGGCCCCCATGGCCGCTACGTTGACCACGCTTGAGTGTTGGCCACGGTTTTCCTTGAGCCACGCGCCAGTCACCCCCTGACTGCTGGTCACCCCCAAATACCGTGCTTTGAGCAACTGGGCCTGACGGCTGGCAGCGGGCGACACATAGTCACCCACCAAAAACGTGAACACCACAAACACCAGGCCCAAACCGAGCAGGGTGAAGAGCGCTCTGTACGGCCCCAAGCCACTGGTGCGCAAGATCGTGAATTCCGAGCTTTGGGCAAAGCGTGCCATGACAAAGATCGAACCGATCAAAACGGTGATCGGCATGAGTTCATAGGCATGACCAGGTACCAGTAGCAGCACATAAGCCAGGGCATGGCGCAGGGCATAGGCGTTGTTGGGGCCTTGGCCGATCCACTTGAGCTCGTCCACCAAGTCGAAGAAAAAAAACAGACCGATGAAACCCAAGGTGGCAAAACCCACTTTGGCGAGGACCTCACCGTAAATCAAACGACGGATGGTTTTCATGACTGCCCCCCGAGGGCAGGCGGCCCCACTTGGCGAGCACGCCTGAACAAGGACGGCTGCTGACGCCCATACAAGATCAGCACGGCCAGCACAAACACCGGCAGGTGCATGCCCACCAGCAAGGGCACCATGGCGTATTCGCCAGAGGCCACCCAGGTGCGGCTCAGGTTGACCAGGTTGTAATAAATAAAGAAGGTGATCATCGCCATGATCAGCGAGCCCGAACGCCCGGTGCGCGGGTTGATGAAGGGGATGGCGATGGCCAAGAGCAGCAAATTGAACGAAGCCAAGCCCAGGCCAATGCGCCAGGTGAGCTCACTCAGGTTGATGGGGGTGGGGTTGCGCCACAGGTCCCAAGCTTGGGTGGCTTGGGCCTCCACCTCGCTGGCCGCGAGCGGTGTGGACTCCACCCGGGAACCATGTGACTCAAAAGCAATGACCTTGATCTCTTCTTTGCTGGGGTTGATGTCCACCCGCTGCCCATGGTTGAGCACCAAGAAACGCTCGCCCTCGCGGGTATCGATGAAGCCAGTTTGCGAGGTGATGATCGACTGGGTGTCTTTCTCCTCCGAGAAGATGAACACCCGGCTGCCTTGTTTCTCAGATGGGCTGTTTTTGTCAATGAAAAACACCCGCTTGCCGTTGGCAGACTCCTGGAACTCCCCGGTTTTGATGCGTTCCAGGTCGCCGCGTTTTTCGTAGCGTTCGCGCATTTCCAAGATTTGTGAATTCGACCAAGGCCAAGCGCACATCGCTAAACCGAGGATGGTGAGCAACCAAGGCCAGGCAAAGCGCAGGGCAGGGCGCAACAAGCGGGTGGTGCTTTGGCCGCTGGACTGCCAAATCACCATTTCGCTGTCGGTGTACATCCGCGACATGGTGGCCACCGTGGCGATGTACAGGCTCATGGTCAAGAGCGTATGCACATTCGCCAGCATGGTGTAGGCCAAAACCAGGCTGACTTCCTGGGGGTCCACCTTGCCGCCCGAGGCTTGTCCCAGCGTGCGAATCAGCATGACCGTCATCACGATGGTGACCAAGACCACCAGGGTTGCCCAGAAATAGCGCCCCAGCTCGTTGCGAAAGGAGGAATGGAATAACATACAAAGCTGTTGAAAAGGCCAATTATGAACTTGGAACTTCAGTCCCTCTCCTGGGCTCAGGCGGCATCGGCCAAGACCGATGCTTTGGTGGTGTTGGTGGCCAAGGCTGCCCGTCCCGAAACCGGCTTGATCGCCAACATGCTGGCGCAAGCCGAAAAGTCGGGCGACTTTTCCCCCGCCGCTGGTCAATGCATGCTGTGGTGGAAGCCCCCAGGCCTGACCGCTTTGCGTTTGGTCTTGGTTGGCGTAGGCGAGGGCCGCCCCCAGGATGTTCGCCAAGCCGTCACCGCCGGCGTCAACGCCCTCAAGAAAAGCAAGGTCCAGCACATCACCGTGTGCTTGCAGGCCGCACAACTGCCCCACTTGGCGATCGCCGCTCAAGCCGCGGACGACGCCAACTATGTCTACACAGCCACCAAACCCAGCGCCAAGGCCTCGGCAGTCAGCAAGCTGGTTATCGGTGTGCCTCAAGCAGCCCAAGCCAAGTCAGCTTTCGCCTTGGCGCAAGCGCAGGTGGCCGGGGTCGCGCTCGCCCGAGAGTGGGGGAACCGTCCCGCCAACCACGCCACCCCCGAGCACCTGGCCCAAGCCGCCAAACAATTGGCCAAGCATGCCCGCGTGTCTTGCCAAGTCATGGGCCCCAAGGAAGTCACTCGACTGGGCATGGGTTCTTTTGCCGCGGTGGCTCAGGCGTCTGCCGAGCCATTGCGTTTCATCGTGTTGGAATACAAAGGCGCTGCCGCCTCGCAAGCCCCCGTGGTCTTGGTGGGCAAGGGCATCACGTTTGATACCGGCGGTATTTCCCTCAAGCCAGGCCCAGGCATGGACGAGATGAAATTCGACATGTGCGGTGCGGCGAGCGTATTGGGCACCTTTGAAGCCCTGGCGCAACTCAAGCCCGCCATCAACGTGGTCGGCTTGATCGCCGCTTGCGAAAACATGCCGGGCGGCAAAGCCCTCAAACCTGGGGATGTGGTGACCAGCATGAGCGGTCAAACCATCGAAATCCTCAACACCGATGCCGAAGGCCGCCTGATTTTGTGCGACGCCTTGACCTACGCCAAGCGTTTCAAACCACGCGCCGTCATCGACATCGCCACCCTCACGGGTGCCTGTGTGATTGCCTTGGGCAACTTGCGAAGCGGCTTGTATGCCACCGACGAACAACTGGCGGCCCAACTCCAGGCCGCAGGCGACCAAACCCTCGACCTCAACTGGCGCATGCCTTTGGACGACGAGTACGCGGAAGGACTGAAGTCCAACTTTGCCGACGTGGCCAACGTGGCTGACCGCAATGCGGGCTCGGTCACGGCGGCCAAGTTTTTGCAGCGTTTTGCCAAAGACTTCCCCTGGGCTCACCTCGATATCGCAGGTTCGGCCTGGAAAAGCGGTGCTGCCAAAGGCGCGACGGGCCGACCCGTCCCCTCCTTGTTGGCTTACTTGACCAGTGTGAGTGCGCTGGCATCGACACCGGCCAAGAAAGCCTCGGCCAGCAAACCAGCCCGCCGCCGCACCTGAACCACGCTTGCTGGGCATGACCGAAGTCGCATTCCATTTCAACGCCACCGAAAAGATCCACTACGCCTGTCGCTTGTTGCGCAAAGCCATGAATGCCTCGGCCAAGGTGGTGGTGATGGGACCGCAAGACATGCTCACCGCTTTGGACGCGGCGCTTTGGACGTTTTCGAACACCGCCTTTGTGCCCCATTGCATGGCGGATGCGCCCAGCCAAGTGTTGCGCAACTCGCCCGTCGTGCTGTTAACCACCGAAACGCTTCCTGCTGATTTACCGCATCACCATGTTCTGTTGAATTTAGGACACACCTTGGTGCCTGGCTATGAAACCTTTGAAAAAGTGATTGAAGTGGTGACCCTGGACGACCAGGACAAGGTGCAGGCCCGTGCCCGCTGGAAACACTATGCAGACCGTGGCTACCCCTTGGTTCGACACGACCTGAGTCAAAAGGCGGCTGCATGAACAAACCTAGTATCCCCAAACTACCGGTGCCCATGCTGACAGAGGTGGTGCAGATCAACGGCAGTTTGCGCCCTGCGGTGTTGCCTTGGACTGTGGCTAAACAGCCTGACACACCGGCCATGCCCGCTGGCGCATTGGCTCCTGACCAAGAAGCATTGGCAGACCAAGTCATTGCGCGGGTGCAACTGCGTTTGGCGCAAATGCTGCCTGAGCTGATGCGCAACGCGGTGGACGAGGTATTGAAAGAACACGTGGCGCCCGAGCCGCAACAACAGCCAAGGTCAAAGTGATGCCTGTGGGCTTGAAATGCAAGACCAAGTTGAGCCAAGCTGGGCATCCGTATGATTCGAAGCAGTGATTTTTTAACTTTAAGGAGCACACCATGAAACTTCAGTTGACCTTGGCCGCCTTGCTGGCAGCCTCCATGACACAGGTTTTGGCGCAAGAGGTGGTCAAGATTGGCCATGTGGCTCCCCTGAGCGGCCCGATTGCCCACCTGGGCAAGGACAATGAATACGGTGCTCGCATGGCCATCGAAGAGCTCAATGCCAAAGGCTTGAGCATCGGCGGCAAGAAAGTGAAATTTGAATTGCTGGCAGAAGACGATGCGGCCGA
>CAJBOO010000023.1 GCA_903956845.1 uncultured Burkholderiales bacterium
CGATCACTTTCGCACCTTTCGGTCCATCAGCACCCGCTGGTCTGACAACGATGTGTACGGCCATGTCAACAACGTGGTGTATTACCTGTGGTTTGACACCGCGGTCAACGCCCACCTGATCGAACAAGGGGCGCTGGACATACACGGCGGCCAAACCATTGGCTTGGTGGTGGAGACCCATTGCAACTATTTCGCGCCGCTGGCTTTCCCACAAACCGTTGAAGCGGGCATCCGCGTGGCGCGGATGGGGTCGAGCAGCGTGCGCTACGAAGTGGGTTTGTTTGCCCAGGATCAGCCACTGACTGCCGCGCACGGGCATTTTGTGCATGTGTACGTAGACCGCGACAGCCGTCGCCCGGTGAGCGCATTGCCCACCGCTTTGACCACCGTTTTAGAAAGCCTGACATGAGTATCGCGTCGACCGTAGAGCAAGCCATTGACACCCGCATGTCGGCCAGGGCTTTCACCCAGCAAGCCGTTTCCAAAGAAGTGATCGAAGCGATTTTGGCGATGGCGGCGCGTTCGCCCTCGGGCACCAACACCCAGCCTTGGAAGGTCTATGTCTTGCAAGGTGCCAGCCGCGACAGTTTGGTGACCAAGGTGTGTGCCGCGCACGATGAGATCCGCGCCAACCCAGACAAAGCCGCAGACTACCGCGAGCCCTACGACTACTACCCTGAAAAATGGGTCAGCCCCTTCATCGACCGCCGCCGCGAAAACGGTTGGAGCCTGTATGGCTTGCTGGGCATTGGCAAAGCCGACAAAGACAAGATGCATTTGCAGCACCAACGCAATTACAAGTTCTTTGATGCACCCGTGGGCCTGATGTTCACCTTGGACCGGGTGATGGGCCGGGGCTCGTTGGTGGACTACGGCATGTTCTTGCAAACCATCATGCTGGCTGCTCGGGCCAAAGGCTTGCACACCTGCCCCCAAGCGGCGTGGAACGGTTTTGCCAAGATCATCATGCCGCACATCGGGGCAGGCGACAACGAGCTCTTGGTGTGCGGCATGGCGCTGGGCTACGCGGACGACACCGACATCGTCAACACCTTGCGCACCCCGCGTGAAAGTGTCGAATCATTCACCCATTGGTTGGCCTGAACAAAGCACCTCATGATCATCAACAGCTTGCTCGACACCGATCTGTACAAGTTCACCATGATGCAGGCGGTGTTGCACCAGTTCCCGGGTGCGCAGGTGGCCTACAAGTTCAAGTGCCGCAACCCTGGGGTGCAACTCGCCCAGTATGTGGATGAGATACGCAGCGAAATCCACGGCCTGTGCCAACTGCATTTCAGCGAGGAAGAGCTGGCGGTGATCCGAAGCATGCGCTTCATGAAAAGCGATTTCGTGGATTTCCTGGGCCTGTTCAAGCTCAACGAAAAATACATCACGGTGCAAGGCTTGCCCAATGGCGAGATCGACATCCAGATCAAAGGCCCTTGGCTGCACACCATCTTGTTCGAGATTCCCGTCTTGGCTATCGTCAACGAGGTGTATTTCCGCCGCACCTGCCCGATGCCCGACTTTGAGGAAGGCCGGCGCCGCTTGGCCACCAAGATCGAGTTGATCAACGACGCCCAACTCAAAGAACTCAAGATCGCCGACTACGGCAGCCGCCGTCGCTTCTCCAAAGCCTGGCACCAAGAAGTCCTCGAGACCTTGATGCAAGGCTTGGGCACCATCCCCAGCGGGCGACTGACTGGCACCAGCAACGTGCTGTTTGCCCATCGCCTGGGTCTGACCCCTTTGGGCACCATGGCGCATGAGTATTTGCAAGCCTGCCAAGCGCTGGGCCCCAGGCTGCGTGACAGCCAGGTGTTTGGCTTTGAAACCTGGGCGCGGGAATACCGTGGCGACTTAGGGATCGCCCTGAGCGACGTTTATGGCATTGAGCCTTTTTTGCGCGACTTCGACATGTATTTCTGCAAACTGTTCGATGGCGCCCGCCACGACAGCGGCGACCCGTTCACCTGGGGCGAACGCATGATTGAACATTACAAAAACAACCGCGTGGACCCGCTCACCAAGACCTTGATTTTCAGTGATGGCCTGACCGTGCCGCGCACCATCGAGCTGTATAAACGGTTTGAAGGGCGCTGCCAGTTGGCTTTTGGCATTGGCACCAACTTGACTAATGACCTGGGCTACGAGCCCCTGCAAATCGTGATCAAGATGGTTGAGTGCAACGGACAACCCGTGGCCAAGCTGTCTGATACACCCTCTAAAAACATGTGCGAAGACACCAACTACCTGACCTATTTGCGTCAGGTGTTTGACATCGCTCAACCGTGAAGCCATGACCATGGACATTGTCTTTGTGGTTGTCTTTGTGTTGGCCTACCTGGCCATCACCCTTGAGCACACCTTGGGTATCAACAAGTCCGCACCCGCCTTGATCGGTGCCGGTGTCTTGTGGAGCTTGTATGCGTTTCACGCCACAGACCCGCAGGTCTTGACATCGCACTTGAACGAATCCCTGATCACGACAGCACAGATTGTGTTTTTCTTGATGGGCGCCATGACCATCGTCGAAGTGGTTGATGCGCACAATGGTTTCGAGGTGATCACCCAGCGGATTCGCACGCAACAACTCAGCACCCTCATGTGGTTGGTGGGTGGCGTGACGTTTTTCCTGAGCGCGGTGTTAGACAACCTGACCACGGCGATCGTGATGGTTTCGCTCATGAAAAAACTCTTGCGTGAGCGAGAAGACCGCTTGTTTTTCGCTGGCATCATCGTGATCGCGGCCAATGCAGGCGGTGCTTGGTCGCCCATTGGCGACGTCACCACCACCATGCTGTGGATTGGCGGTCAAATCACCGCATGGGCGATCATGAAAACATTGATCATTCCCTCCTTGATCGCTGCCTTGATCCCATTGGCCATCACCGCTTGGTTGTTGCGCGGTCGCGTTGTGCATTCGCCAGAGGCTGACACCAGCGCATCTGCCCATCATCAGGCTGAAGGACCGTTGATGTTCTGGTCAGGGCTTGGTATCTTGGTGTCGGTGCCTGTATTCAAGACCTTGACCGGCTTGCCGCCTTACATCGGCATGTTGCTGGGCCTGGGTGTGCTGTGGCTGTTGGGCGACTGGGTTCACCGCGACAAACCTGAGGATGACAAAGCGCACCTGAGCTTGGTGCATTCGCTCTCTCGCATTGACATGGGTTCGCTCACGTTTTTCATTGGCATCTTGCTGGCGGTGGCTGTGCTGGAGCATGCCCACCTGCTGACCAACCTGGCGCAATGGTTGAACCACACTGTGGGCCGCATGGACCTGATCGTGGTCTTGATCGGTTTGGCCAGTGCGGTGGTGGACAACGTGCCGTTGGTGGCGGCCTCCATGGGCATGTACAGCTTGGCAGACCATCCACCCGACAGTTTTTTGTGGGAGTTCATTGCCTATTGCGCTGGCACGGGCGGCTCGGTGTTGATCATCGGCTCGGCCGCGGGTGTGGCCGCGATGGGCTTGGAACGCATTGATTTCTTTTGGTATGTCAAACGCATCAGCGGCTTGGCCTTGGCGGGTTATTTGGCTGGCGCCTTGGCATACATTGTTCAATTCAACCTGACCCATTGATCACCATGTCCAAACCCAAGATCATCGTCACCCGCCATGTTTACCCTGAAGTCCTGACCTACCTGGCCCGGCATTTCGAGGTGACCGACAACCAAACGGACCAAGTCTGGGACTTGAACGGATGGACCACACTGCTGGGTCAGCACGATGGGGCGCTCACCATGGGCATCGAGCCTGTCAATGAACAGGTGTTGGCAGCCTGTCCTCAGTTGCGCATTTGTGCCAACCTGAGCGTGGGCTACAACAATTTTGATGTGCCGGCCATGACCCGCCACAAGGTGGTGGCCACTAATGCCCCCGATGTCCTGACCGAAACCACAGCCGACTTTGGTTTTGGCTTGCTGATGGCCACGGCCCGGCGCATCACCGAGGGAGAAAACTACATTCGCCGTGGCGAGTGGAACAAATGGCGGCTGGATTTCTTTTGCGGCGCTGAGGTGCACGGCAGCACCTTGGGCATCATCGGCATGGGCCGCATTGGCCGCGCCATTGCCCGCCGCGCAGCCCATGGTTTTGGCATGCAAGTCCTGTATCACAACCGCAGTCGTTTGAGTGCCGAGCACGAGGCCGAATGCAAAGCTCGCTATGTCAGCAAGGCCGAGTTGCTTGCCCAAGCCGATCACGTGGTCTTGGTGGTGCCTTATTCCAAAGAAGCGCACCACACCATCGGTGCGGCAGAGTTGGCGTTGATGAAGCCCACCGCCACCTTGGTCAACATTGCGCGAGGCGGCATCGTGGATGACGTCGCCTTGGCCAAGGCCCTGCAAAGCGGACAGATTGCCGCTGCGGGTTTGGATGTGTTTGAAGGCGAGCCCAAGGTGCATCCCGATTTGCTCCAGTGCAGCAACATCGTGCTCACCCCCCATATCGCCAGTTCTACCCGCGCTACCCGCTTGGGCATGGCGATGGTGGCTGCCAACAATCTGATTGCTTTCTTCACCGAGGGCAAGGTCTTGACCCCACTCAACCCGGAAGTACTCGCATGAGCATCGATACCAATTGGCTCATCATTGGCGTCATGGCTGCCTTGTTTGCGGGTGCCATGTACCTCATGCGTCGCAACTCTGCCAAACCCGAGCAAGCCAACGAACTTGCACACCTGGAGGAAAAACTCGAACGTTTGTCACGGGAGTTGCGCTATGACATCAGCGAAGCTTCCCGCAACGACCGCCTGGAAATGTCGCAAAGCCTCACGCAGTTTCAACAGACCCTCACCGAGCAATTGGCGCTGATGCAAGCCAACATGAACAGCCAGTTGCTGGCCTTGGGCGAGGGCAACACCCGCCGCATGGCCGAGGTGCGTGAAACCCTGGACCAGCAGTTGCAGCACATGCAACAAACCAACGTCGCCAAGCTCGACGAGATGCGCAAAACCGTGGACGAGAAGCTGCAAACCACCTTGGAAGCCCGCTTGAGCGAGAGCTTCAAGCAAGTCGCCGAGCGACTCGAGCAGGTACACCAAGGCTTGGGCCAAATGAAAACCTTGGCGCAAGGCGTGGGCGATTTGCAGCGGGTTTTGAGCAATGTGAAAACACGCGGCATTTTTGGCGAGGTGCAACTCGAAGCCTTGCTCGAGCAGGTGCTCACCATCGAGCAGTACGGCAAGCAAGTGGAGACCAAGCCGCGCAGCAACCAGCGGGTGGACTTTGCCATCAAGCTGCCTGGGCGCAGCGACGACGGCGCCACCGTGTGGCTGCCCATTGACGCCAAGTTTCCGCGTGAAGACTACGAGCGGCTGCTGGACGCGCAGGACCGCGCCGATGTGGTGGGAGCCGAAGCAGCGGCCAAGGCCATGGAGGTGCGCATACGCACCGAGGCCAAGAGCATTGCCGAGAGCTACTTGGCACCGCCTCACACGACTGACTTTGCGATTTTGTTTTTGCCGGTCGAAGGCCTGTATGCCGAGGTGCTGCGCCGCCCCGGCCTCATGGACTTGCTGCAACGCGACTACCGCGTGACCTTGGCCGGGCCCACCACCTTGCTGGCCATCTTGAACAGCTTGCACATGGGGTTTCGCACCTTGGCATTGGAGAAGCAGGCCTCGGAGGTGTGGAAGGTGTTGGGCGCGGTCAAAACCGAGTTTGAGCGCTATGGCGAGTGGGTGGCCAAAGTGCGTGAGCAAGTGCAAAAAGCCGCTGATACCCTGGACCGCGCCGATACCCGCAGCAAGCAAATGCGCCGGGTCTTGAAAGGCGTGGAGGCTTTGCCTGAGGCTGAGGCTTTGGCGAGGTTGCCGCTGGATGCGCTGGACACGCCTGACGTGGGTGATAAAGACTGAAACAAAGCCATCCGAATTTCTTCGGTTTAAGTGAAAACCCTAGGCAATGGGGTGGCTGAAAAGCACAATACTTCGCCAAACCAAGGAAGGATGCAGCCATGTTTTTACCCGCCACCCACGACGCCAAAGACGCCATCTCCAAACTCGCTGGATTCATTGGCATGGTGGCCAGCATCACGCTGGCACTCAACCTGATCCTGCCCAACGGCGGCGCATTGTCTGGCGGTGCCAAGCTCTTTGCCTGCCTGGTCATGGCAGTGATGGTGGGCGTGCTGTCCTTCAGCATCCAACTCAAGAAATAAAAAAACCGCCACACCCTTGCGGGCTGGCGGTTTTTTGTTGGGCGCTGAGCGCTTAAACGCGCTTGCGGTATTCGGCCGTGCGGGTGTCGATCTCGACCTTGTCGCCTTGCGCCACAAAAATCGGCACATTGATGTCAAAGCCTGTGGAGATCTTGGCGGGCTTGAGCACTTTGCCTGAGGTGTCGCCTTTGACCGCGGGCTCGGTCCAGGTGATCTCGCGCACCACGCTGGTGGGCAATTCCACAGAAATCGCTTTGCCGTCATAGAACACCACTTCAGCGGCCATGCCGTCTTCGAGGTAGTTGAGCGAGTCGCCCATGTTTTCGTTTTCCACTTCGTACTGGTTGAACTCGGTGTCCATCCAGACATACATGGGGTCGGCAAAGTAAGAGTAGGTGCACTCTTTCTTGTCGAGCACGATTTGGTCCATCTTGTCGTCGGCCTTGAACACCACCTCGGTGTTGAAGTTGGCGATCAAGCTTTTGAGCTTCATGCGCACCGTGGCGGAGTTGCGGCCACCCCGGCTGTATTCGGTTTTGAGCACGACCATCGGGTCTTTGCCGTGCATGATGACGTTGCCGGCGCGAATTTCTTGAGCGATTTTCATAAAGGTA
>CAJBOO010000024.1 GCA_903956845.1 uncultured Burkholderiales bacterium
CACAGGAGAAATATATGGGAAAAATCTTTGGCATTGACCTCGGCACCACCAACTCGTGCGTGGCCATCATGGATGGCAACACCACCATGGTGATCTAAAACGCCGAAGGTGCGCGCACCACGCCCTCGATCATTGCTTACCAAGAAGACGGTGAAATTTTGGTCGGCGCTTCCGCCAAACGCCAAGCCGTGACCAATCCCCGCAACACGCTTTATGCCGTCAAGCGTTTGATCGGCCGCAAATTTGACGAAAAAGAAGTCCAAAAAGACATCGACTTGATGCCCTACACCATCGCCAAAGCCGACAACGGCGATGCTTGGGTGGAAGTGCGCGGCAACAAGTTGGCGCCGCCACAAATCAGCGCTGAAATTTTGCGCAAGATGAAGAAAACCGCCGAGGACTACCTGGGCGAAGAAGTGACCGAGGCCGTCATCACCGTGCCTGCGTACTTCAACGACGCACAGCGCCAAGCCACCAAAGACGCTGGCCGCATCGCTGGCTTGGACGTCAAGCGCATCATCAACGAACCCACGGCAGCAGCCTTGGCGTTCGGTCTGGACAAAACCGAAAAAGGCGACCGCAAAATCGCCGTGTATGACTTGGGTGGCGGCACGTTTGACGTGTCCATCATCGAAATCGCCGATGTCGATGGCGAAAAGCAATTTGAGGTGCTGTCCACCAACGGCGACACCTTCTTGGGCGGCGAAGACTTCGACCAGCGCATCATCGACTTCATCATCACCGAGTTCAAAAAGGACTCTGGCGTCGACCTGTCCAAAGACGTGTTGGCCTTGCAACGCCTGAAAGAAGCCGCTGAAAAAGCCAAGATCGAACTGTCTTCGTCTACCGGCACCGACATCAACCTGCCTTATGTCACCGCTGACGCATCAGGCCCCAAACACCTGAACATCAAACTCAACCGCGCCAAGTTGGAACAACTGGTGGACGAATTGATCGAGCGCACCATCGCCCCTTGCCGCACTGCCATCAAAGACGCTGGCGTCTCGGTGGGCGACATCGACGACGTGATCTTGGTGGGCGGCATGACCCGCATGCCCAAGGTGCAAGACAAGGTCAAAGAATTCTTTGGCAAAGAACCCCGCCGCGACGTCAACCCTGACGAGGCCGTGGCCGTGGGCGCGGCCATCCAAGGCCAGGTGCTCTCAGGTGACCGCAAAGACGTGTTGTTGTTGGACGTGACGCCTTTGTCCCTGGGCATCGAAACCCTGGGCGGCGTGATGACCAAAATGATCGCCAAGAACACCACCATCCCCACCAAGTTTGCGCAAACCTTCTCGACCGCCGACGACAACCAGCCTGCGGTGACCATCAAGGTCTACCAGGGCGAACGTGAAATGGCGTCTGGCAACAAATCCCTGGGTGAGTTCAACCTGGAGGGCATCGCGCCCGCCGCCCGTGGCACACCGCAAATTGAAGTCTCGTTTGACATCGACGCCAACGGCATCTTGCACGTGGGCGCGAAAGACAAAGCCACTGGCAAAGAAAACAAGATCACGATCAAGGCCAACTCCGGTTTGTCTGAGGCTGAGATCCAGCAAATGGTCAAAGACGCTGAACTGAACGCTGCCGAAGACAAGAAAAAACTTGAAATCGTGCAAGCGCGCAACCAAGGCGACGCGGCGGTGCATGACGTCAAGAAATCCCTGACTGAGCACGGCGACAAAGTGGACGCGGCTGACAAAGAGAAAATCGAAGCGGCGGTGAAAGACCTGGAAGAAGCCCTCAAGGGTGAAGACAAAGACGCCATCCAAGCCAAAACCGAAACCCTGATGACCGCTGCCCAAAAACTGGGCGAAATGGTCTATGCCGACAAACAAGCCAAGGAAGCCGCTGGCGCGGCTGGCAATGGCGGCGACCACAGCCACGACAAACCACAAGACGACAATGTGGTGGACGCTGAGGTCAAAGAAGTCAAAAAACCTTAAACCTTCAACCCCTTGCGCCGCGCTCACACCCTCACCGGGTTGACGCGGCGTTGGCACATTTCAGAACCAGAGCACCATGGCCTCCAAACGCGACTTTTACGAGATTCTGGGTGTACCCAAAAACGCCAGCGACGACGAAATCAAAAAGTCGTACCGAAAACTGGCCATGAAATACCACCCCGACCGCAACCAGGGGGATGCGACCGCGGAAGTCAAATTCAAAGAGGTCAAAGAGGCCTATGAAATGCTGTCCGACGCGGAAAAGCGTGCAGCTTACGACCAATACGGCCATGCGGGTGTGGACCCGAACATGCGCGGTGCCGCAGGTGCAGGCGGCTTTGGGGGGTTCGGCGAATCCTTTGGCGACATTTTTGGCGACATCTTTGGCCAGGCGCGTCGCCAACAAGGCGGCGGTCGACAAGTCTTTCGTGGCAACGACCTGAGCTACGCCATGGAAGTCACCCTGGAAGAAGCGGCGGCCGGCAAAAAAACCGAAATCCGCATCCCCAGCTACGACGAATGCGACACCTGTCACGGCACGGGTGCCAAACCTGGCACGTCCGCCAAAACCTGCGGCACCTGCCAAGGTCAAGGCGTGGTGCAAATGCGCCAGGGCTTTTTCAGCGTGCAACAAACCTGCCCGCACTGCCGAGGCAGCGGCAAGACCATCACCGACCCCTGCTCACCCTGCCATGGCGAGGGCAAGATCAAGCGTCAAAAGACGCTGGAAATTTCCATCCCCGCAGGCATCGACGACGGCATGCGCATCCGCAGTACCGGCAACGGCGAGCCAGGCACGAATGGTGGCCCACCCGGGGATCTCTACATTGAAATTCGCCTGAAAAAACACGAGGTGTTCCAGCGCGACGGCGACGATTTGCATTGCGCCGTGCCCATCAGTTTCACCACCGCTGCCTTGGGTGGCGAGGTCAGTGTGCCGACCCTCAATGGCGAAGCCGCGATCGACCTGCCAGAGGGCACCCAAACCGGCAAGCAGTTCAGGCTGCGTGGCAAGGGCATCAAGGGCGTGCGTGCGAGTTTCCCTGGCGATTTGTATTGCCACATCACCGTGGAAACGCCAGTCAAGCTGACAGAGCACCAACGCAAGTTGCTCAAAGAGTTGGATGAATCGCTGAAAAAAGGCGGGGCCAAACACTCGCCCACCGAAGCAGGCTGGGCTGACAAGTTGAAGAATTTGTTCAGCTGACAGGCATTCGCTGATCAAAAAAAAGGGCGCCGTGAGCGCCCTTTTTTTCACAAGAACCGGTCGAGCAATTTGCGGCTGTGGCGGTCCAACGTCGGCAGATCGCGAATCAGGAACTGCACCCCGTGCTCGTCCGCCACGATCAAGGTGTTGCCACTCAAACGGCGGATGTCTTCTTCGCCGCGCAACACAAACTGCGCCTGTCCTCGATTGGTTTGCACCGACCAGGTGGATGGCGTGGTGAAACTGCTGACCGAGTCCACACGCTGTATTTCAGGCATGAACTCTCTGGCCTGCAAGGCCGCTTGCACTGCTTGTTGTTGCGCCAGGGGCAGTTGCATGGGCTGCTCTAGCCACAACAACTCATGGCCTTCTGCGCTCAGCACAGACACGGCTTCATCAGGGGCGCCGATCGGGAACGCCCGCACCACCGTGACACCCTGATGCACTTGCCCCTGCAACTGCAATTGCCACACACCCAGCGCGTCTTGGCTCAACTCGAAGGGGGCGCTCATACCCGCACCTCGCGTTCTGTGCCCAGGGTCAAGCCCTGCTCTTCGGCTTCTTTTTGGCGGGCTTGCGCCTCGTATAAACGCCAATAAGCGCCTTGCTGCGCCAGCAACTCATCGTGCTTGCCTTGCTCGACCAACTGACCCTGCTCCATCACCACCAAGCGATCGGCACGGCGCAGGGTGGACAAGCGGTGGGCGATGGCAATCGTGGTGCGCCCACGCACCAAATTGTCCAAGGCTTTTTGAATTTCTTGCTCGGTCTCGGTGTCCACCGACGAGGTGGCTTCGTCCATGATCAGGATGCGCGGGTCGATCAACAAGGCCCGCGCGATCGAGATGCGTTGACGCTCACCGCCCGACAAGCCTTGGCCACGCTCACCCACCAGCGAGTCGTACCCTTGGGGCAAACGCAAAATGAATTCGTGCGCATGGGCAGCACGGGCGGCTGCCACGATCTCGGCGCGGGTCGCGCCTGGTTTGCCATAGGCGATGTTGTCGGCGATGGTGCCGAAAAACAAAAACGGTTCTTGCAAGACCAAACCGATGTGTCGACGGTAGTCCGCAATGCGTACATCGCGGATGTCGGTGCCATCAATGCGGATCGCACCCTCACTCAAGTCATAGAAACGGCAAATCAGGTTGACCAAGGTGCTTTTGCCAGAACCGCTTTGCCCGACCAAGCCAATCATTTCACCGGGGGCAATGTCCAAACTCAGGCCTTTGATGACCGCGCGGTTGCCATAGCGGAAACCTGCGTCGCTGATCTGGATGTGCCCGACCACCTCGGGCAGTGGCACGGGGTTGACCGGTTCAGGCACGCTGGAGACATGGTCAAGGATTTCGAAAATGCGCTTGGTACCCGCTGCGGCTTTTTGGGTGTGCGAAACGATGCGGCTCATCGCGTCCAAACGCGCATAAAACCGGGTGCTGTAGGCCAAGAAGGCGGTCAACACTCCCACGGTCACTTGGTGATGCGCCACTTGCCAAATGCCAAAGGCCCAGACCACCAGCAAACCGATCTCGGTCACCAAGGTCACGGTGGGCGAAAACAAGGACCACAAGAAATTGATGCGGTCGTTCACCGCGAGGTTGTGTTTGTTGGCCTCTTGAAAGCGTTTGGCCTCGCGGGTCTCTTGGGCAAAGGCCTTGACCACGCGGATGCCTGGGATGGTGTCGGCCAAGACATTGGTGAGCTCAGACCAGACCCGGTCGATTTTTTCGAAGCCGGTGCGCAAGCGGTCGCGCACGATGTGGATCAACCACGCAATGAAAGGCAGAGGCAGCAAAGTGGCCAGCGCCAACCACGGGTCGATGCTGAACAAGATGGCGGCGGTCATCAAGATCATCAACACGTCAGTGGCGAAGTCCAATAAATGCAGCGACAAAAACACGCACAAACGGTCGGTTTCGCTGCCGATGCGGGTCATCAGGTCGCCGGTGCGGCGTCCGCCAAAGTATTCCAAGGACAGCTTGAGCAAATGCTCGTAGGCGGTGGAGCGCAAGTCCGCGCCAATGCGCTCGGAGGCCAGCGCCAACACATACGTTTTGAACCAACCCAGGCCCCAGGCCAGCAAGGCTGCAGCCAACAGACCCCCCAGGTACCAAGCCACCAAATGGATGTCGATTTGCTGGCCGTTTTGGAAAGGAATCAGCACCTCGTCCATCAAGGGCATGGTCAGGTAAGGCGGCACCAAGGTGGCAGCGGTCGAGGCCAAGGTGAGCAAGAAACCAAGCAACAACTGTCCTTGGTAAGGCTTGGCAAACCGCCAGAGCCGAAACAGGCTCCAGGTGGACGCAGGCCGTTCGTCTTCTTCGCGCTCACAGGCGGGGCATGCCTGCTCCAGGCTGTTGAGCGGCGCCTGGCAGGTCGGACACCACACTTGCCAACTCGCCGGGCTGTGTCCGTCTTGCAGCTTTTGAAAGCGAGACACCAGGCTGGCGGCTTGCAGGTGGTGGCCCAAGGTGAAGCGCCATTGGGCCAATTGGGCTTGGGCATTGCGCAAGCTCAGTTTGCCCACACCAGCGTGGTCTGCCAGTTCGAGCTGCAAATCGGCCTGCAAGGGATGGTTTTGCCAGGTTTTGTCGCCGCTGGCGGGCTGCCAAAGCAGGCGTTGGGGGGTCAGGACCAGCAGGCCACGCCCGAAATACAATTGCGCATCGAGGTCAACCTCCAGCCACGCCAAGACGTTTTCTTCGGATGACAACTGAAGCTGCAGGTCCTCCCGCCAAAAAGCTGGCAAATCCAGCAGCACTGGCGCAACATGAGAGGGAAGATTCATTCTTTGAAGGATGACCGGCAGTAAAAAATGATTCTAACCCTGCACATCAGCCACCACGGCACCCTCCCCACCCTTCCCCTCCCCTTATGACCTTTCCCGATATTGCGATCTTGCGCATGCGTTACTTGCGCGGCCCGAATGTGTGGACCTACCGCCCCGTCATCGAATCCTGGGTAGATCTCGGGCCCCTGGAAGACCACCCCTCCAACACCTTGCCAGGCTTTGTCGATCGCCTGACCACTTGGCTGCCGGGCATGATCGAGCACCGCTGCGGTGTGGGTGAACGCGGCGGCTTCTTCGAGCGCCTCCAAAGCGGCACCTGGTGCGGACACATCATGGAACACGTGGCGATCGAGCTGCAAACTTTGGCGGGTATGCAAGTTGGCTTTGGCAAAGCCCGCGAAACCAGCCAACGCGGTGTTTACAAAGTGGTCATCCGCACCCGCCAAGAGGAAGTGGGCCGTGCCGCTTTCTTGGCCGCTCGCGATCTGGTCATGGCCGCCATCAATGACAGCGCGTTTGATGTCAAAGGCACGGTCACCCGTTTGAAAACCATGGTGGACCGCTTGTGCCTGGGTCCCAGCACGGCATGCATCGTTGACGCCGCCACCGAACACCACATCCCTTCCATTCGCCTGACCTCTGGCAACCTGGTGCAACTGGGCTACGGCGCGCTGCAGCGGCGCATTTGGACCGCAGAGACCGACCGCACCAGCGCGATCGCAGAAAGCATCTCCAGCGACAAAGACCTCACCAAAATGCTGCTCACCCAGTGTGGTGTCCCGATTCCCACGGGCGAGGTGGTGGACTCGCCCGCCCACGCCTGGGAAGTCGCGCAAGACATTGGTTTGCCAGTAGCGGTCAAACCGACCGACGCCAACCATGGGCGCGGCGTGGCCCTCGATTTACGCAAGCGCGAAGACATTGAAGCCGCGTTTGTGATGGCCCAACGCGAAGGCACGGATGTGATGGTGGAGCGATTCATTCCTGGCGAAGAGCACCGCTTGTTGGTGGTGGGCAACCGCGTGGTGGCCGCCTGCAAAGGTGAAACCGCCAAGATCACCGGCGACGGCGTGCACACGGTCGAACAACTGATTGAATTGCAAATCAACTCTGACCCACGCCGTGGCGAAGAAGAAGACTTTCCCCTGGACACGATTCGCCTCAAAGACCTGCCAACAGCGGTATTGGAATTGCAACGCCAAGGACTCAACCCCGACAGCATTCCAGACCTTGGCCGTGTGGCCGTGGTGCAGCGCACCGGCAACATGGGCATCGACGTCACCGACGAGGTGCATCCTGAAGTCGCGGCGGTCGTGGTGTTGGCGGCACGCGTGATCGGCTTGGACATCGCGGGCATCGATTTGGTCGCACAAGACATCAGCCAACCTTTGCTGGCCCAGGGTGGTGCCATCGTGGAAGTCAATGCCGGCCCCGGTTTGTTGATGCACCTCAAACCCGCCATCGGTCAACCCCGCCCCGTGGGGCAAGCCATCGTGTCGCATTTGTTTGACCCGCAACAACCCACCCGCATTCCTGTGGTCGGCATCATGGGCCGCAGCCAAACCGCTGAGTTGGCGCACCTGGTCAATTGGTTGATCCATTTGTCTGGCCGGCGCACCGGCTTGGCCTC
>CAJBOO010000025.1 GCA_903956845.1 uncultured Burkholderiales bacterium
GCTGTGCGTTGCATCACCTCGGCCATGACTTTGAGGTAAGCCGCGAAGTCATCGTCTGGGCGGAAAGGAAAGCCGGTGCTGATCAAGCATTCCTGCAGTCGGGTGCGCTTGCTCACGCGCAGGCGACGGTCGTTCAAAAACGCGCCGCGGCCACGGGTGGAGGTGAACAAATCGTTGCGGGTGGGGTCGTAGACCACCGCTTGCTCGAGTTTGCCCCGGCTTTGCAGCGCGATGCTCACGCAATAGAAGGGGAAACCGTGAATGAAGTTGGTGGTGCCGTCCAGCGGATCGATGATCCAAATGTTGTCGGCGTTGGGGTTGCCACGCGTTTGACCAGACTCTTCGGCCAAGATGCCGTGGTCGGGGTAAGCGGTGAGCAGGGTGTCGATGATGATGTTTTCGCTGGCATGGTCGACTTCGGTCACGAAGTCGTTGGCCATTTTTTGCGATACCCGCACCGACTCCACGTCCAGCGCGGCACGGTTGATGATCACCCCAGCCGCACGGGCAGCCTTGATGGCCACGTTGAGCATGGGGTGGATGGAAGAGGAGGAAGCAACGGTCATGGGCGGGGGCGGCGAGCTTGTGGAGCGCACACCTTAGGATGCGTGGGAGAACAAAAACGCGCCCGGTGAGACGGGCGGCGACAATCGCTTATTTTAGTCCCATGCACACCCGCTTCATCCTGATCGAAACCAGCCACGCCGGCAATGTGGGCGCCACAGCCCGCGCCATGCGCGTCATGGGCTTTGACGACCTGGTCTTGGTGGCCCCGCGCTGGTCCAACGTCCTGCGCCGCGAAGAAACCATCCAACGCGCCAGCGGTGCACTGAATGTGCTGGAAAACGCCCGCATCGTGGCCACCTTGGACGAGGCCTTGGATGGCATCACCCACCTGTGCGCCACGGCCATGACGCCGCGCGACTTTGGGCCACCCACCCGCTCGCCACGCGAACATTTCGCCACGCTGCCAACGCCCACGGGCGAGGGCGGCATGGCATTTGTGTTTGGCTCCGAGCGCTTTGGCATGAAAAACGAGGATGTGTACCGCTGCCACGTGGCCTTGAGCATTCCCACCGACCCCACGTTTGGTTCGCTCAATTTGGCCAGTGCGGTGCAGGTGCTGGCCTATGAATGGCGATTGGCCCTGGGCGGCTATGACGTGCAAGCCGCCACCCAGCCCACTCGACATGCCGACGCCGCGCAAGTGGCGGGCATGCTTGAACACTGGGAAGACTCGCTCGTGGACATCGGTTTTCTCGATCCAGCCGCTCCCAAAAAGCTCATGCCACGCTTGAACCAGTTGTTCAACCGAGCCGACCTGAGCGAAGAGGAAGTTCATATCCTGCGGGGAATTGCCAAAGCCATGAGCCAGTCGGCCAAGGGAAAAAGTTAGACTCTTTGCATGTTTTCAAGAATCCGCGCCGACGCGCAAACCATTCTCGACCGCGACCCCGCAGCCCGCGGTTGGCTGGAGGTACTGACTTGCTACCCCGGCTTGCACGCCTTGTTCTTCCATCGCCTGGCACATGCCTGCTGGGGTGCTGGCCTGTATTGGCTCGGGCGTTTTTTATCGCACATCTCGCGACACTTGACCGGCATCGAAATCCACCCTGCCGCCAAGATAGGCACAGGGGTTTTCTTCGACCATGCCATGGGTGTGGTGGTCGGCGAAACCGCTGAAATTGGCGACGGCTGCACGATTTACCAAGGCGTGACCTTGGGCGGGACCTCGCTGTACAAAGGCACCAAACGCCACCCCACCTTGGGCCGCGATGTGGTGGTGGGTGCTGGTGCCAAGGTCTTGGGCGGCTTCACCGTCGGCGATGGCGCCAAGATCGGCAGCAATGCCGTGGTCACCAAACCGGTACCCGCAGGCGCGACTGCGGTCGGCAACCCTGCGCGCATCATCGAGGCCAAAACCGATGCGGTTCGTGAAGAAGTGGCTTCCAAAATGGGCTTTTCAGCCTACGGCGTCACGCAAAACGACGATCCCTTGAGCCAAGCCATGCGGGGCCTGATCGACTACGCCGCCGAACAAGACAAGCAAATCGCATTGCTGTGGCAGGCCCTGGAAAAGTTGGCTGCTCAATCGAGCAACGGCAACGACTGCATGCCTGAGGATGCGGCAAAAAATGCTCATTTAGAAATTGAAAAACTCAACAAACTGATCGATTGATGGGCTTTTAGCAGTTCAAATAAGCCCTTTGCGCCCTCCAACGCTGCATTGCCTGCATGTCTGCATTCATCAAACTACACCCCCATTACCTCATGCTGGTTCGCGATGGCGAAGAGGCCATCTTCGGCGAGTTGTCATTCAGTGTGGAGCAATACGGCTTGTTGGTGAATAACTTCCTGTTCAATCTGCAATTGACGCCACCCAACCAACACCATGCACATTGGCGCTTTTTGTGCGAAGAGCCGCGTCAGTTGAACGTGCCGCATTTCGTGCTGTTTTTGAAATCGATCGAGCACTATGTTTTTGCGACGCTGAAGTTTTCGCCTGACGAGGCGATCTTGGGGCAGTCGATCAGCCCGGGCAAGCCAAGCCAAACCCAAGCTGCATTGACCGAGCCTTACCGTTTGTATTTCAAAGACATGTACTTCGACATCAGCGCCGCGTCTTTGCAGCGCGTCGATGACAAAGAAACCTCAGCCCAGGGGCCGAATCGCTGATTTGGGCCTGAACGCTTTGCAAAAAGCGTCATGGGTTTGCAGGTAAGGCCCGCCGATCAGGTCAATGCAATAGGGCACGGCCGCAAAAATCCCGTCCACCAACACCTGACCGTCTGGGTTTTTCAAGCCACCCAGGGTTTCGGTGATGGATTTGGGCTGACCGGGCAAATTGATGATCAGCGTCTCGCCTCGGATCACCGCGACTTGCCTGGACAAGATCGCCGTGGGCACGAAGCGCAAGCTGATCTGGCGCATTTGTTCGCCAAATCCAGGCATTTCCTTGTCGGCCACAGCCAGGGTGGCTTCTGGCGTCACGTCCCGCTTGGCAGGCCCGGTGCCACCCGTGGTCAAGACCACATGGCAGCCCGCGTCGACCAGGTCGATCAAGGTTTGGCTGATCACAGCTTGCTCGTCGGGGATGAGGCGAGGCTCGAACACCAAGGGGTTTTGCAAGGCTTGGCCTAGCCAGTCTTTCAGGGCTGGCAAGCCCTTGTCTTCGTAAGCACCGCTGGAAGCGCGGTCGCTGATGGAAACGATGCCGATGCGCACCGTGTCAAGGCTGGAAGTCGTCATGGGTGGCTGTCAGGCGTGTCGGCGGTGGCGCTGAGGTGATCGCGCACCAGTTTGAAGATGTCTCGGTAGGCCTTGCCTTGCCGGGGGAATTGACCTTGCGAGACGGCGGTTTTGTCGGGCAAACCATCTTTGCGCGCTTGGCGCACCAAGGCCCGCAGTTGTTGGCTGTCGGTGTCGGGGTGTGCGTTGAGCCAGTCGGCCAAAGCGCTGTCGTCTTGCAGCAAGCGGTCACGCCAATGCTCGGCCATGTGCAGGGCCAAGGTTTCCTCGGCGCTGCCGTTGTGCTGCACGTCCAAGGCGGCGCGGATGGCTTGCACCTGCGCTTCATCGAGTTTGCGCATGAGCTTGCCCACGTATTGCATTTGGCGGCGCTTGCCCTCGAAATTGGTGATTTTTTTCGCTTCGGCGATGGCTTCCTTCAACGCCTCGGGCACCTGCGCTTGCGCCACCAACTGCTGCATGGCGGGCATGCGCAGCAACAGCAAGTCCTCGCCGAGCTTTTGCAGGGCATCGCTTTCGCGTTTGAGGTCGGTTTTGCTGGCGGTGTCACTGCCCTTGAGTTCGCGCTTGAGCTCCAAATCGAGCTCGCTGCCTTCAGCAACGAAGTGGCCTTTGACGTAATAGCCTTTGGTGGGTTTACGGGACATGGTGTGAGGTTATAGGGGGAGAAGTATCATAGCTGTCGATATGAACCAGACTTCACAACCCCACGCCACACCCAATACGCAAGCTTTGCCAGGTTTCAGTCACAGCCGCGCCCAATTTGAAGACCTGGTTGACTCCGCCCTGGCTTGCGCCAAGCGGCTCGGGGCCACCAATGCCGCAGCCGAAGCCTCTGAGGGCACCGGTTTGAGCGTGTCGGTGCGCAAAGGCGAGCTGGAAAATGTCGAACGCAACCGCGATAAATCCTTGGGTGTGACGGTCTACCTGGGCCATCGCCGAGGCAACGCCAGCACCTCCGACTTCTCTGCCGCGGCCATTGAGCGCACCGTGCAAGCCGCCTACGACATCGCGCGCTTCACCGCCGAAGACCCGATGGCAGGCTTGCCCGACCCAGACCTGATTGCCCAACAACACGCCGACCTCGATTTGTTTCACCCTTGGGCGATCCACAGCGAGCAAGCGGCCGCCTTGGCGCTGCGTTGTGAGGGCGCGGCCATGGGCATGGACAAGCGCATCACCAACAGCGAAGGTGCGGGCGTGTCTGCCCAGCAAAGCCATTTCTTCAGCGCCCATACCCATGGATTCCGGGGTGGCTATGCCAGCTCCCGCCACAGCATCTCTGTGGCACCCATCGCTGGCAAGGGCGACGACATGCAACGCGACCACTGGTACAGCTCGATGCGCCACCCAGACGAACTGGCAGCCCCCGAGGCCGTGGGCCGTTACGCGGCTGAGCGGGCCCTGAGCCGTTTGCATGCCCGCAAAATCCCCACCACCAGTTGCCCGGTGTTGTTTGAATCGCCATTGGCGGCAGGCTTGCTGGGCGGCTTGGTGCATGCCCTGAGCGGCGGCGCGCTTTACCGAAAAAGCAGTTTTTTGCTCGACTCGCTGGGCAAACAGGTGTTGCCCAAACACCTGCAAGTCCATGAAGACCCTTTTGTGGTGCGAGGCAAGGGCAGCTCGGTGTTTGACGAAGAGGGCGTGAAAACCCAGGCGCGCCAGGTCATCCGCGATGGTTTGGTTGAGGGGTATTTCCTCAGCAGCTATTCAGCACGCAAGCTGGGCATGCAAACCACGGGCAATGCCGGCGGCTCGCACAACCTGGTGTTGACCTCCAAGCTCACCCAAGCACACGACGACTTGGACGCCATGCTGAAAAAACTCGGCACCGGTTTGTTTGTCATAGAACTCATGGGGCAGGGCGTCAATTACGTCACTGGCGACTATTCCAGGGGGGCGAGTGGCTTTTGGGTCGAGAAGGGGCAGATTGCTTTCCCGGTGCAAGAAATCACCATCGCTGGCAATTTGAAAGACATGTTGATGGGCATCCAGGCGGTTGGTGCCGATGCCTACAACTACGGTGCAAAAACCGTGGGATCGGTGTTGATTAACCGAATGAAAGTCGCTGGCGCTTGAGTGGGTGTTGAAGCTTTGCCAGGCCTGGCGGCCAAGTCGTTTGCACTATTGGGTCAACACCACCATGGCGTTGTCTTGCCAATGCGCCCAAACGGTTTGGCCTTCTTCAATGGCCTCTTGATCGCGGTCTGCGTTGGTGACCGACACCTTGATGTGCTGCCCATTGGGTAAACGCAGGCTGTAGCTGGTGAAACTGCCAAAGTAAGACCAGTCTTTCAACACGCAGGCCACGGCGTTGTGGTCGCCTTCGGGTTTGTCTTTGCTCAGCAATACCTTTTCGGGTCGCAGCGCGACCGACACTGGCATGCCTAAACTGCCTGTGATGCCATGGCCCACGTAAAAATCGCAGACCGGGCTGTGCACCACCACGTGGTCAGCCTCGTATTCGCTGACCTCGCCGTCGAACAAATTCACGTTGCCCACAAAGTCCGCCACGAAACGGCAGTTCGGGTTCTCGTAAACGTCATTGGGCGTGCCCACTTGCAGCAAACGGCCTTCGCTCATCACTGCAATTCGGTCGGCCATGGTCATGGCTTCGTCTTGGTCATGCGTGACCATGACACAGGTCACACCCACTTGCTTGATGATGTTGACCAACTCGACCTGGGTTTGCTCGCGCAGTTTTTTGTCCAGCGCGCCCAGGGGTTCATCGAGCATCAGCAGTTGCGGGCGCTTGGCCAGGCTGCGCGCCAAGGCCACGCGTTGTTGCTGGCCGCCTGAGAGTTGGTGGGGGCTGCGTTTGGCAAATTTTTGCAACTGCACGAGTTGCAGCATGTCTTCGACCCGCTGGTTGAGTTCATCTTTGGACACGCCATCGCGGCGCAGGCCAAACGCGATGTTGTCCCATACGTTCATGTGGGGGAACAAAGCGTAAGACTGGAACATCATGTTCATGGGCCGCTCGTAGGGCGGCAAGTCGGTGACATCCTGGCCGTCGAGCAGCACCCGGCCGGTGGTGGGGGTTTCAAACCCCGCCAACATGCGCAACAAGGTGGATTTGCCACAGCCTGATGAACCCAGCAAGGCAAAGATTTCACCTCGGTAGATATCCAAGCTGACGTTGTCCACCGCCAGCGTGTAACCAAAACGCTTGGAAATGTGGTCGATTTGCAGGAATATTTTCGAGGTGGTCATGTGGCTCGCATGATAAATCAGCTGCTGGCGTCAGCCTTGGAGAGCGGCTTTCACGGCGGCACTGACCAGGCCCATGTCGGCTTTGCCTGCCAAACGGGTTTTGACCGCGCCCATGACTTTGCCCATGTCGCCTGGACCCTTGGCACCGACCTCGGCCACGATGGCGGCGACTTCGGTTTGGATGTCTTCCGCGCTCAAGCGTTGGGGCAAATAGACCTCGAGCACCGTGATTTCAGCGGTTTCAATGTCAGCCAGGTCTTGTCGTTGGGCGCTGAGGTAGGCGGCCACCGAGTCTTTGCGCTGCTTGATGAGTTTGTCGACGATGGCGATCACCGCCACGTCATCGAGTTCGACACGCTCGTCCACTTCTTTTTGCTTCATGGCCGCTTGCAGCAGGCGGATCGTGCCTAAGCGGGCGCTGTCCTTGGCGCGCATGGCGGTTTTCATGTCTTCGGTGATTTGGTCTTTCAAAGCCATTTGCTTCTCCATGTGTCAAAAAAAAGGCCCGCGCGGACGAGCCGGGCGAGCCAGGTCAGGCAAGGCCTGAGCCGGGATCAGTACAGTTTTTTGGGCAACTGCATGCTGCGAACGCGCTTGTAATGGCGTTTGACGGCAGCGGCTTTTTTGCGTTTGCGCTCAGCGGTGGGCTTTTCATAGAACTCGCGGGCACGCAAGTCGGTGAGCAAGCCCAGTTTTTCAATGGTGCGCTTGAAGCGGCGCAGTGCCACGTCAAAGGGTTCGTTTTCTTTTACACGGATGGTGGTCATTGACAACAATTTTCAAAATGTGCACACCTTGGAAGAGAAGAAGATCGGACTTCAAAACCGTGGCGGCGGTGGTTCCCAACGGGTTGTGGCTGTCGGGAGGTGGCCGTAATCAAGCCTGCCATTATAGCGGCTTCAGCCGCTGTGCCAAGCCTGTGGCGCAGGCATGGGCGCTAGACCAGGCCCATTGAAAGTTGTAGCCCCCCAGCCAGCCGGTGATATCGACCACTTCTCCAATGAAATACAGGCCCGGCTGACGCGATTCCATGGTCTGTTGGGAAAGCTCGCGGGTGTCCACGCCGCCCGCTGTGACCTCGGCTTTGGCATAGCCCTCGGTGCCTGCCGGGGTCAGCGACCACTCACCCAAGGACCGCGCCAGGGTGTGGAGGGCTTTGTCGGGGGTATCGGGCAGGCTGCGCTGCCAAGCGCTGTCGCGTGCCACCCAGGTGTCGGCCAAACGGGCGGGTAACCAAGCCGCCAGGGCATTGGCCACGTGTTTTTTGGAGTGCTGTTTGGCCTCGAGCAAGGCCGCATTCAGGTCGTGCCCTGGCGCCAGGTTGAGCTGAATCGGGGTTCCTGGCTGCCAGTAACTGGATATTTGCAAGACCGCTGGGCCCGACAAGCCTCGGTGCGTGAACAGCAGGTCTTCCTCGAACACAGGGCGCTGCTTGCCCATGCCGGTTGAAATCTCGACCGATTGGGACAACCCGGCCATGGCTGCAAACGGCTGCCAATCGCTGGCAGCAAAAGTCAGTGGCACCAAGGCCGGGCGGGGTGTCACCACTTGCAAGCCAAATTGCGAAGCCAAGCGGTAGCCCAGGTCGGTGGCACCGATTTTCGGGATGGACAAGCCGCCTGTGGCCACCACCACGGCGCGGGCCTGCACTTCGCCTTGGCTGGTTTGGGCGGTGTAGCCGTGCGCCCGCGCATCGCTGAACTGCAGGCTTTGCAAGCTGCAAGGCTGCCAGCGCGTGACCGCGCCGCCCATGGCACCGGCTTCGCATTCGCGCAGCAGCATGTCGATCAGGTCTTGCGCGCTGCGGTCGCAAAACAACTGGCCTTTGTGTTTTTCATGGAAAGCGACACCGTGCTTGTCCATCAAACCCATGAAATCGGTGGCGGTGTAGCGCGAGAGCGCGCTGCGGGCGAAGGGTGGGTTCTCGCCTAAAAAATGTTTGTGGGGTGCGCGTGGGTCGATGTCCTTGTTGGTGAAGTTGCTGCGCCCGCCACCGGAGATGCGGATTTTTTCGGCCACCTTGGGGCTGTGGTCCAGCAGCAGCACCTGCAAGCCTTGCTGGGCGGCAACACCCGCGCAAAACAAGCCCGCCGCGCCCGCACCGACGATGAGCACATCGGTTTGGGTCATGCGGGGTTCAAAAACGCTTCGATGTGTTGGGCCAAGACGGCAGGTTGGTCGTGGTGCATCATGTGCCCGGCGTCAGCGATCGTGACGGTGTGCAGATTTTTCACCGATCGGATGCGCTGGTGGTACTCCTCCAAGGTAAAGCGTCCTTTCCACCAAACGTCCAGGCTGTTTTCGCTGGCCTCTACGTTCAAGACCGGGGCGGTGATGCGTTGGTACAAGGCCAAAATCTCCTCGACATGGAACAAATGCGCATTGATCACTTTGTGCGCGGGATGCCCCAGGATGTCCCATTCGCCTTGTGCATTAGGGCGGGCCCAATGTTGGGCTAACCAATGGGCTTTGTCGGTGGATAAGCGCGGGTTGGTTTTCATCAAGCGCTCGGCCACGGCCGCGGCACTCGGGTAACTGCGCAAGGCTTTTTCACCTTGGCGCAAGGCCTTCATCTCGTCCATCCACTGGGCGTAGCGGGCCGGTGCTTGTTCAGGCTTGGTCGCGGCCAAACCGAATCCTTCCAAGTTGATCAGGCGGCGAATGCGCGTGGGCCGAATGCCAGCGTATTGCATCACCACATTGCCACCCATGCTGTGGCCCAAGAGATCGATCTCGCCTTCGGGTTGGAAATGGTCAATCAGGGCATCCAGGTCGGCCAAGTAATCGGGGAACCAAAAATTGTCCACCTCACCGGGTTCGGTCAAGCCGTACCCACGCCAGTCGGGCGCGATGATGTGGCGATCGGTGGTCAGCGCGTCAATCACAAACTGGAACGAGGCGCTCACATCCATCCAGCCGTGCACCATGAACAGCGGTAACTGGCCGGGGCGGGGAGTGCCCCACTCACGCACATGGTGTTGGAGGTGTCGCAGGGGGACAAAGCTGCTGCGGGCAGCACGTTGGACTTGGTACATTCCGCTGATCATAAGGACGTCTTGCATGAAACCCGGTCACCACCTGGACAACCACGCGGCCATGCTGGGTCAATTCCGCTGGTCTGTGCCACGCCATTTCAACATCGCGCAGGTGTGCGCCAAGCGTTGGGCCATGCACAGCGATGGCGGGCAGCGGGTCGCGGTCCTCCAACACCAGTTGGACGCGGCACCTGTGCCTCACACCTACGCCCAGTTACAAGCCTCGGCAGATGCCCTGAGCCACGCCTTGCACCATGTGGGCGTCAAGCCAGGCGACCGGGTCGCGGTGGTCTTGCCTCAACGCTTTGAAACCGCCGTGGCCTATGTGGCGCTGTGGCAAATGGGTGTGGTGGTCATGCCGCTGTCGCAGTTGTTTGGCCCCGAGGCTTTGGCCTACCGATTGCAAGATGCGCAAGCGGTGTTGGCCCTGGTGGACGCGGTGTCCGAAGAGGTGGTGCGGGCTTTGCAGGCCGAGTGCCCAGCATTGCGACATGTTTTGAATGTGGAAGGGTTGTTGCACCCTGTCTCTCTCAGCGCCGGTGCAGCCCAAGTCGATGGCTTGGACCATGCCCAAGCCTCGCCAGCCGTGCAACCCGCTTGGCCCATGGCCAACACTTGGGCGGACGACCCCGCCGTGTTGATTTACACCAGCGGCACCACCGGGCCACCCAAGGGTGCGTTGATCCCACACCGGGCCTTGATAGGCAACCTGACAGGCTTTGTTGCCAGCCAAAACTGGTTTGGCTTTGCACCCCATGGACAAGCGCCTGTGGGTGAGCATGATTTGCCCTTGGGCAGCCACGCCGTGATGTGGTCGCCAGCCGATTGGACCTGGACCGGCGGGTTGATGGATGCCTTGCTGCCCAGCCTGTATTTCGGTCGACCCATCGTTGCTTGGTCGGGTCGTTTTTCGGCCGAGTTGGCCTTTGGTTTGATGCAGCAACACCGCGTGACCCACACGTTTTTGTTTCCCACCGCTTTGAAAGCCATGATGAAGGCCTACCCCCATCCGGCTTTGCAGTTTCAACTGGACTTGCAAGCCATCATGAGCGCCGGTGAGGCCGTGGGCGATGCGGTTTTCAACTACTGCCAACAAGAGCTGGGTGTGACCGTTAACGAGATGTTTGGCCAAACCGAGGTGAATTACATCGTCGGCAATTGCGCCATGAATGGTGAGACCTCAGCGGGTGTGGGATGGCCTGCGCGACCCGGCAGCATGGGCCGCGCCTACCCTGGGCACCGCGTGGCGGTGATTGACGACGATGGCCACGAATGCGCCGTGGGCGTGCCGGGCGATGTGGCTTTGCACCGCTTCGATGTGCACGGCGACCCCGACCCGATTTTTTTCTTGGGCTATTGGCGTCAGCCCGAGGCCACGGCCGCCAAGTACAGCGGTGACTGGTGCCGCACCGGCGACCTGGCCACGCGCGACGCCGACGGCTACCTCTGGTACCAAGGCCGCGCTGACGATCTGTTCAAGTCGGCGGGCTACCGCATTGGTCCCAGCGAAATTGAAAACTGCTTGGTGAAGCACCCGGCGGTGGCCAACGCCGCCGTGGTGCCCAAGCCGGATGCCGAGCGTGGCAACTTGGTGAAAGCCTATGTGGTGTTGGCGGCGGGCTTTGTCGCTTCAGATGATCTGGTGCAAGAACTTCAACGACATGTTCGCGGTTTGCTGGCACCTTATGAATACCCCAAAGAAATGGAATTCATCGAGGCCTTGCCGATGACGACCACAGGCAAGGTGCAAAGGCGAGTCCTGCGCTTGCAAGAGGCCCAACGCGCACAAACCGTTAAACCCTGAGCGCCGGCAAGCCCACGCCCGTCGCCTCAAACCCACCGTCCACCGCCACCACCTGCCCAGTCAGGTAGCTGGCCTCGGCGGAGGCCAAAAACACAATCACATGCGCAATTTCTGCCTCGCTGCCATAGCGGTTGAGCGGAATGGCGTCGTGGTAAGCGCTGATGATCTCGGGGCTGTGCACCGCCATGGCGAGCTTGGTTCTCACGGGGCCGGGCGCCACGCAATTTACGCGAATTCCGTGTTCGCCCAACTCCACCGCCTGCTGTTTGGTCAATTGAATCACCGCGGCTTTGGACGTGCCATAGGCCACGCGCAGGGTGGAAGCGCGCAAGCCAGAAATGGACGCGATGTTGACGATGCTGCCTTGGCTTTGTCGCAGCGCTGGGATGACCGCTTGGGAACATAAAAACACGCCATCCAAGTTGGTGCGCATCACGGTTTGCCAGCGTGCAAAGGTGGTTTCCTCGATCGGTCCAAAGTCGGCCACACCGGCGTTGTTGACCAGCGCGTCGATGCGCCCGGCCCAGTCCAGCACGGTGTGCACCATGGCGGTCACTGGGTGCTCCTCGGACACATCGCAGTCCACGGGCAAAACGTGTTGCAAGCCCTGGGCGGCGCGGTGCAGCTCCTCGCTGTCGCGGTCGACCATGGCGACGCGGTAACCCTTGGCCAGCAGTAACCGGGTGGTGGCCAGGCCGATGCCGCGAGCGGCCCCGGTGACGATGGCGGTAGGGGGAGAAGGGTGGTTCATGTTGGCGTGTCTTTCAATTGAAGCGGCGTCATCAGATGGGCGCATTCTCATGCAAAGCCGCCCCAACCCCTGTCGCGCCTATGCCAGCCCGCGCCGCTTAAACTCCGCCCCATGAACACACTCAGCCTCACCCCTGTTCGCTTGGGCCAAAGCGATTTGCACGTCACCCCCATTTGCCTGGGCACCATGACTTTCGGTCAGCAGGTGGACGAAGCGACCAGCCACAC
>CAJBOO010000026.1 GCA_903956845.1 uncultured Burkholderiales bacterium
GCTTCGGCTTTGGCCACCAGTTCGTGACGCACGATGTCTGCTTGTCGACGCTGCTCGGCCGCCAGGGCTTTGGCCGCCGCCAGCGCCTGTTGCTCTTCGGCTTTGAGGGCTGGATCTGCTGCTGGCTTGGAGGTCTTGACCACCACCGGTGCGGCAGAAGCTTCACCACGCAACACTTTCAATTGATCAGCCCAGGCAGGCACGGCGGGCAGCGGCAAGCTGGCATCTAGGGCGGCAGCTTGGGTTTGCGTCAATGCCGCCGAAAAAGCATCCCACACCACTTGGATGTGTTGGGCGCTTTCATTCACACTGGCCGGGTATTTGGCGTCGACACTGGCCCAATGGGTGTCTTGGGTGAGGGTAGACCACTCGGTTTGCAAACGCTGTAAATCGCTGGCCAAGCTGCTTTGCAACTCCACCGCTTCGGTCCAAGGCTTGGTGGACAAGACTTCGATGCGCTGAGCCATCAAAACCGCTGATTCGCGCAAGACCTGCGCACGGTGTTCCAAGTCTTCAATGTGTTTGACCCGGTCGGCCAAAGACACCCGCAGGCTGGCCAAAGGTTCACGCGACAAGGGTGCGCCTGCTTTGGCTGCGTCACGCGGCCACGCCATGGCATCAGCCAAGTTCAATCGGGTCGTGTCCAACAGCTGATGAGCCTTGTCAGCCCATTCTTGGGCCAAGGTGTCTTGGGTTTTGGTGCGTCGCAGTTCATCGAGCTTTTCGCGCAGCGGTTTGGCCGCCCCTTTGTCACGGGCGCTCATTTCTTTGAACACCTGTTGCAGCACATCAGCGCTGGGATCGGTGGCCATCCATTCACGCAAACGCGCAGCGCGTTCGCCAGAGGTGGGGGCGGTCAATGCGCCACCGGTCAAGGTGTCTAAGGTGGACGCGTCATGTGCGCTGGAAGAAGGGGTGTTCACGGCGGTTGAAATCTGAAGGTTGGGCCCGTGGGCCAGGAGAAAACGTCTATTGTGACAGGGCGCATGGGGTGGAGGTTTAAAATAGCCGTATGAAAGTTTTACAAACCATTCTGCAAAGCCTGCGTGTCTTCGCCTTGGACGTGGGTCAAGGGTTCTTTCTCATCACCCACAGCGGCTTGGCTTTTTTAGGCTTGGCCGTTTTTTGCTTCTTGATCATCTTCAATGCCAAGCCCGATTTGCGCTCAAGCGCCGAGGTGCAGCTGATAGATTGGCTGCAAACCCGCCATGGATTGGATTTTGGCTTCAGCAGCAGCACCGAGGCGGTAGACAGAGCCACCGCAGCCGACCCGCAAGACCTGACCAAAGAGCAAGCCAACATTGTTTTTTGGCTCAGCCGCAAATACCGGGTTGCACCTGAACCCCTGAGCGCTTTGGTGGCCGAGGCCTATGACATGGCCCCCACATACAAACTCGACCCCACATTGCTGTTGGCGGTGATGGCAATTGAGTCGAGCTTCAATCCCTTTGCCCAAAGCCCCGTGGGGGCGCAAGGCTTGATGCAGGTGCGAACCAACGTCCACACCGACAAATACGACGATTACGGTGGTGACTTTGCAGCGTTTGACCCCGTGACCAATTTGCATGTGGGCGCCCAAGTGTTGCGCGAAGCGATTGACCGCAACGGTTCACTCGAAGCGGGTTTGCGCCAATACGTCGGCGCGGCCATCAGCGGTGAGGATGGCGGCTACATCGGCAAGGTGTTGGCTGAGCAACAGCGTCTGCAAGAGGTGGCCAGCGGCAAACGCACCTCCATCCAAGAACCGACCCCTATCTCTCCCTGATTTTTCTTTTTTGGAGCTATTTCATGTATTCACACTCCCAATTGGTTGCCCAAACTGACCCCGAACTGTGGGCCGCCATCCAGGCAGAAAATGCCCGCCAAGAGCACCACATCGAACTGATCGCCAGTGAAAACTACGCCTCCCCTGCGGTCATGCAAGCCCAAGGCTCACAGCTGACCAACAAATACGCCGAAGGCTACCCCGGCAAACGCTATTACGGTGGCTGCGAAAACGTCGACGTGGCTGAGCAACTGGCGATTGACCGTGTCAAGCAACTGTTCGGTGCGCAAGCAGCCAACGTCCAACCCCATTGCGGCGCTTCAGCCAACCAAGCGGTGTTTTTGGCTTTCTTGCAACCAGGCGACACCATCATGGGCATGAGCCTGGCCGAAGGTGGTCACCTGACCCACGGCATGCCGCTCAATTTGTCGGGCAAGTGGTTCAAGGTGGAAAGCTACGGCCTGAATGCCAAAGAAGTGATCGACTACGACGCCATGGAAGCCAAGGCCCGCGCCACCCGACCCAAGCTGATCATTGCAGGCGCTTCGGCCTACAGCCTGCACATTGACTTTGCCCGTTTCGCCAAAGTGGCCAAAGAGATCGGTGCCATCTTCATGGTGGACATGGCGCATTACGCGGGATTGATCGCGGCGGGCGTCTACCCCAATCCTGTGCCCCACGCTGACGTGGTCACCTCCACCACCCACAAGAGCTTGCGCGGTCCACGCGGGGGCATCATCTTGATGAAGCCTGAGCACGAAAAAGCCATCAACAGCGCCGTCTTTCCTGGCCTGCAAGGCGGTCCCTTGATGCACGTGATTGCGGCCAAAGCCGTGGCTTTCAAAGAAGCCCTCGATCCAGGCTTCAAGGCCTACCAACAACAGGTCTTGAAAAACGCCGACATCGTCGCCAAAACCCTGACTGAGCGCGGATTGCGCATCGTGAGTGGCGGCACCCAAAGCCATGTGATGTTGGTCGACCTGCGATCCAAAAACATCACCGGCAAAGCAGCCGAGGCGGCCTTAGGCCATGCCCACATGACCATCAACAAAAACGCGATTCCCAACGACCCCGAAAAACCCATGGTCACCAGCGGTGTGCGCATCGGCACACCTGCCATGACCACGCGTGGCTTCAAGGACGAAGAAGCGCGTGCCACCGCCCACCTGATCGCGGACGTGCTGGACAACCCACACGATGAAGCACACATCGCTGCGGTGCGCACCCAAGTCCACGCCCTGACCAGCCGCTTTCCTGTTTACGGTTAAGCGCCATGAAATGCCCTTTTTGCGGTCATGTGGAAACCCAGGTCATGGAGACCCGCATGTCCGAAGAGGGCGACTCGATTCGCCGCCGTCGCTCTTGCGGGCATTGCGAAAAACGGTTCACCACCTATGAACGACCTGACGTCAGCTACCCTGCCGTGGTTAAAAAAGATGGTCGCCGCATTGAATACAAGCGCCAAAAACTGATCGACTCGCTCAACCTCGCCCTGCGCAAGCGCCCCGTCAGCACCGAGCAAGTTGACCTGGCGATTGAGCGGATCGAGGACAAGCTGCTGACCCTGGGTCAGCGTGAAGTGGCTTCCACGCGCATCGGTGAATTGGTCATGCGCGAGCTCAAAAAACTCGACAAAGTGGCCTATGTGCGCTTTGCCAGTGTTTACCGCAGCTTTGAAGACGTGGATGAATTCAAAACCTTGGTGGATGAATTCAGGCGCTAGGCGGGTGAGCCGCGCACGTTTTGGAGTGTGACCTCATCACACCCTTTCAGCCCTTGATCCTCTGATGATGGCAGCCATGCAAAGGCTGCCACGTTTCTTTTCAACCCCATCACTTCAACAAGGCTTGACCTTGGTAGAGCTGTGCGTGGTGCTGGGCTTGCTCGCCATCACCTCCAGCTGGGCAGCACCTGCATTGCATCACTGGCTTTGGCGACTCAGGGTGGAAACCGTGGTGCAAGCCTGGATGAATGACTTGCAAGCAGCCAGGTTACTAGCCCTGCGTAGGGGGCAGGCACTGCAACTGCAACGCATCCCAACCTGCGAGCGCCAACCCACCCATGAAGGTGACTGGCGGTGTGGCTGGCAACTGCTGTCCACCGCCCAAAGCGCCCCACTGTGGGTCAAAGGTTTGTCTGGCGAGGTCTCGGTGCAACTCAACCCCCAACAACCACTGCTGCCGATCAATGCACAAGGTGAGGCCGTGGCCGGTGGCCTCAGGGTGGTGGTTCAGGGCAATGGCCCGTCACCTGTGGTGCGCAGCATTTGCATCAACAACACGGGCCGCATGCGCGTGGTTCAGGCGGCCACATGCGCATGACAAGCATGCCTCAGGCCATGCCCGCCTGCCAGGGATTGCCTTGCATGCAAGCCGGTTTTTCCATGTTGGAAGCCTTGGCAGCCATGATGGTGCTCAACATGCTCGCCTTGGGCGTGCTGTTTGGGCAGTTTCAGGCCCTGCAAGCCCAACGCGATGCATTGGCCATGCAAAACGCTGTTGCATTGGCCCAGGATCTTTGGCACCGCATGTTGATCAACCCGCTTGGGGTGATGCACTACCAATGGCAGGGGCAAGTGCCCGCGGGTCCTGATTGCCAAAGCCTGGCTTGCACCGACATCCAGTGGGCCCATGCAGACATCGCAGCCTGGCTGAGTGAAGTCCAGTCACGCATACCCGGTGCAAAAGCTCAGATCACCACCACGGCCTTGCCGGTGCCACACGTGCGCTTGCAGCTGCGTTGGCCCTTGGCGTATGCCGCCAGCACGGTTGACAACACAAGCTCGCCGGACTGCCCCGTTCACTGGCGTTGCTGGGAAAGCACATGGCGACCATGAATGCCCAATGCTCGCAATCGGGTCACACCTTGGTGCAAAGCCTGCTGGGCATGGGGCTGTGCAGTGGGGTGTTGATGGTGGCTTTTGCTGTGTTTGCTTGGGTGCAAGCCAGCCATACGCACATGCGTCTGCAAGCTGACTTGCACACCCGTCTCAACACCGTCATGGGTGTATTGCGTGAGCGGGTTCAGCGGGCAGGTGCGCCAGCGCTGCTGTTCAACAGCCAGTCTCAGGCCGCATTGGCAACCACAGATGTGCCCGTGACGGGCAGCGACAAGCAATTGGGGTTGCTGCACCTGCGCAGCCTCACGCCTGCCGATTGCCAGGGTCACCAAGCCTCCAGCGAAGACTGGTTGCGTGACGACTTCAAACGCAGCACCAAACACGAGTTCAGCTGCAAAGACAGTCTGAGGGACAACACCAGCTACCAAGCCTTGGTGGATGGCATTCAACGTGTGCATTTCCGCTATGCCCAAGCCCTGCCAGGCACACCGCCCTTGCTGCAGTGGCGCAGCGCAGCGCAGGTCACCGATTGGCAAGCGGTGCGTGGGCTGGAGGTGTGTGTTGAAAACCAAACGCAGGCCAGTCTGCAAGCGCCTTTGTCTGCCGCATGCGCTGCGTCCAACAGCTTGGAAAAGGCCGTGGCTTGGCGCGGTGTTGCCAGCTTGATGCACCACCCATGACAGCCCCTCCTCAAGCATGCGGACAACAAGGCATGGCACTGCCCACCGTGATGACACTGTCGGCTTTATGCAGCATCTTGCTGATCGCGCAATGGCGAAACTTGGCCCTGGCTGAGGGACTGGGGCGCAGCGCAGACAAGCGCTGGCAAATGCAGCAGCAAGCGATAGGGGTGTTGCTCGCGACCACCGACCAGCTGCAAAGCACAGGCTGTGAACCGAAAGCCTGCCCACCCTTGTCTGGCGAAGCCACCACCCTCGCCCACTGGCAAAGCCAGTCAGCAAAACCCTACAGCCTGACCGAGCTTGACGGTACTCAACAGCTTTGTTGGGTCGAGGTGTGGCCTGCCCAAGCATCCGTGCCCAACCCTGAAGCAGCATGGGTATACCGACTCACGGCTTTGGTGACCAACCCGCAAGGCCAAGTGGTCGGTTGGCAAGCGGTGTGGCATCCCCATGCACAGCGCCCTGCGTCCTTGCAGCAGCCCCTGCCTTTGCAGGGCTTTGAGCGTTTACTGGCCTTGGCCCCATGAAGTCATGCCGTGCCCAGCTTGGGTTCACTTTGACTGAGTTGCTGACTGTCTTGGCCATCATCGGTGTGCTGAGCAGTTTGGCCTTGCCCAGCTTTCAACAGTCACACCAACGCAGTCAACGCACCTTGGCCAAAACAGCCTTGCTCAAGTCGGCGCATTGGCTGGAGCGTTCGGTCAGCAGCCATGGTGCCTACCCTGTTGCGCTGCCAGAGGCGGTTTGGTTCAGCCCAGACCTGCGTTACCGCATCAGCATGACCGGTGATGGCAGCACTTTCATTTTGAAAGCCGTGCCCACGGGTGGCCAAGCCTCCGACGCCTGCGGCGAATGGATCCTGCATGCCACGGGCGAGCGCGAGGTGCAAAACGCCACCCTCAGCGCTGACAAGTGTTGGGGGAGCTGAGGCGCACCGATAATCCCAACCATGTCCTTCACCCCCTTAGACACCTCGCACATGGCCCAAGCGCTGGCTTTGGCCGAGCAGGCGATGTTCATCACAGCGCCCAACCCGCGTGTGGGCTGTGTCATCACCAGCCCAGAGGGTCGGGTGCTGGGGCAAGGACATACGCAAGCCGCAGGACAAGCGCATGCCGAGGTGATGGCCTTGCGCGACGCCCACACCGCTGGCCACAACGTGCGGGGGGCGACCGCCTATGTGACCTTGGAGCCCTGCAGCCACCAAGGCCGCACAGGTCCATGTTGTGACGCATTGATCAGTGCTGGGATAACCCGCGTGGTGGCCAGCATCGAAGACCCCAACCCACAAGTCGCGGGCCAAGGACTGGCCAAGTTGCGGGCTGCAGGGGTGCAAGTGGCCTTGGGTTTGTTGTCCGAACAAAGCCAAGCCCTCAACATCGGGTTTTTCAAGCGCATGCAACAGGGCACACCTTGGCTGCGCATGAAATCCGCGCAATCCTTGGATGGACAAACCGCGCTCCATAACGGGCAAAGCCAATGGATCACCGGTGAAGCTGCCCGCCTGGATGGGCACCATTGGCGGGCCCGCGCATGCGCGATCTTGACCGGCATCGGCACGGTGCTGGAAGACAACCCTTTGTTGAATGTGCGCGGCATAACCACCCCACGCCAACCGCACTTGTTGTTGGTGGACTCACGCTTGCAAACCCCTTTGGACGCCAGGCTCTGGGATGTCAACCGCCCCGTGGTCATCTACCACGCAGAGCGTCACCCCGAGCGCGAAGCGGCCTTGAAGTCAAAGGGGGCCAACGTGGTGTGCCTCCCAGGCCCAGGAGACAAAGTAGACCTGGCAGCCCTGTGTCGCGACATGGGCCAACGGGCTTACAACGAGGTGCATATCGAGGCAGGTCACAAACTCAATGGCTCTTTGTTGAAAGCAGGCCTGATCGATGAATTGTTGGTCTATCTGGCCCCCACATTGCTCGGCCCTGGTCAGGCCATGGCAGCGCTTCCCGCCTTGTCTTCCCTTGACCAACAACTGGCCTGGCAATTCATCAGCCACACCGCCGTGGGGCCTGATTTACGGCTCCTGGCCCGACCCCTGCGCTGATCTGCGAAAATAAGCACATGTTCACCGGAATCATCACCGGCGTGGGGCGCATCGCCGCCGTCCACGACCTGGGTCGCTCTTTGGATCATGGCAAACGCCTTGAGATCAGCACACCTGCGCATTACCTGGACGATGTCGGTCTGGGTGACAGCATCGCCATCAACGGCGCGTGCATGACGGTCATTGCTTTTGATGCCGCCCGCCATGTCTTCTCCATCGACATTTCTGCCGAGTCATTGGACAAAACCGCCGAACTCAACCAGGTAGGCACCACCCTCAATTTGGAAAAAGCCCTGCGCCCCCAAGACCGTCTGGGCGGACACATCGTGTCTGGCCATGTGGACGGCGTGGGCAGTGTCAACCAGTTTCACCAAATCGGAGAAAGTTGGTTGCTGCAAGTCTTGGCTCCCCCCTCCTTGGCCAAGTACTTGGCTTACAAAGGTTCAATCACGGTCAACGGCGTCAGCCTCACGGTCAACCAGATCGCAGACACGCCAACAGGTTGTTTGGTCGACATCAACCTGATCCCCCACACGGTGCAAAACACCGCTTTGGGCAGCCTGCAGCCTGGCAGTTCGGTCAACCTCGAAATCGACACCGTGGCTCGCTATGTCGAACGCATGTTGAGCTTGGAAAACCAAGCCGCAACCACCCCATGGAAAGCCTCTTGATGACGAACGCTGCCAACCCAAGCAAACCTGTTGGCATCTCGCCTGTGGAAGACATCGTGGCCGAGATGAAAGCCGGGCGCATCGTCATCTTGGTGGACGAAGAAGACCGTGAAAACGAAGGCGACTTGGTCTTGGCATCCGACCACGTGACCCCAGAAGCGATCAACTTCATGGCCCGCTTTGGCCGAGGCCTGATTTGCCTCACCCTCACCCGCGAGCGTTGTGAGTTTTTGAAACTCCCACCCATGGCCGCGCAAAACGGCACGGTCTACAGCACGGCGTTCACGGTGTCGATCGAAGCTGCCGTGGGCGTGACCACCGGCATCTCAGCCGCTGACCGGGCACGCACCATCCAAGTCGCGGTGGACAAAAACAGCCAGGCGACTGACTTGGTGCAGCCTGGCCACGTGTTCCCCTTGCAAGCGGTCAAAGGCGGCGTGCTCATGCGTGCAGGTCACACCGAAGCAGGTTGCGACTTGGCGGCCATGGCAGGCTGCTCGCCTTCCTCGGTGATTTGCGAAATCATGAAAGACGATGGCAGCATGGCGCGTTTGCCTGACTTGCAACTCTTCGCGGCCGAGCACGGTCTGAAGATAGGCACCATCGCTGACTTGATCGCTTACCGCAGCAAAAATGAATCCCTGGTGCACAAAGTAGGCTCACGCCCACTGCACACCGCGCACGGCGAATTCACCGCCAACGCCTACAAAGACATGACCAGTGGCGACGTCCACCTGGCGCTGGTCAAGGGTCGCTGGGATGCGTCACAAGAAGTGTTGGCCCGTGTGCATGAACCGCTGTCTGTGCTCGACGCCCTGGAGCCGCAACGTGTCATGCATTCTTGGGGCTTGGATGCCACTTTGCAGCGCATCGCCAAAGAAGGCTCGGGCGTGGTGGTCTTGCTCAATTGCGGCGAAAGCGGCGAACAATTGCTGGCCCAGTTCGATGGCACGGCCCGTTCTGCGCACGGCCCTGAACGCGGTCGCATGGATTTGCGCAGCTACGGCGTGGGCGCGCAAATTTTGCGCGACTGTGGTGTGAGCAAAATGCGCCTCATGGGCAACCCCCGGCGCATGCCCAGCATGACCGGCTACGGCTTGGAAATCACCGGCTACGTCTCCAAGGAATGACATGCACCACCCCGATCTGAGCGCCACCCGAACAGACATGGACGGCAGCGCATTGCGCATTGGCATCGTTCAAGCCCGCTTCAACCCCAGCATCACCAACGCCTTGGCCAAAGCCTGCACCGATGAACTGCATGCCTTGCACGTGTCGGCTGAGCACATCACCCATGTGCAAGTGCCTGGCGCATTGGAAGTACCTGTGGCCCTGCAAGCCATGGCGCAAAGCCAACATTTCGATGCACTGATCGCGCTGGGCTGCATCATCCGTGGTGAAACCTACCATTTCGAACTGGTGGCCAACGAGTCTGGCTCGGCCATCACCCAGCTGGCCTTGGACCATGGCTTGCCCATTGCCAACACCATCCTCACCACTGAAAACGAAGCACAAGCCATTGCCCGTCAAACCGACAAAGGCCGAGATGCCGCGCGGGTGGCGGTTGAAATGGCTTTGTTACTGAAAAGCCTGTCATGAGCGAACACGATACCCCCACGCCCACCGCCAAAGGTGCTGACATGCGCCGCGCCAGCGCACGAGCGGCCCGCACCAAAGCACGCGGCTTTGCGGTGCAGGCCTTGTACCAAGTGCTGGTGGGCAAAAATCCGGCTGACGATGTGGACGCGTTCACCCGTGAACTGAGTGGGTTCAACAAAGCCGACACGGTGCACTTCGATGCCCTGCTGCACGGCTGTGCGGATCAAGCCCTCGAACTCGACGCCTTGATCCTGCCCTTGCTCGACCGCAAGCTGGCAGAAATCTCGCCGATCGAACACGCGGTGTTGTGGATCGGTGCTTACGAGATGAAGCACTGCCTTGAAATCCCTTGGCGCGTGGTGATCAATGAATGCGTCGAGCTCGCCAAATCCTTTGGCGGTACCGATGGCCACAAATACGTGAACGCGGTACTCAACGGCTTGGCCCCTCAATTGCGGGCCTTGGAAGTGCAAGCCGACCAGGCTGCCAAAGCCCACACCACCGCCCCTGCCGATCAAGCCGTTGACTGAATCACCCATGCGTGTGACCCAACGCGCCCAGCGCATCCAGCCTTTTTACGTGATGGAGATGGCCAAGGCAGCCCAAGCCTTGGCGGTGGAAGCCCGACACACCGATCGACCCATGGTGTTTTTGAACATCGGCGAACCCGATTTCACCGCGCCGCCGCTGGTGCAAGCCGCCGCCGACAAAGCCATTCACGATGGCTGCACCCAATACACCCATGCCTTGGGTCTGGATGCCCTGCGTGAGCGCATCAGCGACTGGTACGCCTCACGCTTTGGTGTGAACGTGCCAGCGCGCCGCATCGTGGTGACCGCTGGCGCGTCAGCGGCATTGCAATTGGCTTGCTTGGCCCTGATCGAAGCCGGGGACGAGGTGTTGATGCCCGACCCCAGCTACCCGTGCAACCGCCATTTCGTGGGCGCGGCTGATGGCCGTGCGGTGTTGTTGCCCGCGGGTCCCGAGCAGCGGTTTCAGCTGAGTGCCGACCAGGTGCAGGCGCACTGGGGCGAACACACGCGGGGCGTGTTGCTGGCGTCACCGTCCAACCCCACAGGCACGTCGATCGCGGCCGCCGAGTTGGCACGCATCCACAACGTGGTCAACCAGCGCGGTGGCATCACCTTGGTGGACGAGATTTACCTGGGGTTGAGCCATGACCCAGGCTATGGTCAAACCGCGCTGGCCCTGGACGACCAGGTCATCAGCATCAACAGCTTTTCCAAGTACTTCAACATGACAGGTTGGCGCTTGGGTTGGCTGGTGGTCCCAGATGCCTTGGTGCCCGTGATCGAGCGCATGGCCCAAAACCTGTTCATTTGCGCGAGCAGCGTGGCGCAACACGCTGCCTTGGCCTGTTTCGACGCAGCCAGCTTGGCCTTGTACGAAGAACGCCGGGCCGCCTTCAAGGCCAGACGTGACCATTTCATTCCCCAACTCAACGCCATGGGCCTGACCGTGCCCGTCATGCCCGATGGTGCTTTTTATGCATGGGCCGATTGCCGCGCAGCCTGCGAGCGGTTGGGCTTGAGCGACAGTTGGGCCTTTGCTGAGCATGTCATGCGGCATGCCCATGTGGCCATCACCCCAGGACGTGATTTCGGTGTGCACGCCCCGGGTGACCATGTGCGCTTTTCCACGGCCAGCGCATTGCAGGATTTGGACACCGCGGCGCAGCGACTGCGCGAGTTGTTGGAGGCTGCATGAGTTTTGAATTCCCTGTGCGGGTCTATTGGGAAGACACCGACGCTGGCGGCATTGTTTTCTATGCCAACTACCTCAAATTTTTCGAACGTGCCCGCACCGAATGGCTGCGCCACCTGGGCTTGCAGCAACAGCGCCTGAAGGACGAAACCGGTGGCATGTTTGTGGTGAGTGAAACCCAGCTGAAATACCATCGCCCCTCTCAGCTGGATGACTTGCTGCACGTGAGCGCGGCCCTGCAAGACAAGGGTCGCGCCAGCTTGGTGATTGCCCAGCAGGCCTGGCGCTTGGAAACTGACGGCAGTCGAACCCTCTTGTGCGAAGGCACGATACGCATCGGTTGGGTTCAGGCTGCCAGCTTGAAACCCGAACGGATTCCGACCTCAATTTTGGAGCTTTTGTCATGAATGACTTTTCAATCGTTCACCTCTTACTCAACGCCAGTTGGGTGGTGCAAGCGGTGGTGCTGATCCTGCTGTCTGTGTCGGTGTTGAGTTGGGCCGCCATTTTTCGCAAAATCCTGTCCTTGTCTGAGGTGAAAAGCCTCAACGAAGACTTTGAACGCGAGTTTTGGTCGGGCAAGAGTTTGAACGAGTTGTTTGCCGCAGCCCAGCAAAACGCCAAGCTGTCGGGACCCATGGAGCGCATTTTTGCCAGCGGCATGCGCGAATACCAAAAACTGCGCGAGCGCCGCATCAGCGACAGCGGTTTGCTCATGGACGGTGCACGCCGCGCCATGCGGGCCAGCTTGCAGCGAGAGATGGATGAAATCGAATCCAACCTGTCCATGTTGGCATCGGTGGGCTCGGTGTCGCCCTATGTGGGTTTGTTCGGCACGGTCTGGGGCATCATGCACGCCTTCACTGGATTGGCCGCTTTGCAACAAGTCACCCTCGCCAAAGTGGCGCCCGGCATCGCAGAAGCACTGGTGGCCACCGCCATCGGTTTGTTTGCAGCGATTCCAGCCGTGCTGGCCTACAACCGTTTTTCCCGCGACATCGACCGCGTGGCCAACAAGCTGGAAACCTTCATTGAAGAGTTCTCCAACATCCTGCAACGCAACGTTGGCGCGCAATCCGCCGCGTCGCGCTGAGCGAGACACACCATGGCCACAGCATCCATTCGCAACCGAGGCGCCCGACGCACCATGAGCGACATCAACATGGTGCCCTTCATCGATGTCATGTTGGTGCTGCTCATCATCTTCATGGTCACCGCACCACTGCTGACCCCCAGCGTGATCGATGTGCCCAGTGTGGGCAAGGCCAGTGCCGTGCCTGACCAAGTCATCACCATTGAGATCGATAAAAACCTCAAGATCGTGGTGAAGTCCCGCAAACCCGACAAGGCAGCGGGCATCAATGTCAGCCAAGACGCCACGATGGACACGGTGGCCAAAATCGCATTGCAATGGCAAGCAGGCAATGCCGCCACCCCCGTGGTGATCAGTGCGGACAAAAAGATTGCCTATGAAAACGTGGTCAAACTCATGGACCGTTTGCAACGCGCTGGCGTGCAACGTGTCGGCCTGTCTGTGACCCTGGGCGAATGAGGTGAGCGTTTGACCGTGGCTGCACCCCATCTTGAATTTGCACCGCCGCCGCCGCCGGGCGGAGGCCGGGCCATGTTTTTGGCTTTGTTCGTGCACGCCTTGTTGGTGTTGGCCCTGACCTGGGGCGTGCAGTGGCGAGATCAACCCCAGGACATGAGCGTCGAAGCCGAGTTGTGGTCCTCCATCCCTCAACCTGTGGCGGCCAAGGGCGAAGACCTCGAAGCCTTGGAAGAAGTGGTTAAACCGCCACCCAAACCCGAGGTCCAGCCAGAGCCCAAACCGACCCCTCCCCCACCGCCGGCGAAAGCCAAGCCAGACAACACTGCAGCCAAAGTCGACATCGCGGTTGAAAAGCAAAAGCGAAAAGAAGCCGAGGACAAAGCCAAAGAAGAAGCCAAGGCCAAGCGTGAAGCCAAGCTGAAAGAAGCGAAGGAAAAAGCTGAAGCCGCCAAAGAGAAAAAGGCCGAAGAAGCCAAAAAAGCAGAAGAGCGTCACCAAGAAGAAGTCAAGCGCTTGCGGGGCTTGGCTGACGCCACCGGCACACCTGCCGACACAGGCAAAGTGGTGAAAGCCGCCGCCCCCAGTGCCTCTTATTTGGGCAAGTTGCGCGCCAAGGTCAAACCCAACATCGTGTTTTCCGATACCCAGTTGTTGAGCGTGGTGGGCAACCCCGCCGCTGAAGTGGAAGTGACATGCAGCCCATCCGGGCAAATCATCGGGGCCAAGTTATCGGTGTCCAGCGGCAATGCCGCTTGGGACCAAGCCGTGCTGAACGCGGTTGAAAAAACCGGTTCGCTGCCCAGAGATGAAAGCGGTAACGTGCCCAACAAAATTGCGTTTTTGTTCAGGCCGCGCGACTGAGCTTATTCGCCAAACACATCCACACCTTTGGCCATGGCACGACGCAGTGCGTCGGTGGTGGCCCGAATATGCGCCTCCAAAGCAAGTGCCGCCCGCACATCATTGCCTGACACCGCACTGCTGAAAAGATCTCGGTGCTCCGCTTGCACATCGCGCCCTGGCAATTTCAAACTGATGGCCAAGCGCCGATAGCGCTCACCATGGCGCGACAACATGTCCAAAAACCGCAAGGTCCATGCCGAGGCAGAGGACTCGATCAACACCGAATGAAATCGAGCGTTCAAATATTCCCATTGCTTGCGATCAACGGTTTCCCCTGGGTTTCCCAAAGCATCCAGTTCGTCATGAGCCTCGGTGAGCTTGCTGCGCCACGCTTGATCGCCACGTTGAATGGATCGACGCAGGGCTTCAATTTCCAATTGAATGCGCGTTCGAGTTATGTCTTCCAAATCTTCAATGGCGATGGGTGCCACTCGAAAACCGCGTTGACCTTCGGCAACGATGAGACCATCGCTGATGAGACGCGACATGGCTTCGCGCAAAGTGCCTGCACCCACGGCATAGCGACTCTTCAAATGCTCAACACGCAATTTTTCATTCGGTGTCAAACGACCCTCAATGATGTCCAAGCGCAGTTGGTTGTAGGTTCGCTCAATCAGGGTGCGGGATAAATCCAC
>CAJBOO010000027.1 GCA_903956845.1 uncultured Burkholderiales bacterium
GCAACATCGTTGTCAACTCGTCACGCGCGGTGTTGTATGCATCCTCAGAAGCGGACTTTGCGCATGCGGCACGCCAAGTGGCACAGCGCACACGCGACGCATTGCAATCGGCGTGAGCACCACCCTCTGACTTCTTTATACCCAGGCACACGACGGTCACGCCAACTGGGTTCACAACGGTATTCATTTTCAAAACGGTGTTCTTTTTTGATTTTTTCAAAGACAACAGTTGGCGAAAAAAAGCCGATGGTTGATGTAGGTTAAAGCATTCCTTAAATAAATGCGCTATGGTTAGTCTTGACCAACAGTGAAAACCATGCAGACACGCTCTCGATTTTTTGAATTACTCGCGCAAGTCAACGAGGTTGAAAACAAACACCACGACAAATCACCCGACATCAACGCACAAATTTTGTTGATGCGCGTGGCCATGGCGCACCATGCAGGTAAGCCTTTGAACGTGACCCAAGCCATGGGCTTGAGCCACATCGGCTCACCCGCCATGCTTCACCGCAAGATCAATGATTTACTGACGTTGGACATGATCGAGTTGGCATTTGTCGGCAACAACCGCCGCACCAAGTTCATCACACCCAGCGCGAAAGCCTATGCCGTGATCGATGAAATGGCACACGCGGCTGAGTCGGTGTATGACACCGTGAGCTGATCAGGGCTGCGTCAACAAACGCTTCAAGTAACGCCCGGTCATGCTCGCTGGGTTGTCCGCCACTTGTTCTGGGGTGCCCACCGCCACCACTTGGCCACCACCACTGCCGCCTTCAGGCCCCATGTCGATCACCCAATCAGCGGTTTTGATCACGTCCAGGTTGTGCTCAATCACCACCATGGTGTTGCCCGCCTCGACCAGTTGGTGCAAGACCTTCAACAGCAAATCGATGTCGGCAAAGTGCAAACCGGTGGTGGGTTCGTCCAAGATGTACAAGGTGCGTCCGGTGTCGCGCCGTGAAAGCTCCAAAGCCAGCTTGACGCGCTGCGCTTCACCGCCCGACAGGGTGGTCGCTGCCTGCCCCAAGCGGATATAGCCCAGGCCCACTTGCATCAGGGTATGCAGTTTGCGCGCCAGCGCGGGCACGGCGCCAAAAAACGCATAAGCGTCTTCGACCGTCATGTTCAAAATTTGCGCGATGTTTTGGCCCTTGTATTGCACCTCAAGGGTTTCGCGGTTGTAGCGTTGGCCCAGGCACACATCGCAGGGCACGTAAACGTCTGGCAAGAAATGCATCTCGACTTTCACCATGCCGTCTCCCTGGCAAGCGCTGCAACGCCCACCTTCGACGTTGAATGAAAACCGGCCCGGCCCATAGCCGCGCTCGCGCGACATGGGCACCTCGGCCATGAGGTCACGCAAAGGCGAGAACAAGCCGGTGTAAGTCGCGGGATTCGAGCGAGGTGTGCGGCCAATCGGAGACTGGTCTACGTTGATCACTTTGTCGAAGTTGTAAAGCCCCAGGAGGTCTTCATGGGCAGAAGGCTCTTCATGGGCACGGTGGATTTGCTTGGCCGCAGCGGCATACAAGGTGTCATTCACCAGTGTGGATTTGCCCGAGCCGGACACGCCCGTCACGCAGGTGAGCAAGCCCACGGGAAACTCGACCGTGACGTTTTGCAAGTTGTGCCCACTGGCGCCCAAGACGGTGATGGCTTGCTTGGCACGCGTGTCCACAGGCGCGACGGGCATCGCACCAAACACGTTTTTCACCGGTGCGGCTTGAGGGATGGTGGGTTGCTGGTAGAGCCAAGCGCGGCGCTGCGCGGGCACGGCAATCGTCAAGCTGCCCGACAAATCGCGGCCCGTCAGTGAATGGGGGTTGGCTTCGATTTCTTCGGCGGTACCCTGCGCCATGACACGCCCGCCATGCACACCGGCTCCCGGCCCCATGTCGATGCAATGGTCCGCCGCGCGGATCATGTCCTCGTCGTGTTCGACCACCAACACACTGTTACCAATGTCGCGCAGGTGTTTCAAGGTGTCGATCAAGCGGTCGTTGTCGCGTTGGTGCAAACCGATGCTGGGCTCATCAAGCACATACATGACGCCGGTCAGTCCCGAGCCGATTTGCGAGGCCAAACGGATGCGCTGCGCCTCGCCACCCGACAAGGTGTCGGCGCTGCGTGAGAGGCTCAAGTAGGTCAGGCCCACGTCATTCAAAAACTTCAGGCGGTTGGCGATTTCGCGGATCACCTTGTCGCCAATGTCGGCTTTGTTGCCTTGCAATTGCAAGCCTTGGAAATAGGCCTGGCATTCGGCCAAGGTGATGTGGCTGACGTCGTGCAAGGTGCGGGCCGACAAACCCTCGCCCAAGCGCACATGACGCGCCTCGACGCGCAAGCGGGTACCTTCGCAGGCCAAGCAAGGTCGGTGGCCACGGTAGCGCGACAACTCTTCTCGGACCAAGGCCGAGTCGGTGTCATGAAAGCGTCGGCTCATGTTGTTGACGATACCCTCAAACGCATGCAGTTTGCTGGTCTTGCGTCCGGCTTTGGCACCTGACTCAAGCACATAGCTGAACTTGATTTCTGTCTCACCCGAGCCAAACAACAGCACCTGTTGCACGGACTCGCTCAGGCTTTCAAACGGGGCTTCCACATCAAAGCCGTAATGCTTGGCCAGGCTTTGCAGCATCGCAAAGTAATAGGCGTTGCGCTTGTCCCAGCCTTTGATCGCGCCGCTGGCCAAACTCAGGCTGGGGAAGGCAACGATGCGCGCCGGGTCGAAAAAGCTTTGCTCGCCCAGGCCTTCGCAGTCTGGACACGCGCCCAGGGGCGAGTTGAACGAGAACAAACGCGGCTCGAGTTCACCGATCGCGTACTGGCAATGTGGGCAGGCAAAGCGCGCGTTGAATGCATGCTCGGTGCCGCTGTCCATGTCGAGCACCAGGGCGCGACCATCGGCCAGGCGCAGCGCGGTCTCAAAACTTTCAGCCAACCGGGTGGCCATGTCGGGGCGCACCTTGAGCCGGTCGACCACCACGTCGATGTCGTGTTTTTCTTTCTTCTCCAAGGTCGGCAGGTCGGCCAACTCGACCACCTGGCCGTCGATGCGAAACCGCACAAAGCCTTGCGCTTGCATCTGGGTAAACACCTCGGCAAATTCGCCTTTGCGTTCCCTGGCCACCGGGGCCATCACCATCAAGCGCGTCTCGGCGGGCATGGCCAAGACTGCATCCACCATTTGCGCCACACTCGAGGCCTGCAGCGGCACGCCGTGCTCAGGGCAATGCGGCGTGCCCGCGCGGGCGAACAACAAGCGCAAGTAGTCGTGGATTTCGGTGACCGTGCCAACCGTTGAGCGCGGGTTGTGGCTGGTGGCTTTTTGCTCGATCGCAATCGCAGGTGACAGGCCTTCAATCAAATCGACATCGGGCTTGTCCATGCGCTGCAAAAACTGCCGCGCATAGGCCGAGAGGCTCTCGACATAGCGTCGCTGGCCTTCGGCATACAGGGTGTCAAACGCCAGACTGGACTTGCCCGAACCCGACAAACCCGTGATCACCACCAACTGGTTGCGCGGGATGTCGAGGTCAATGTTCTTCAGGTTGTGGGTGCGCGCACCACGGATGCTGATCTGGCCAAACGCGCCCCGCCCACCAAGGTGGTGGCTGAGGTAATTGGCATCATTGGGTGAATTCACGGCTTTACATTTCTGACGGGCAACCCGCCATCATAGTGAACCTGCACATGCCAGGGGCCATGCCTCCCCGATGAGCCCTTAACCTGCCACCACCGCTTGCCAGGCCTGCGCCACCATGGCGGGGCTGACATCGTTCAGGCAGCGGGTGTGGCCCAGCGGACACATGCGCTCAAAGCAGGGTGCACAGTCCAGTGGCGGCTGGTGATCGGCCTGGTTTTTCAGCCACAGCACCCGGGCGCGGTCACTCAAGGGCGGGGTGTGCAGCGGGCTGGACGAGCCAAACACCGCCACCTGCGGCACGCCAAAAGCGGCAGCCACGTGCATCAGCCCTGAATCATTGCTGACCACCGAATGCGCAGCCGCGATCAGCGCCATGGCCTGGCTCAGGCTGGTCGTGCCCGCCAACGAGCGCACCTGCGTGGCGCCCAGCGCTTGGCTCATCGAGACAATGTCAGCGCACAAGTCTGCCTCTTTGGCCGAACCCAACAACATGACTGGCATGCGCATCTGTGCGGCCAAGGCCGCAAAGTGTTGTGCGGGCCAGCGTTTGGCGGGGCCGTATTCGGCACCCGGCACCATCACCACATAGGCAGCGGTGCTGAGTTGCTGCGCGTGCAAACCGCTTTTGAGCAGCTCAAGCGGCAGGTCCAGGCGCGGTGCGGGCAGCGTGCCCAGTGGCGGTGGGCTGCCGGCCAAGGCCAGGTAATGCGCCACCATCGAGCCCCGGCTGTGCCGAGGTGGGTTGGGCAAGCGTTGGGTCAAGAGGACATAGCGCGACTCCCCGAGGTAGCCGATGCGCTCAGGGATGCCCGCCCACCAGGGCAGCAAAGCGCTTTTGAGGGAATTGGGGCCAAGGTAGGCGCGCTCAAAACGCCCCTTGAGCGCCAAAGCCATGGCGCGCCTGGCCGACCATTGCACGCCGCCATGCTGAAACGGCAACTCGATCACCTCGGCCACACTGGGCATGGCGCGGTAAATGGGTGCCACCCAGGGCACAGCCGCGACAGCGATGGTTTCACCGCGGTCGGCCAAACAGCGCAGAAGAGGTTCGGTCATCACCGCGTCGCCAATCCATTGCGGCGCGATGACCAGGCTGTGGCTCATGGACAAGCGGGGGTCAATGGCCCGTCAATGGGCAGCGACATGCTCGCCCGCTTTGAGGCGAAATTCGGTGCTGCAGTAAGGGCACTTGGCTTGACCGGTGTGGCTGAGGTCTAAGAACACCTTGGGGTGGGTGTTCCAGACTTGCATGTCAGCCTTGGGGTTGGGGCAAAACACGCCGCCGTGGCTGTTGAGTTCCTTGGCCAAAAGCTCGATGGTTTTTTGCATGTCACACCTGGGTCAGCCAATGGGCGTACTTGGGGTTGCGCCCGTTCACGATGTCGAAGAATGCGCTTTGGATTTTTTCGGTGATCGGGCCACGGCTGCCTTGGCCGATCTCGATGCGGTCGAGCTCGCGGATCGGCGTGACTTCAGCGGCGGTACCGGTGAAAAACGCCTCGTCCGAGATGTACACCTCGTCGCGGGTGATGCGCTTTTGCACGATCTCCAGCCCCAGGTCTTTGGCGATGTGGAAGATGGTGTTGCGGGTGATGCCGTTCAAAGCGCCAGCCGATAAGTCGGGGGTGTAAATCACGCCACCTTTGACGATGAACAGGTTTTCACCCGCGCCTTCAGACACAAAGCCTGAGGCGTCGAGCAACAAGGCTTCGTCGTAGCCATCGTCCAGCGCTTCCATGTTGGCCAGGATCGAGTTGGTGTAATTGCTCACCGCTTTGGCTTGGGTCATGGTGATGTTGACATGGTGGCGGGTATAGCTCGAGGTTTTCACGCGGATGCCGCGCTTCATGCCGTCTTCACCCAGGTAAGCACCCCAGGTCCAGGCCGCGACCATCAGGTGGATTTGGTTGCCCTTGGGAGACACGCCCAGCTTTTGCGAGCCGATCCAGGTCAGGGGGCGGATGTAGCCACTTTTGAGCTTGTTTTCACGCACCACGGTGCGCTGGGCTTCGTTGACTTGCTCGGGGGTGAAGGGGATTTTCATGCGCAAGATCTTGGCGCTGTTGAACAAGCGCTCGGTGTGTTCTTGCAAACGGAAGATGGCCGTGCCTTGCGCGGTGTCATAGGCGCGCACGCCCTCAAAGGCGCCGCAACCATAGTGCAGGGTGTGGCTGAGCACATGGATTTTCGCGTCGCGCCAATCGACCAGCTCGCCGTCCATCCAAATCTTGCCGTCACGGTCGTGCATGGGAGGGGGCAGGGCACTCATGAAAATCCTTTCGGGGAGGGAAGCACAGAACAAAGACCGGCGATTTTAAGCCCCAGCCACCTGCGCCCAACTTAGGCTTGCCGGGCCATGTCCCAGTCGCTCAGTCGCCCCTCTTGAAACGAGCATCTGACGGTGTCGCCAGATTCGTCGTGCCAGGTGAACACCTCGGGCTGCACGCCAGTGGGCGAAACCCGTTGACCCAAGCTGCCCGCGTGCCCAATGACTTGCAACAAACGCATGCCCTTGTGCAATTGGCTGTGGAACATGACCGTGCTGGCCACCACACCCATGGGTTGCTCGGCCGCGCGTTCCATGGTGCGCATCAAGCGCGTGGTGTGCTGCAGCAGCCAAAAAATGACGCCGCTGGACACCAGCGAAAAGCCCCACCAGCCAAAGGCCCGGAAGGACAGGTACAACAGGCCCGACAGGGCCATGGGGATCCAGAGGTTGCGCCAGTTCATGTCCTCATTTTGGCACCTGTACCGTCTTGGCGTTGAACTCGCCTTTGGCGGCGTTTGCGTGGCAGGTCACACATTGGGCGCCTTGGCTGACCGATGCTTTTTTCCACACAGCGGCGGGCACTTTTTTGCTCTCTTTGTGGATCTGGGTCCACCACGCAGAACGGGTGATGCGGTGTTGCGGCGGCTCCTCGGCCACCAAGGCATAGGTGCCGGCATGGGCTTGCAGCCAGTTGGAGATCTCTTCTTGGGTGTCCACGTTGACCATCACTTGTGCGGTGAAATGCGGCGGCATGGCTTCCATGAGTTTTTTCCACGAGCCTGCGGGCAGCATGCCCGGTGGATATGCCAAGTGACAGACATTGCACTGTTGGGTGTAGGGCGTGAATGCAGGTATGGGCACGCTCACCTGCGCCTGCGCCAGCGTGGCGCTCAAGCTCAAGCTCCATATCACCAACAACCGTTTGTTCAAAGATGGGTTCATGGCAAGACCTCCTGGTTGACATCCATTTTGGGTGGCTTGGCCACGAGGCGATTGATGTAGCGCAAAGAACGGTGATTCCTTCGGGGCTGAAGCCCCTCGCCATGACGGATGTCGCCATGACGGAGACGCCATGAAGGCTCATGTCATTGCGAGCGAAGCGACGCCATCTCGTCAGTCCAGGTGGCGCAGCACGTTGACGGCTTCGTCGACCCGCTCGACCGCATGGATGGTCAGGCCCTCGATCGGTTTTTTGGGCAGGTTGGCTTTGGGGATGAGCGCGACGCTGAAGCCCAATTTGGCCGCTTCTTTCAAACGCTCTTGGCCACGCGGCGCGGGGCGTACCTCGCCCGCCAAGCCGACCTCGCCAAACGCCAAAAATCCGCGCGGCAGGGGCTTGCCACGCAAACTGCTTTGGATGGCGAGCATCACGGCCAAGTCGGCGGCGGGCTCGCTGATGCGCACCCCACCCACCGCGTTGACAAACACGTCTTGGTCCATGCAGGCCACACCCGCATGGCGATGCAAAACCGCCAGCAACATGGCCAAGCGGTCGCGGTCCAAACCCACACTCAGACGGCGGGGGCTGGGGCCGCCGCTGTCGACCAGGGCTTGGATTTCCACCAACAAAGGCCGCGTCCCCTCAAGGGTCACCATGACGCAGCTGCCAGGCACGGGCTCGGTGTGTTGGCTCAAGAAAATCGCGCTCGGGTTGCTCACGCCCTTCAAGCCTTTTTCGGTCATGGCAAACACGCCAATCTCGTTGACCGCGCCAAAACGGTTTTTGATGGCCCGCACCAGCCGATAGCTGGAATGGGTGTCACCCTCGAAATACAGCACGGTGTCGACCATGTGCTCGAGCACGCGGGGCCCCGCGAGCGCGCCTTCTTTGGTGACATGGCCGACCAAGACCACGGTGGTGCCGCTGGACTTGGCCATGCGGGTCAGGTGCGCCGCACACTCGCGCACTTGCGCCACCGACCCGGGCGCGCTGGTGAGTTGGTCGGAATAGACGGTTTGGATCGAGTCGATCACCGCCACCTGCGGCGACTGCGCTTGCAACGTGGCGATGATTTTTTCGAGCTGGGTTTCGGCCAGCACATTCACCTGGCTGTGGTCCAAACCCAAACGCCTGGCCCGCAGTGCCACTTGCGCACCCGACTCTTCGCCAGTGACATACAAAGTGTGTTGTCCACTGCGCTGCAAGCCGTCCAAGGCCTGCAAGAGCAAGGTGGATTTGCCAATGCCGGGGTCGCCGCCGATCAGCACCACGCCACCTTCGACCATGCCGCCGCCCAAGACCCGATCGAGTTCGTCTTGGCCAGTCGGGGTGCGTTGCATGTCTTGTGCTTCGATCGCGCTCAGGGCCATCACCGCCGAGGCTGGCGCCAAGCCAGCGCGCTCGCTGTAACGGTTTTTGCTGGTCCCGCTGTCACTCACCACCGACTCGACCAGGGTGTTCCAGGCATTGCAATGGGGGCATTTGCCCAGCCATTTCGGGCTGGTGCCCCCGCAATCGCTGCAACTGAAGAGAGTTTTGTCTTTGGCCATGCAAGCATGATACGGGTGCGACCTTGGGTGACAATGTGCCCTGTTCACCCTTGCCTCTCCCAACGCCTTGTCAGACAACGCCTCCTCCCTTCCCGCTGTGCATCGCATGACGCACGCCGAACGCCGCTCGGCGTTGTCCTTGGCCAGCATTTACGCTTTGCGCATGCTTGGCCTGTTCATGGTGATGCCGGTGTTCATGCTCGAGGCGCGGCATTACGAAGGCGGCGACGATTTGTCCGCGATCGGCATGGCCATGGGGGTGTACGGCTTGGTGCAAGCCTGTTTGCAAATCCCGTTTGGCGTGGCGGCTGACCGCTATGGGCGCAAACGCATCATCTATATAGGATTGGCACTGCTGGCCTTGGGCAGCCTGATCGGTGCCATGGCCACCAGCGTGGCGGGCTTGGCGCTCGGCCGCGCATTGCAAGGCGGCGGGGCGATTTCTGCCGCGGTCACCGCGCTGTTGGCCGACCAAACCCGTGACGAAGTCCGCACCAAAGGCACGGCCCTGGTGGGGGCCAGCATCGGTTTGATGTTTGCCGTGTCCTTGGTGTTGGGCCCTGTGCTGTCGGGCTGGGGTGGATTGCCAGCGATCTTTGCGGTCACCCTGGGCTTGGCGCTGGCAGGTGTGGCGATCGTGCGTTGGTGGACCCCCCCAGAACCCACGCTGCCCGACCGCGGGCATCAGCGTCACAGCCTGTGGGGCTTGTTGGTCCACCCCGATTTGATCCGCCTGAACTTTGGCGTGTTTGCCCTGTACGCCGTGCAATTGGCATCATGGGTTGCCATCCCCGCCTTGCTGATTCAAGCAGGTGTGGCCAGTGGCGACCATGGTTGGGTTTATCTGCCTGCGGTGCTGTTGTCTTTTGTCGTGATGGGCATGACCTTGTTTCCCCTGGAGCGGCGTGGCCTGTTGCGGCCTTTGTTTTTGACCTGCATCGTCTTGGTGATGTTGGTGCAAGCCGCCTGGGGGTGGATGAGCACCGGCCAGCCACAACTGTGGCTGCTGGCCTTGCTGCTGTTTGTGTTTTTCTGCGGCTTCAATGTGCTCGAAGCCAGCCAACCCAGCCTGGCGTCTCGATTGGCCCCTCTGGGCTCGCGCGGCGCAGCCCTGGGGGTTTACAACACCTTGCAATCGCTGGGCATTTTTGCCGGCGGTGCGTTTGGCGGACTGTTGCTCAAATCGGTGGGCGCGGTAGGCGTCTTTGCCGCCAGCACCGGCGTCATGTTGGTCTGGCTGGCGGTGGCCTGGGGTACCCACTATGTGCGCACATCACCGCCTGGGGCAGGCGCCGGTCACTGACTGTCGTCAGGCGCAGGTCGCATAATCTGTTTTCACATTCAAACCGTACTGAAGAGGAACATCCATGGCAAGCGTGAACAAAGTGATTTTGCTGGGCAACTGCGGGCGTGACCCCGAGGTGCGCTACCTGCCCAGCGGCCAGGCCGTGGCCAATGTGTCCATCGCCACCAGCACCCGCCGCAAAGACAAAAACAGTGGCGAAATGGTCGAAGAAACCCAATGGCATCGCATCACTTTTTACGACCGCCTCGCCGAAATCGCTGGCGAGTACGTCAAAAAAGGCCGCCCTATTTATGTGGAGGGCCGTTTGAAGTACGGTTCATACACGGACAAGACCACCGGCCAAGAAAAGCAAACCGTGGACATCATCGCCACCGAACTGCAACTCTTGGGCGGCCGTGAAGGCATGGGCGGCCCCAGCGAAGACGGTGGCAGCCGCGCCCCTGCCCGCAGTGCCGCACCTGCCGCGCCTCGCGCGCCAGCAGCTGCACCCGCCAAGTCTGGCTTTGACGACATGGACGACGACATTCCGTTTTAAGCCTCGTCGACGGACTGGCAAGCGTCCAAAGCTTGCGTGACTATCGGTCACACCCAACCCGCACCAGCCGATGGCCAGTGCGGGTTTTTTTCAGACCACGATCACTTTGTTGTTCACCAAGGTGGCCAAGTCTGTGTTCAAGTTGACGCTGTTGAAGGTGATGGTTTGAACCGCCGTGCCTGCGCCCAAGCCGTCCACATCCACTTGCAAAACACTCGAAGAGCCGTTCGTCAACTTGACATAGTCAGCGTAATTGCTGGTTGAGTAGCCGCTCAGGCCTTTGAGCAGGCTCGACAGGTCCAGCACGTCTTTGTCAGTCAATGAAAAATCGCTGATCGCATCTACCGCGCCCAGGGTCCCGACATCGCCAGCCTCCCACACAAACTGGTCTTTGCCTGCGCCGCCAGACAAGGTGTCGTTGTCCAACCCGCCAATCAAGGTGTCTGCGCCAGCGTTGCCTGAGAGCATGTCATTGCCCCCCTTGCCGCTGAAATGATTGTCTGCTGTGTCTCCGGTGAACATATCGCCACCGCTCGTTCCAATGATTTTTTCAATGTTGCCCAAAGCGTCTTTGACCGATATGCCGCCGCGGACTTTCGTCACCGAGCCTGTCGAGACGTTGACGATGACGGAAAAGTCATTGCCGGGATGGCTGTAATCCGCCACATCCACACCTGCCGTGCCATCGATCGTGTTTTTGCCATCGAAATCACGCATGTCAAACACGTCGTTGCCATCCCCGCCAATGAGCGAGTCATTGCCACCACCCGACAGCAGCGTATCGCTTCCTGCGCCACCAAACAAGGTGTTGTTGCCCAGGTTGCCCAACAAACGGTTGTTCAAGTCGTCGCCTGTCAAAGACAGGTTGAGCGATCCGCTGAGGTTGGCGTTTTCAATGAACGCCCACTGCGCCAAGTTGAGGTCCAAACTGAGCGTGGATGATTGAATCGCATCAGCACTTCCCGTACCTGCCATTTCGCTCAGGATCACGTCCGTGTTGGGCTGTGTGCCCACGCTGTCGATCACATACACATCATTGCCTTCGCCGCCGTACATCGTGTCATAGCCGGCGCCACCGTCCAAGGTGTCGTCACCGAGACCGCCGATCAAGCTGTCATGGCCTGCACCACCGTTGACGTTGTCATTGCCATCGCCGCCATCCAAGGTGTTGGCATAGCTGTTGCCTGTCAAGACGTTTTCATTCGCGTCGCCTGTGCCTGTCAACGCCACGGCCGCACCTTCTTGCAAGGTCAGGTTTTCAAATTGACCCGTCAGGGTGTAATTGTTCCAATTGATAGACACAGTGTCTTTGCCGCCCGTGTCAATGATCCAGTTGAGCTCTTCGGCTTTGTCGATGATGTACGTGTCATCGCCTGCCCCACCGTCCAGCGTGTCGTTGCCACTGCCGCCTTCCAGCGTGTCCGCGCCATCGCCTGACTTGATCAGGTTGTTGCCGCTGTTGCCAGTGAGGTAGGTTGCACCCTGTGCGGTTTTGTAAATCAGGTTTTCAATGCCAGTCCAAGACGCCGCATTGATTCGGCTTGAGGTGGTGTACACCACATCCAAGTCACCGCCTGTATCGCCGCTCACGCGTCCTTGTGCATCGTTGATGAGGTAGACATCGTTGTCGTCTCCGCCTGCCAGCACGTCGTTGCCACCACCGCTGTCGAGCGTGTCGGCACCGGCGCCACCCCACAAGGTGTCATTGCCTGTACCGGCGGACAAACTGTCGCTGCCTTCTCCGCCCATCATGCAGTCTGCGCCGGTGCCCGTGGTTAAGGTGTCGTTGCCCTGAGCGCCGTTCAGTGTGTTCGCTCCAGCCGCACCATCCAGGACATTGTCACCCGCATTGCCGACCATCACGTTGTTTTCGTTGTTGCCGTAGCCATTCAAATGGCCCGAGCCAGTCAATGTGAGGTTTTCAAGGAAACTTCCTAAGGTATAGCTGACAGAAGCAATCACTTCATCCGATGTGCCATCGCTGGCCATCCCCTCTTTGACGAGCACTTCACTGCTGTTGACCATGTAGACATCGTTGCCTGCGCCGCCAACCAGAGAGTCACTGCCTGTGCCACCGTCCAAGGTGTCATTGCCAACGCCACCGAACAAGGTGTCGTTGCCACGGTTACCAAGCATCGCGTTGTTGGCATCGTTGCCGGTGATGTTGGCGACGGCATTCAAGGCCAAACTGACGTTCTCCACATGGGCAGTCATGGCGTATTCACCGGAGAAGCCAATGATGGCCAGGTCAATCCCTTCGCCTGCTTGTTCGATGACCTGATCAGCCATTGGATTGATGTAATACACATCGTTACCAGCACCCCCTGTCATGGTGTCATTGCCGTTGCCGCCGTCCAGCGTATCCGCGCCGTCGCCCCCCAACAGGCTGTCGTTACCCATTCCTCCCATCAAACAGTCATGACCCGCCTGTCCATCCAAGGTGTCGTTGCCATCCCAGCCATTGAGGGTATTGGCACCATCATGTCCGGTCAACACATTGGCCACCGAATTCCCCGAAGCCTGGATGCCATAGCCCACATCCACCGACGTGTTGACCACCAGGTTTTCAAAATTCGTGAGCAAGGTGTAGTTGTCAAAGCCCACCACGACCGTGTCGGTTCCACTGCCTGTCAATGACGACTCTGCTGTGGTTCTGATCACATCCTTGGTTTCCCAAGCATTGGTTGCAGCATTGAATGTGCCGTCGAGGACGTATGTGTCATTGCCACTGCCGCCATTGAAGCTGTCAGCGCCAGCACCACCATCGAGCCAATCGTCGCCTGATCCGCCCAACAAACTGTCATTGCCCGCATTGCCATACAAACTGTCATTGCCAGCGTTGCCGGTCAGGGTATTGTTGCCTGCATTGCCTGTGAGTTTGTTGCTGGCATCATTGCCTGTTCCCCTGAGGTTAGTGGTGCTTGATTCAGTAGACAACTGCAGGTTTTCCAGCGCTATGCCCAAGGTGTATCCCGTGAATTCGACCACGATGGTGTCTGAGCCTTGCTGGTCTTCTTCAATGACAAGGTCGCCCGCGTTGTCAAGGAAGTAGGTGTCATCGCCCCAACCGCCTTCCATGGTGTCGTTGCCCGCACCGCCGTCCAAGGTATCGTTGTCAGCCAAACTGGCGTCGGTACCGCCGCCATACAGGCTGTCGTTGCCCTCTTGACCATCCAAGATGTCATTGCCATTGCCACCGTCCATGGTGTCTTTGTTGGTGCCGCCCGTGAGCACATCGTCACCGCCAAACCCTTTCATGTCTGACATGTGTTCTGTGTCGTTGGTCAACTCATCGTCTTCATCATCGGCGCCGGTGAATGTGACTGTCGATGGGTTGAAGCCAATGAACTGCACAAACTGATACTCGGTATCCGTGAGGGTTCTGCCGAGCAATACCTCGGCGATGCCACGCGCGTCCAAGTTGTCTGTGTTGTCAAAACCTTTGCTCAGGTCAAACACCACTTTGTTGCTGGCATTGATGTTGGCTTTGATGACCACGTCTTCCAAGCCGTTGACGACAAAGGTGTCATTACCCGCA